>JAFGGO010000028.1 GCA_016930515.1 Promethearchaeota archaeon | reverse complement strand
AATAATTCATTCAATATTTAATCATTATCCCCTTAAATGTGCAATTTAAACGCTTTCGCTTAATTCTTTCAAACAAGTTTAAACACCCTTAAAATATTTATAGCGATCTTTTAAGTAGTCTTTATATTATTATAATGTTAGAAATAAAACAAAAAACAAAGGAAGTGAAAAAAATGAGCAAAGTTGGATTGGTTGAACACGTGAAAGTGATTCCGTGGGACCTATGGGAAACTAAAGAAGGGGACAAAGACATGATGAGAGTCTTAATGGATTACGCCCATCACCCCTGGAAGTACAGCTACGGTTTTAAAGATGCTGAATAATTTTTTTTTTCCTTATAATATTTATAGCGATCTTTTAAGTACTCTTGATATTATTACAAAGTTGGACCTAAAACAAAAAGTAAAATAAAAAACAAAGGAAGTGAAAAAAATGAGCAAAGTTGGATTAGTTGAACACGTGAAAGTGATTCCATGGGACCTATGGGAAACTAAAGAAGGGGACAAAGACATGATGAGAGTCTTAATGGATTACGCGCATCACCCCTGGAAATTCAGCTACGGTTTTAAAGATGCCGAATAATTCTATTTTTTCCTTAATTTTCTAATTTAATTATTTAAATTAATAGTTTTCCCGAAATCTTTATTCTTCATACAATTTGAAGTTTTATCAAGCTAAAACACTAAAGATCATGTAAAATCGTCTAAAGTTCTCTGATTTTTTATAAAGTTTATAAGCGTGCTCTTTTTTTGCCACGATTTGAGGTCCACCATTAAGCCATTGCCCATTTCTTTGAGGGAGTTTTCAAAATTGTCTAGTACTCGTGGTGGTGCTTTTTCAAGAGCGTTTTTTACGGTTTCGCGAATGACCCATACACCTAACGGTACGATATACCCTCCTGACACTTCTCGAAAAATGAGCACTCTTGCTTGTTTTCTAATGTCATATAAATACTCGCAAACCGATTTTCTTGCAGCGTAGTAAGCACCCGTTATGTTACTTGCGTATTTTTTTCTCCCGCTGTAAAACTCGTAGTCGTTCATAATTTGAGGCGTGAGGGCTTTATTATTTCCGGAGAGCGAGACATTCCATAGCGAGTTTGGCGCCCATACCTCGTTCATGTCGAAGGCGAACTTGCCGGGAAAGAGAAGAATCTTGAAATGGTTATCAAGGTAGGTGCTTTCGAACATTCGATAATCGTTAATCTCGGGGAACTTCTTGATCTCTTGAATCAAGCGCTTTGAAACAATATCGTCAATGGCTGTTATGGTCCATCTCGTTGGAACGATCTTCCGGTTCTTTTCCTCTCCGAGAAGTCCCGCTGAAAAAACTCGCTCGATGGTAGATTGTGGCACATGGCCCTTGAAATAGAGGTGTTCCGAAATCGCCTCGCTCGCTTTCAAATCGCCGTCCGAAACGCAATAGTCTACTTTGGGGTGTACTTTCACATTTTCGTCGATTCGTATCTGTTCGGTTTTACCCGTAGGTCCTACGGGCAGGGCGTGATTATCCATCGTGAGACCCATGCGCATTTTTTCCAGCTTCGTTTCGGTATCAACGGGTCGTGCTGCCATCGATAGCTCCCTAGATGCGTCGAGTAACTTGGATGTCTTAATCGGAAGCGTGTTCTTGCTTTTTTCCTTATCAATGCGTACATTAATACTAAAATTGCTACGGACAAGACTACTACGGTATTGAACAATGTCAACCATTGGCTTACCAAACCATATCTCGGGAGCGTCCAAGATGTGAAAATCGGTGATATCTAGCTTTGAACCAAGTTCCGAAAGAGGAACTAATGGACCAATGTTCACATTAGGGTATCCAAACCGTCCTACGAAAAATCCAGGAGGGCTTGCCCCAAACAACTCGACATTTCGTTCGACCTTTCCAAACTTGAACGGAAGCATCGATTTAAGAACTGATTGCTTGAACAAGATGGGGCAAGAGGACTTGCCACAGAGCTGTCGAGCACCCTTACAACGAAGGCAAATGTTCTTTTCAGTCGGGGGTCGGACCACGCATTTAACACCTAATTGTCTACATTCTACATATAACCTTGACAACAAATCGTTAAAAAGAGTAGGTGAGTATTGGTTTTTAAATTAATTATTAACTACAAAAATCAATACGATATAAATAATAAGATAAGAAAAAAAGGAGTAATTTTATAATTGATCATTCTTCTATAAAATTACCCGATTTTGCGATTTTTTTTGTATTTTTTTTTAAAAATGCCATAACAAAGAACCTGTTATTAAATAAAGTAATAATATGGTTAAGGAATATAAATTGTTCTACTTCCAAATTTCTATTTTTATCAAAAAATGAGTATAAAATATATTATAATTGAATTGTTAAAAATTCATTAATTTTGGGATAGCAGGTTTATTAAAGCACGAGGAATTTCCTTATAATCCTCGACGGCATAAAATTTTCCCTTACCCGCTCGTGCGATCTCACGACAAGTCTGTTGGCCACGATCGGCGTCATTATCGGCGGGAATGCCAATGACATGTAATTTTGGAAATTGGCTTGCCAGCTTCAAGGGATTTTCTCCCCTGTTGTAGTTTCCGTCAGATATTAGGATGCCAAATTGTTTTTTTGAACTGTCCTTGATCTTGTGAAGCTCTTTCAAGCCTTTCTCAAGGCCAATATAGATATTCGTGAAACCAACTGCCTCTGAATCCAATATTTCGTCAATGATGTCCTTAATTGACTTTCTCTCGTCGATTTTTTTTAATAACATCGCCGTGGAGTTGAATAGCACGATGCCATAATTCTCCTTTTCCATGTTATACGCTAGTACTGATGTCGTGAGAGCGGCGTTTAACAAGAGCCTGCCGTACATAGAGCCACTCGTATCGAGGATCATGACAATCCTTCGTTTTTGCCTTTGGCGCTTGATGCCGTACACATCCCGATAACTCAAGGTCCTATCAAGTATCTTGAGCGGGTTGTGTTGGATGGTCTCGTCCAAATCAAACTCGGGCATGCCAATTTGGTAAGTAGGTACGGTCTTCTTGTAGTGACCCTGGATGCCCTTGCTCGTGATCTTGAGCGACATCTTGATGATGCTTTGTCTGGCCAGCCTTCGAAACACGTATTTGTATTTTTCAGATATGGGACGGCGCACGAAAAAATAGACTTCAGGGACAAACGCGCTCGATTCTTCTGCTTTTTCGGAAAAGAACTTGACGCCCTCGTCGCAATCCAGAGCGTCCGTTGCGGCGTACACATTGGACTTGAGCATGCCCATGATGGCTTCCAAGTTCTTGGCTTGAATTGCCATATAGGTGAGTTCCTTGATTTCCTTATAGTCCATGGTATTTGCCAAGTGTCGATAATAATCAGGTTTCTTTTTCTTCTTTCTGACTATCTCATATCGAAGGATTTCCTTATCAGGTGGGCGCTCAGTAAGCCTCACGTGCAGCCGTCTGTTCTCGATCTCTTCGATTTCTTCCGAAGAGAAGTCATCGATTACTGAAAATCTGCTTTATTAAGCACGGAATGAACGATGTCGCTAATCACTTCTGATTTTGTCTTATTCACTCCGTCTTCAAGTTCGATCTTGTTGTGCAGTGCCATGACGGCAGCGTCAACCCATGCTTTGGAACTTTTTGCTTCTCCATTATGGTTCATTAGTGCAGCAAGATCGATCGCCCCACGTATGGAACTTCCTCTCCGCAAGGTTGTGCTATTACGCGTTCGTTGCACGATGCGTTGTGAAATTTCAGCAATGGAATGAGCTGCGTCCTCGCTAAAGGTATTGTCTTGCTTGATGATTTCTATCTCTTCAGGAGCTGGTTGATAATCGAGCTTGATCCACACGAATCTATCCTTTAGAGCTTCTCCCAATACAGTAACTCCAATATGTGCTCCAGGGTTTTGGGTCGCAATCACAAAAAATCCCTGCTTGGCCTTGATCGCCTTGAGTTTAGGGATTTCGAGCGTTTTCTCGTCTAACGCGGTGAGTAAAGAATTTTGAGTGCTTTCGGGCATTCGGTTAATCTCGTTAATGAACAAGCAACCTCCCTTGAGCATGGCAGACGGAAGCGGACCATACACGTAAGAATCTTCCACGTAACCTTTCGCAATGACTAAGGGCGGGTCAAAATACCCGATGAGATTGTGAGCGAGACTTTCTTCACTACAATCTATGCGATAAAACTCGGCGTCGAAATACGACGATATGGCCTTGGCGAGCGTGGTTTTTCCAACTCCTACTTCTCCCTCGATCAGGATGTTTTTTCCCACTGAATGAGCCAGCACGATTTTCTTGAGCTCTTCGGTTCGACCGATGATGTGGTATTTTTCTTGTATTTCCTTGGCAATTATACTTGCGTCTACCATAAATGGATATAATCTCGCATGTGTAAAAAACCATTGGCTTTCGATTTATGGACTTGTTTTTTTTAAAAAAAACATAATCGACAAACAACACTCACCGGAAAAAAAAAGATAAAACGAGCCAGGTCATTAAATTAATTTAATCAAGCAAGTTTTATGACGAATTTTGGGATTTTTCCATATCATTTCGCTCTAAATTCGGACAAAAAAAGCGGAAATTTTTTCACGAATATGTAACAAAGAGGAAAATGGACATTAAAACGTTTGACTCCAATTTTGTCGAACAAGTAAGGTTTGTTATTTATGAAAAAAAAGGAATTTTTTTGAATTTAAGAATATTTCCGTAGGATAGTTTAACCTATAAGTTTATATAGGAATATTGTTTTTACTCATTAAATAGAAAAAAACAAATTGCATTGATTCAAGAAAGAAACCGTTATGATCATTCTTTAGATTGTTCACATCACGCTTAATGTTTTCCTATTGTTAAAAAGCCCTTAATAAAGGGAGAGAACGCTTGCTGGAGGTTAAGTCTCGTTACTTACTACCTTGATCCTTCCAATGGACCCTCCAGCAAGCCCTCTCGTTTATTCATGCTCTTTTTAATATTTCTCGACTAAAAATCGCCATAATTAATGTTTAAACGATTCAAGCTCTTAAAGCGTGACAGTCGTAGGACAGATTAACCTATAACCTTTTATAGGATAAATTATTACATTAATACAATTATTCATTCAAACGAAGAAAAATGGAACAAACAGATACATTAAAAGTTGAAGAAGAAGAAGATCAATTAAAGGAATTTCATTCTTCTAGACTCAACAGTATTTCGTTTAGAATTGCGCTCACGGCAATATTCACCTCTTTAGCAGTCGTTTTTGGATATCTCTTGGCAACAATACCTAATATAGAATTATTCACGCTTGTCATTTTTTTATCGGGATTTGTTATCGGTAAAAAAGAAGGATTAATTATTGGAGCGTTGAGTTCGTTCCTATTTTGTGGATTTAATCCAATGGGAATGTCAAGTATTCCTCTCTTGACCTATCAAATGATCCATTATTCGTTAGTTGGTTTGATGGGTGGATTTGCTAAGTACTATCTAACAAAAAAGCCTTATTTTGTTCAAAAACACGACATGTTCAAATGGAAAATTGTTGCAGTCTTCGGTTGTATGGGCTTTAGCTTAACATTAATATATCAAATTTTTGCTTCATTAGTTGGATATTTGTTCGTGTTTACGACTACCGAATCTTTTTTACTTTATTTCATGTCGGGTATTATATTTACGATCATTCACATCGTGGGAAACACGCTTGGCTTTATTTACATTCTTCCCGCGTTAATTCAACTATGTTCAAAAATGATAGATTAGTTCGTTTTTCTCTCATGTAATAATAAATTATAAATCACATAAACACGAAAAAAGATGAAAAACAAAACAAAACTAACTGGATTGTTTCTCAGTTCGATATTGCTTGCCATCGTAGCGTTTGGATCGATTCCTTTTGCGAAAGCCGCTTCAACAATCCCTCCAGAGTATTCGCAAGATATTGCAATCGGACAAGAGTATGTTTATAACGTGACGGCTTTTGGAGGCGTTGCTGAGTGGTGGGCTTTCTCGACTCCGATTTCAAATTGGTCCACAAATAAGGGCGGACAAATTAAGGTTAATTTTACTGGATTTTACGGCAAGGACCCGAACGATTGGGGGGATATCTTTCCCAGCTCTAACATGTCTT
The DNA here is from genome assembly GCA_016930515.1 of Promethearchaeota archaeon. Lineage (GTDB taxonomy): Archaea > Asgardarchaeota > Lokiarchaeia > Sigyniarchaeales > SOKP01 > FT1-020. The sequence continues at coordinate 8,420 of JAFGGO010000028.1, read as the reverse complement.
GGATGGATGTGAGGGTGTATAAAGCGGGAGAAACGACCGCAAACTTGACGAGATTAAATTGTTCGAACAGTGAAGCACAGAGTCAAATGACACTAGGGTATTGGAACGGTTTTATTTCAGGATTCCTTGTACCTAACAACGATTATGAAGGCTTGATTGAAATGGCAGAAATAGCCGCAGAGGGAGAGGATGTTATTCTCTCAGTCGAAGAAACATATTCTTTAATATACTTCCATTTTAAGACCTCTGGATTCCTCCCTCAATCGACCCAATTGATCTACGACAAGAAGACAGGCTTGTTGGTAAGGGCTTGGACGAGTGCTGGGAATTATCAGCTTGACATGTTTCTCACGAATTATACTTTTGATTATAGCGATCCTTTTATCTACAATGTTCACGATTTCGGAGGAGAATCCGAATGGTGGGGCTACGATTGGATGGTAGGATCGAGAGGAAACTATTCCACAAATCCAGGTGGCCTTGTGATAGTGAATGTTAACGATTTTTTCGATAAAGAAACGCTCGATCCTTCTCCATTTGAAGGGGCAGTCCCTTTTATTAACATTACATTCGTGGAAAATATAACTAATAGTTTCGAGATAATGACCTTTAACAATGTTTCTAATTCGGAAGCTGCCTACGCTCTCGCTATAGGATATTACAATTTCACTTCTGGTTTTTTCCTCGATGTGAACAATCTCACGCAGGTTGCTCAGCAAGCGCAAGATCAGAACGAAGGTTATTTCGCTGGAACAGTTTCTATCCAATATACGAACTTGACGATACATATCAGCTTTGAACAATCGAGTGGATTCCAATCAACTTCTTTAATCTACGATAAATACACTGGACTACTTCAATGGGTCCAAACTGTTGTTGGAGATTATAGCTTGGAAATGTCCATCTTGGATGTGTATCATCCCGAAAACATATTAGATTCCGTGCCCTCATTTCCAATACTTGCTGTTATTGGAATTATCGGAGCACTCTCCATTGTATTCGTGATGAGGTATCAAAAGAAATTGAACAAATAATAATACTAATTTTTTCTTTTTTTTTATTGAGATTGATGTAAAATGAATAAAAAAAGCTTGAAATATCTGATAATAATAATACTAGCAATTGTCTCTTTTTCAACGCTTATTATCGTAAATTATTTAGTTACAAACAACCCTTCAGCGACCCAAAATCCTGGTTTAAAAGAAGAAGTCAACGGTATTAGCTTGAGAATTGACTTTAAAACAAACGAAGATTTAAACTGGTTTGATTTTTCCTTGAAGAATCATGAAACCACAGTTTTTCACGCTTTAGACCTTTGGTGTGATGTTATCTATAAAGGGTCAATCAATACGGTAATATATGTTGAAGCAATAAACGGAGTATATGGAAACGGGTGGGTATTTTCCGTAAACGGTTCTCAACCTCCCGTTGCATCTGACGATTATGCGTTAAACGATAACGATTTTATCGTTTGGAAGGAATTGTAATTCTTTAGACGATCAATTGAGTACATATCTTTGCGATTATTATTTATTTAATCCGCTTAAATTGAATGGAGAACTATGTTTATTATATATTTACAGTCTAAATTCATGTGATTTGTAATGCACGAGAAAGATAGAATGCTCATTAAAAAAGCAATTAAAGCAAAAAAAAAATCACGGATCTTGATAGCGATTGCAATTACTTGCCATGCCACGGTGCAATACAGGATTGTACCTTTGTTTCTATCCGTTTTACCCGTGCAACGAGCCAGATGTGGTTGGGCGCGAAATAATTAGCTCGCGTACCGGTCAGTCCGTTTGGTCTTGTTCGCAATATAGATTTAACCATAAGACGGGGAACGCTCGAAAAATTTTGAAAGGTTTATTGGAATTGAACGAGGATTTTGATTCAATTACCCGAAAACAATTATTAAATCTAAGAGAAAAAATTGTAAGAGTACTTTGTAAAGAAAAAGAAATATCAGATATTCTTCATTAAGAAAACATCATTTCGTCCATATGGGAAGTAGCTTATAATAATCACCCTTAGTATCTTAATTCTTTTGATCGTCGAAAAAGCTTAATAATTCCATATAATCGTCGAAAGTGTTTATGTTGTAAAATAATTCTATTCTATTGGTAATGTATATTGCTTGTTCGATCTCTTGATCCTTAATATAATTACCGTTTATCATATTTATTCCCAGAGGGACTAATGAACATTTATTTTGCTCGGATTTTAATAACGATGTAGGTGTTAAATTATGTAAGGCAAAACAGTTAGCTTTTGCCATTACGGAAAGAGCGGGTTTATTCAGCTTTACATAAATCTCAATAATTTCGTCAATTATTTCAGGCTTAATTAATGGAATATCTCCATTAATAATTAAAGTAGTTGCTAAATTTTCTTTTCTAAAGACTTCTTGGAGGTCTTCGTGATATCCAATACCACTTGTATCTATGATTTTATTTTTAGAATATTTCTTGTAAATGAGTTGCTTTGTTTTAGGTGAGTTTGGAGATACTGCAAATATAATTTTATTAATTTTTCTTACTTTCTTGAGGGCATCGGCAACTCTTTCAATGATCACCCTCGATCCAAGCTTGAGCAATAATTTTTCTTGGTGTGGAAATTGAGCTTTCTTGTAATCAAAACGACTTCCTTTTCCTCCAGCCATTATAATTGCTGTAACTTTCATTAATTTTCCTCTTTTTTAAATCAAGCCTGCTTCCATAAATGATATAAAAACGATTAACGAAAACATTCTAGTGATTTCGTTTAATGCCCCTAAACAATCTCCCGTAAGCCCGTTAAAATGCTTGTTTGCAAGTTTAATCGTTATTAAGAGGGGAATTATTGAAGAAATTGCTAGAATAATTATTAAAATGAAAATATTGAAGAATGTTATATCAAGAAAATTTGTTTGGGTAATCAATATGCTCAGTCCGGGAAATTTTTTATATGAAAGAGAATTAAAATTCTGAAGCATTACTGAAAATGTAATCAAAAAAATGGAAAGCAACGCAGAGACTATCAAGTGCTTCTTGTTGGTTTGAGCGATAAACGGCTCTGCCATAGGTGTACCCGCAGATTTTCCAATCGAACAAGCAGCAACAATGTTCAATTTTGCAACGACTTCACTTAAAATGAATGCAATAATTAGGAGATCTTTCAAACATCCTAAACTCAATCCTGTTAAGATCATTACAATTAATCCAAGCGAAAACCCACCAGCTCCAATTGAAACATCGTGCATTACCTTAATTTTGTGATCTTGAGGACCCATAGCCATTAACCCATCTCCAAAATCTATCAAGCCATCTAGATGATGAGCACCCGATACAAATAATATGGAACCTAATAGCATAAATCCCACGATGAGGTTTGGAAGCAAATTAAATAATATCGTGCCAATTAAGCTCGAAATAAGACCGATCAGAAATCCAACTGCTGGAAACAACCATGTTTTTGTAGCGATATTTTGAATTATATCAACTTCCTTTTTTATTGGAATTCTTGTTAAAAAAGCAATGCAATTTTTTAGACCTTTAAAAACAGCCATGTTAATCTCTCCACTTTCTAATGGCTTTTTCAAGACAACTATACACGGTTTTTCCCACGTATTGGCCAAATTTCGTAGAATATCCCGTCCATTTGACTAAAGGAATATTTCCAAGATATCCAATCGTAATCGTGTCGGTGGAAGTGCCCGTGGCTTGGTTATTGTTAGAAGTTCGGATGTTATATTTACTTAACAATAAAGTCTTTGCTTCCGTGAGAGTGATAATTAAGTTTACCAATGCGTATTCTGTTAACTTGCAATCAAAAAGAATTATGATATTTATTGTTCCTGGTTTATAGTTTTTCTCGTGCTTATAATCGTTATTTACACCTTCGCAATCAAAAGGGGCTATTGAGTTCGAAAGTCCGGCCGTTAATACAACAGTAAAATTAATATTGTCGATTTTTTCGTTAATTAAGACTGCTTCTTCCATTTTAACTGCTGTTAACAAACCAATTGTAGGTTCAATTAAATTGTATTTTTTTTGAATGGGTTCGAAAATGTTTTCGAGGCTCGTGAAGTTGAAATCTAATTTGACATGGTGATTTACAATTGAGTGAGCCTTTATTCGTCCTCCGTTTACAGCGGCGTTACTAATGCATTGCATCTCTCTTTTTGAATTAAATACGATGTTTTTCTTGTCCATTGATATCGTTAAATCTCTGATTTTGCTTTCAAACTTGTTTATTGTCAAATATTCAATATACCTCCCTTATATCGTTCTCACTAAAAATATCACGATAAACACCATTATAAAAACAAGAGCATTGAATAATAACACGCTCAATACGACTATTTTAAACGAGGTTTTAATGTCTTTCACTTCGAGCTCTCGCTTGGGATTACCAAGTATATAATGACCTATTTTTTCTAATTGTATGCCTAATAATCCAGCCATTGCGCCTATGGTCCAACCTGCGTTTGGACTTTCCATGCTTTTACGATCGGCCCTGAGCACGCTCCAAGCGTTCTTAATATCCTTCCTCATGACCTTTCCGACTACAAGCATGCATAATACCGTAAGACGAGTTGGAATGTAATTAGAAATATCGTCCATCCTCGCTGAGAAATACCCAATGTTTATATTCTCTTCGTCTTTATAGCCCACAACGCTATCGGCAGTATTGATTACTCTATAAGCATAAGCAGAGGGAATTCCGAGGAATAACCAGAAAATATTTTGATTGATAAAAATAAAAACAATGGCGCCCACCGCATTTCCCATTAAATAAAACCATATTACGCTAGTGGAACCATCAGTGCTGCTTTCAGCAATACACTCTACTGTGGCTGAAATAATGTGTTTTACAGATAATTGGCGCGCATCTCTTCTTACTATATAGGAAAGACGGCTTCTTGCCTCTTCCAAGTCTCCTTTTAATAAGGTATCACCAATTGGTATAGTTGCCTGACCTAACGATTTAAGGCCGAATGTCCATTTGAGCAAAAATCCTGAAAAAAAAGAAAATAATATGATGGTAATTATTGATAATATCTCATTAATTTGGATTATCAAGCTCGTAGTTTCACATATTATTCCTTGCAATAATAAAATCGGCGAACAAAATATTAAAATTATTAAAATTAGCATTAGGACTCCTAAAAACTTATCGAGCCTTGCTTTTCCTGTTCTCAACTTAGATTTTAAACGAGATATTGTTTTTCCTATTATCATTACGGGGTGATATTTGGTCTTAGGATCTCCCATTATTACATCTATTATAAAACTAAAAAGCAGAGTTAAAACTGTTATGATCCAAAAATTATTCCAAAACAATGTGGTGTTCATTTTATCCACCTATATTCCTAGTTCTGTAAGAAGGGCTTTCATATCTATATTATTTCTAACGCTATTAGCTAGCTTTTCAATATTGAACTCAACAATCTCTTGATAACTCTTGCTTTCCACCTTAACATTTTTATAATTATTTCTAGAGGCTAAAAATTGGATAAATTTCTTCCTAAATTCATTGTTATTCCAGAAATCGTGTATAAAACTCCCAAACACATTATGAGTTTCGTTTATAGCCCCATCAAACTCCTTGTTTGCGTTAAGTTCTCCCTCGATCTGTAATAAAGGATGTGCGTTGCTCAAGTAGGTTATTTCTCCCATATGAATTTCGTAGCCTTCAATTAATAATCCATTAAATTGAGGAAAACCAATCATTCGTGAAATTACTTGTCTTGTTGTCTTTTTATAAGCTTTAAACTCCGTTTTAATTGGAAGAAATCCCAGTCCAGAAAATTCTTTATCAAGATCTCCTTCTATAGCATTATCAATAATTTTTTCTCCTAAAATTTGATATCCTCCACAAATGCCAACAATAATTTTTCCTGATTCCTTTAAATCTCGTAATTTTGAAAAAAATCCCTTTTGCTTCATCCATGATAAGTCATTTATGGTATTTTTCGTACCTGGTATTATAATAAGGTCACAATCCTTCAAATCATCCGGATTGGAAGTGTAGGATAGATGCACTTCTGGTTCCCATTCTAAGGCTTCAAAATCATTAAAGTTCGAAATTCTTGGAAGTTGAATGACTTTTATTTTTATAATGCCCTGTGATCGCTTATCCTCTAAAGATACTGAATCTTCGGCAGGAATTCTTAAATCTTGAATGAAGGGCACGACTCCCAAGCATTTTTTGCCCACTAATCGCTCTATTTGCTTAATACCATCTGTTAAAAGATCTAAATTGCCTCGAAATTTATTAATAACGAAAAACTTAATCAAATCTTGTTCCTCTTGCTTGAGTAGTTTTATCGTTCCATAAATTGAAGCGAATACACCTCCCCTATCTATATCAGAACATAATAAAACTGGAGCTTTCAAGTATTTTGCTACATACATATTAGCGATCTCTCCATCCATAATATTAATTTCTGCGGGGCTTCCAGCGCCCTCAATTACTATTATATCGTTATTTCTCTTCAATTTCTCTAACGACTCGTGGATATGGGGGATTAATTGAGGGATATATGTTTTATAATATTCTTTTACGGTATAATCGGCATATAATTTTCCCATTAAAATTATCTGCGATGAATTATCGCTTTTAGGTTTTAATAATATGGGATTGTGTTCTGCGATAGGTTTTACTCTTGCCGCCATGGCTTGAACTATTTGAGATCGTGCAATTTCATCTCCACTTTCGTTCACACAAGAATTTAAAGACATGTTTTGAGACTTAAATGGCGCAACCTTATAACCCATGTCACTAAAAATCCTACATAAGGCCGTAGCCATTAAAGACTTACCGGCGTGCGAAGCCGTTCCTTGTATCATTATAGTTTTACACTTTTCCAGATTAATCACCATCCTTCAATTATTCTTTTTTTCAGGGATAATAATTCTTTCCTGCTAATCAAGTTAAAATCTTCGTTGAGTTTTATCAATCCATCAAGAATTTTTTCAGCATTTTTAGCTTCGTGGTTAAATGTACATTGCGAACAAGACCAAACGGACTGACCGGTACGCGAGCTAATTATTTCGCGCCCACCCACATCTGGGTCGTTACACGGGTAAAACGGACAATAACAAAAGGTACAATCCTGTATTGCATCGTGGCATGGCAAGTAATTGCAATCGCTATCAAGACCAGATAGTTTTCCCACTTTCATTGCTTTTTTGATTAACATCCTACCTTTTTCATGCATTTTTTATATCTCTTATTTTAATTAGGATTGCTTGATTAGAGACTCTAATATATTTATCAATTTATTGTTATGATTTCTTGACTTTATAGCAATTCTGATATAATATTTATCGAGTCCCTCGTAATTAGAACAATTTCTTATTAATATATCGTGTTTTATTAATTCATTCAAAAGAAATTGAGAGTCTAAATGTGTTTTTTCTGTATTTATAAGGAGAAAATTCGTATCAGACGAATATAATTTGAGATTTTTTATATTACTAAGTTTTTTCACAACATATTCTCGCTCGTTTTGAAAAAAATTAATGCTCTTATTAATAAAATCGTTTGATTTTATCAATTTTTCTGCCAAGTTCTGAGCAAAACAATTGACTGACCAAGGTATTTGAAATTTCTTCAATAATTCAATAATTTCACTATTAGCTCCACCGTAACCAATTCTCAAACCAGGTATTCCAAAAAACTTTGTAAACGAGCGCGCAACTAATAAATTGTTATATTTACGCGCTTTTGTGATAATGGAATTTGTTTCTCCTGTAAAATCGATAAAGGCCTCATCGAGGAATATTAAAATATTTTCTTCTTCAGCCAACGATATAAACTTCTCAATAATGTTTATATCGTCTAAAGATCCATTGGGATTGTTTGGATTAGAAATAAAAACGCATTGTGGATTATAGGAAAGCGATTTTTCAAGTTCATTCAGATTTAATTGAAATTCTTTTAATGGATCTCTAAATATATTGATCACGCGCCCATTCCTTTTATTTACGGCCCAATAATATTCAGAAAAACTTGGTTGGTAAATCACTACCTTGTTATTTTTTTGAATAAAGGTATCCGCGAATAAAGAGATTAATTCCATCGAACCATTAGTTACTATCATATTTTCTGGTTCTAATTTTCCTTTAAAATACGAGCATAATGTCTTTTTCAATCGATTCGAATTCGAGTCGGGATATTTTGCAATTTGATTAGAAATTTCGTCCAAGGTATCCTTATAGATATTTTTGGGTATCAAATGATTGATGTTTGAACTAAAATCGATTAAATTATAATTAGGATAATTATGAATTTCCCCGCCATGAGACTTTTTCTTAATATCTAGGATATTTTTATCGACAAACTCGCTTACTTTAAAGATTCAATCACCAATTTCTATTAAAATTATTTCTAAGAGTCTTTCAGCATTTTTAATAACAGCGACATTTTTTGTT
>JAFGGO010000027.1 GCA_016930515.1 Promethearchaeota archaeon | reverse complement strand
TGACCTTCTCTTATGTCAGAATAATGTGGATCATTCAATATTTTACCAATCATCCTCTTCTCTACCCTCTTCTTTAATCATTTGTTTTAGAGATTTCCTTGGACCTTTTCTGCTAACTGCTTCTTTTACCAATGTAAATATTTTATTCCATTCCTTTTCTTGATTCTTTTTTATTTCGTTATAATTTGGATCCTCTAAAATAGCTTGAAGAATCTTCAATAGATTCTCATTACATTGCCATAAATACCACTCAATTTTAAATTTTGAATTCAATCCTTGAAACATTTTAAATGAATGAGGGAATTTCTTGAAAATCTCTTCCCAATCTTCAATATATGTAAAATTATTAGCTTTTACCATGCACGCAAATCTTAATAAAACCACCATATCCATATCATCAGAATTAATATTATCTATTTATTATTGATTTATATTAAAAGTTCTAATTGGTAAATATTAAGATAATATGGCCGTTTTTTATTTCTCAATGATTGTCTCCTTGATTGCCGTTCCAAAATGAGTAGCACCTGGTCCGATGTGTACGAGAATATCGTCTCCCACCATAATATCAACAACGGATTTTGCTTTTCCATCTGCAGCTACCAGTCGTATTGTTTCTGCGTTCTGGCAGATGCAATTTATGGGAATTTTCTTGTCATTTCTTGTAGCCTCCAGCTCGAATCGCAACATTGGTCGCGTCTCTATCTTCACTCGTCCAACCGATACAACTCTTCCGCTCCCTTTCTCGTTAACAACTATAACTTTATCCCCACCTTTAAGTTCGCTCAAGTAATTCGTTCTATAGAGGGTATCGGGATCGTCGCTTGGAACTAAAATATAAGCAGAAACGTCTCCAGCATTGACTCGAAACGGTCTCGAAGCTACAAATTGGGTTTCAAACACTTCCGCGTGAACAAGAGCAAATCCCATGGCAGTACTACCAACGAGCATTCCTTCACCTGGTCGAAGTAAGGATGTGGTATCAACGCACACGCGCTCGCTTTCGGGAATTGATTGGATGGAAAGAACTTTTGCCTTCACCAAATCAAGCGTAAATGATAAATGTAAGAGTTTTTTTAAATCAACAATGTCATTTGCATTTTTAGGCTTCATGAGAACCCCATCAACTCCCATTTCAAGAGTTTTGAGCATTAGCTCTGCTTCCTTAACGTCCTCGACTTGAGCGATAAGCTCGGTATCTTTAGTATGCATGAAAGCAATTAGGTTTTCAAATGGGATTATCTTCCAGTCTTTCGCAGAAACGATTATGAAGTCTAGGCTTCCACTTCTTGAAAGCTCTTTGATCTCCGTTTCATCGTTTTTCGATGTTAATATCTTATAATACCCAATTCGTTGAGGCGAGTTCCTCAAGTCCTTGGTTTCCAAGTCTTTTAACAATTCATCTTTATCGGTAAAAATTTTATAAAGCGTGTCAAGATTTTTAGAATAACGGTTAATTCTTTCGATCTTTTCAAATTCAGCTAAAGTTTCTGATGATATCAAGAAGTTCAATATGTCCTTGTTAAAAGCTTCTTGTACAAGTTCTTTAAAATCCTCAGTTTTTCTCTCAAAATCGAGAATTATTTTCTTCATTACGAATCAAAGTTTGGACTATGATAGATATTAATACTTATAACTTCTTTAAGAATACATTAGATTAAATTCTTTATCTTTCTAAAATAAATTTTTAAGGTAAAAAAATCATTATAATAATAAATACTAACGAAGAATTATCAATTACATCCTTTCAAGGAGACTGAATAAAATGGGGCTAAAAAAAAAGTTATTTCCAAGAAAAGGGGAAGAACAAGATAAGATGATAACTCAGGCGAAGAGCCACATTCAACAATTAAGCTTGATCAATAAGAGTTATTCCCGAAAAGCGGAAATTAGTCGAAAAAACGCAAAAATTGCTTTAAAGAGAGGAGAAAAAGATAGGGCAAAGAATTATCTCATTCAATACAAACAATATTCGATGAAGGTTGATCGAGCTAATAACATGCGAATAAAGATAGAAAGGCAGTTGGACGCCATACAAGAAGGCAAGTTGATCTTGACTACTGGTAATTTAATGGGCGGCATTAGAGACGAACTCAAGGAAATCGCAACCAAGGCGTCTCCTGTTAGAATCGCAGAGATTTCAGAGGATGCTGACGCTTATGTTTCAGAAATAGAAGAGTCTGCGGAAATTTTAGGGGGAGACCTTGAAATCGACCTCGGAATCGATGTCACTGCGGAATTAAATCAATTAGAAACCGAAATGCTTCTTGATCAAGGCGGAGCAATGCCAGCCATTCCCGAAGACGATCTCCAATACATCCCAGAGGAAGACATGCCTCTTGAAGACGTTGGTACGGTTTCAAAGGAGAAAGTACAGGCAGAGATAGAAAAACTCAAGAAGGAATTAAATAGCTAAAACTTTTTTTCATTCCCATTACTATCATAAATTGAGAAAAAATGATCAAAGCAATGCTCATTTGTGATTCTGCGGGATACGCATTTTATTCCAAAAATGTCAACGAGAAATTTCAAACAATGGATCCTGTTCTACTTTCTGGATTGATTTCTGCGATCGGTTCATTAGGGAAAGTGTTATTCAAGGAGGAAATTGCAAATATCGCTTATGGAAATAGCGCTAAGAAGAAAAATATTGTGGTGATCACGCAGGAATTATTTGGAATTGAAAAAGTTATATATTTCGTATTTCTTACAAAAGGAGACATTGATTACGACCTTATTAGAAAACTCAGGAGCGCCATTTATATCGAAACAAAACATGATCTTAAAAATACTAATGCTTTAAAAGATGTTAAAGGACTCCATAATAAAATAGACAGAATAATTAATTCAATTGATAGTGAAATATTCAACTAAATCTTAAACTATCTCTTTCATTGCTTCAACCATGTTCTTCAGATTTCCAATAGCGATTTTATATCCCATTTTTTGCCCAAAGACATCTTTTAGGGGACCAAATCCACAATCCGGTTTAATTATCAAATTATCCTTTCCAAATTGTTTAATGCCTCGCTTGATATAATTTTTTAAAAAGCTAATATTATCGATGTAATTTTCGATACTTTCACCTTTTGTTTTACCAATTTTAGTTTCAACTACCCCCATAGCAATAAACTTATCGTTACTTTCAAAATCTTTTTTCGAATATATTTCAAAATTAGTTATTTCGGTCCTAAATTCGTGATCCAATATGTTAATATCTGTATTTAAAAGGAGATCTTTTAAAAGGGGGCTTATACATCCACATACATGAATTGAGGAGACATTTTTTATTCCAGATACAGCTTTATTTAAAGTTTTTATAATGTAGTCTGCGTCGTGAAACATGGTTTTTTTTCCAACTAGTAAGCTCAATATGGGTTCGTCCATAGAAATTATTTCAAAACCCATCTTATGATACTCTTCACCCGTTTTTTTCATTATATCGGCAATTTTATCTACCAGTTCAGGTACTAATATGGCTCGAGGTTCTTGATATATTAAGGGTTTTATGCCAGAAGATAAATTCTCGCTAATAATTATCTCACTTGCCAAAGTAAAAGGACCTGTCAAGCAGGCCTTCGTACCTTTAATATTATTTTTAAGGTTTGGATGTTTTTCGAAAAAATCAACAACAAATTGCCCGAACCTCATAGCTATTGGTTTATTAGGAACGGAAAAATCTTGATTCACGAAGTATTTTTTTCCAACCTTCTTCATGGAAGGTAACAATTCTGATAAAGGATCAAGGAATGAAGAGATCATGGATTCGAGTTGCGGATAACAAGGATAATCAATACCAATTTTTATCAAGTCTTCAAAGGCAGAACTCATATTTGAAGGAGTGTTTTCGAGAGGAAGACTCCCTACAACAGTAGAAAAAAATCCAGATTTCTTCATATAAAAAAACACATCTAATTTATTATATTATAATATGTATTTTGTTAAAATTAATGGTCTTTTACAAATTGTTAATGTTTTATGTTAGAAAAAGTTATTAATAATCATAATATTATTTTTTTACATTTATTACAAGTTAAACGATTAGCCTTCACGAGTGCCCCGCAATATTCGCAGTGTTTTCTTATTTGGCCAACAATGGGAGCTTCAAGGCTTAATTTTTTCAGCATTTCTTCGATTGGTTTGGCCATATAATTTTGTTCGGGATAGATTTCGCAAAAATGTTTTTTTCCTCCCTCGTTGAAGCTATATTTAACTTTTTTATTATCCGATGAGACGTCTTCTAATTCAAAGATTGGAAATTCGTACCCATAACATGGATTCTCTCCATCGTTTCGGCTAAAATTTCTCCTGAATATCATTGTCTTGTAATAATTCAGCATATAATCATCTCCCATATTTAAATTCACGGATAAGTCTACGGCACCCATTTTCATATCGCTGCTATGGACGATGATTCTTTTATTTGTAAGGTAAATTCTTGCCTTGTCAAAAACGATCTTGCCTCCAGTCTTCTCCATACGAGTAACAAACGACCCATCAATCACGAATATTTTCTTTTCGTCTTCTAAAAAGCAAAAATTCTTGAGGATGTATTTTTCCATTTTATAAAATTTCTTTTCTTCAAATTGTTTCTTGAGGGAGCTTCTTAAATCAGGATAGATGGTTTTCATGAAATAATAGGGATTCTTATGGAACGAATGAACGATTAAATTTGAAAACAAAGAAATTGGAAAATCTCGATAATCTTTTTTCTTTTCAATTTTTGACTTTAAATCTGAAAACACGGAAATGAGTTTTTTATTAGATTTTTTATTCGAATAATAATCTAATTTCTCTTTAGCCATTTTAATAATTGCGCTTGATTTAGTCACGATTTTACCACCTTTAATGGTTTTTAATATCTGATTCCCATATTTTAAAGTTTATTAATGATAAAAAATGGTGGGAGTCCGCAATTGTTGTAATTTCTTATTATTTAAATCCTTTTTATATAGTTTTTATATAGAAAATTATGATTATTTTTTATTTTAATAGATTTTTATTTACAAATGTTTTAGGTTCACATTAATGGGTGTTTGGCAATTCTTACAAACAGTGCTATCGATTTTAATGAGAGCGCCACATTTCTCACAATAAGATCTTATCATTCCAATTAAAGGAGGATCTGTATTGAGTTTTTGAAGCACTTGTTTTATAGAACTTGTCAAATGGTTTTGTTTGGGAATAAATTCGCAGTCTTTTTTCTTTCCATTATCGTAATAATGATAGGAAACGCGAAAGGCATCGTTTCTTATATCTTTAAGGTCGTACAGAGAAAATTCATGTCCATAACATGTATTTTTTTTGTTCTTTTTATAATTTTGGTTTATTACCATATTTTTATAGTATTTAAGAAAAAATGGGTCTGTACCATAAGATATCAACCCGGTGTCAACGAGCCCTACTTTAATCCTATTTGATTGTATGATAATTCTTCGGTTTGTAATGTAAACATTTGAATTGTCGAAAATCAATGTGGAACCGCTTTTCTCTATCCTGGTTGTAAACCGCCCATCAAATTCAAAAACAAGTTTTTCGTCATCGTAAAAACAAGCATTTTTTAGAATGTAAATTTCGATATCCTTTAAAGATTTTGAACTAAATTTAATTTCTAAAAAATATCTCAGACTTGAATATATTTCCTTCATAAAATACGAGGGATCTTTCTTAAACGCGTAAACGATAAGATTTGAAAACAAGCTTAATGGAAAGTGTTCGTAATTTCTTTTTCGGTCCATATTAAACTTTAGCCTATTGAAGGCACTTAATATTTTTCGTTTCGACCGTTTTGCAATGTATATATCCAAATTTTTTCTACATAATTCCACGATTTTTTCAGATCTATTCATATTACTACTCCTCTGACTCACAGTCATTCTTTTCTGATAGATCCCATATATTAATGATTTTTAATTTTATATTTCTTCGTGCAAGTCGTTTTTGAGTAATTCGATTTTTTTCTCAATGGAAGCAATCCGTTTTTGAATATTTCCATAGATATTGAAATATTCATCCTCTGCCAGTAATCCTTGTTCAAATCTTGCTTCCAATTTATTAAGAGTATTATTAAGATTGAATTGCTCTTTTTTTAAAACCCTCATTCTTTTTCCTATATCTTCACCCCGAGGATTTGGAACAAAATAATCTGAAAGGTGATACTTGTTATAATTTTCGTAAGTAGGGTGTATAAACGGAGCATCATTTGGTTTTGGGCTGCGATTCAATCCTGCCTTATGAAACCATTCTGTATTGTAAGGAAAATCCTCAAAAGTTTCGGAGGGATAAAAACCGTTAGTATATCTAGGATTTATGGGAGAGGATTGATGCGTCTGAGGATTTCCTTGCTGCCTACCTAATTGCCGTATAAGTACGCTCTTATCTTCATCTATATTCGGAGAATAGGTCCCAAACCCAGAATATTGAGGTCTTTGATTATTAAAGATGAATTGATTTTCCGCAACAGGTGCTTGATGTATTTGTTGATTTTGAGAACAAGAATACATTGAAGAAGGTGAATTATTAATCATTTGCTGGCTATTTGGCTGAAAATTAGGGTTTTGAATTGAATTAAAAGGATTTTTTTCAAAATTTAGCGACACTCTTTCCCCCACTTTCTGGTTGTAGCGACATTTCAAACTAAAGAACGAATTAATGGCTTCTTCGATGAAATTTACGATATTATTAACATCAAGTACCATTCTTTGCAGTTTATCGGCAGCTTCCTTGTTAAGCTTTATATTTTCTCCAAATTGAGGAGCTAAGATAATACATTCTATTAATTTAGGTATGGCTTCATTCCTTACTAAGAATTCGTATTTTCCATAAGTAAATTCTAAATAAATCTTTCTTTTCTTAAACTTTGCAACGGTTGGTTTAATGTCCTGTAGATCCTTTATTGGAATTTTTAAAATTAGTTTCGTTCTTTTCTTCCCAATTTTATGCGTGTGAACGAACGATATATCGAGGTTTGTTATGAATAGGTAACCTCTAGTAGGTCGTGAAAGTGGTTGAGGGTTGTATCCATTATCCAATTTAGCCGCAATGGCATAAACGGGTCTCTCTTCCCTTGCTAATTTTAAATCTTTTGCGAAATAAAGGAAATATTTCGTAACATAATCTGCAATTTTTAAATCCTTATCTATTTTGTCTAGTTTCTTTGTTATCTCCTTTTCGTTGCTGGAAATATATTCTTCAATCCCCTTATAACTTCTTTCTAGATTGTTTAGAATGTCTTGTATCACTCTCAAGCTAGAGTTCGGTTGCGAATAAATATCGAAAAAATAATCTTGGTTTAGCGAAAAGTGGTGAAGGTGCATGTTGATTCGATCCAAAAGCGAGTTAATAACATCGTTAAACATTTTAAACAACATTACCATTTCGCTTTCCATCGTGGGATAGTGAAAACACATGATTGGGGGATCTCTCGCTTTTTTAATGTGTTCTCTGGAGTCTTCCAACCTTCTTTTTAATTCTAAAAACGGCTGAGCAAACTTGCGAACATCCTTAATGTATTTTAAAAAATGTTGTTCTAATTCTTCCTTTTTTTCGTAGATATTAATAATGGTATGAGATTTACACTTGGGACAAGCTTTCTTGTATTTGATACCTACGCTTATTTGTTCCTTTCCGCATTCCTTACATACCAGCTTGTCTTCTTTTTTTTCAACTTGAACTTCCTTTTTACAATTATAACACGTGTAATATTCTACCTGTTTTTCAAACAAACAGTCGGAACAACACGATGACCCACACGTCTCGCAATAATAGGTGAGCTTGGTGGTTTTCTCGCAGAATCGACATAACTGAAGATTGATTGTCTCTGACATTACTATGCAAACCTTATCGAACTAGTCGTTAATTAACTTGCTATCAATAGATGATACAATGTCGAGAGTTCAAAAAGGAATATATGATACATGTATTATCGTAATGTTATGAAAAATAAAGGGCAGAGCGATGTGTTTTTATCTTAAATTTTCCCTCTTAAGGTTTTTTATGAATAGGATATTTTTTAAAAAGAAAACTTCAAGATATCCATAATAGAGAATTAAAGCCGCATATTCTTGGAGTATAATTTTTAATCTCCTTTTCTAACTACAGCACTGAAATTTTCGAACTTTCGAAATATTTCGGGATTGCCATCGATTTTTGCAAATATGTTAATTAGAGATGCTGCTCGGGGAGTTGAGTCCGTGCTATGAGGCGTTGGGCCAAAAAAGATGACGAAAGCATCACCATCCATCCAATAACCAATATCACCTATCTCAACCTCGATTTGGGTATTTTCTGCTTCGAGATGGAGCGGAGTATACGAGTAAAGACAGTCACCCCATCTCTTCGAGTTGAGTTCTAGTGGTAAAGCCTCGTAAATCGCCTTGCAAGTATTTGGGTTCTTATCAACAAGAAGAGTTGCTTTTGCTTGTCCTATTTCTTCGTTTTCAATAACGATGG
The DNA here is from genome assembly GCA_016930515.1 of Promethearchaeota archaeon. Lineage (GTDB taxonomy): Archaea > Asgardarchaeota > Lokiarchaeia > Sigyniarchaeales > SOKP01 > FT1-020. Next base: position 76,930 of record JAFGGO010000027.1, on the reverse strand, counting down.
AATTCAATTTTACGCACTTTTAAATCACTATGATAAATATTAGTAACAAGAATTTATTTATAAAATTATGCAAAAAAATGGTTTATACTGGTTCTAATAAGGAAAGCTCCGAGTGTGAATCTAACAAGATATCTCGAAAAAATGCAAGAGCATTAAAAGTTATATAAATTTACTTAATAATTCTAATCTTCGTGCCAAGAGCTTGTCCAGGAACCCCTGCTTTTTTAAATAACACCCTAACAGCGCCATTATTTCCGTGGGCTCGGGTGATGACGCCCCTCATATCTCTCCCTGATGAAGTTGTCCAAACAACGATCTTGCCCGCTAGCATATTCGCTTCTCTTCTCGTTTTCACATCTGGAAACACCACGATGCATTGTTTTTGATGGACCGTGTGGCGACCTCGCCGATAGTTAGAAATTACGCCTTCTTTTCCTATTACTTGTGTTGACACGATTAAAACCTTGATGTTATTTAACTTGATGTTTAATTGAGGAGGATAATATTTTGTAAAATAAGAATTTTATCTTTTCATAACATTTCGATCAATTCTTCGGATGCTTTCCAGACACTAGAATTAATCTTATTTAGGAGCACTTGGATCTTATTAGAATTATTAACTAAATCAAGGGATAAGATCGCATCAACCTGTTGAATTGTTTCTTTTTCTATCTTGTTGAGTTTATTCATGTATGCTACTAAATTTGTGGAATTTTCCTTGAATCGATTTATCTTAGCGTCATGTTTGCTCCAAAACCATTGACGATTGATATTTTTATAGGGTCCAGGCTTTAAAACATTTTTATTATCATTTGGAAATATATATGGCTTGAAATTGCTCAAGCACGGAAGCGTGCTTCCCGTAAACCAGTGAATATGAGTATTTTTTAGATTGATCTCTGAAACTTGCGATCCAGTCGATTCGAAAGCACCATGCATGCAAATTCCTGCATTATGGTCTCGCAAAAAGCTCATCATCTTGCTTTGCGTTATAGAACTCTTGTTGACTTCAAGTAATTGTCTTGATTTTCCACCTCTCGAAAATGGCGATCGATCGTTTAAATACGATCGTCCTGTAAATGTGAGTGCAAAGTCAAAATCCTCGTCATCTTTACAATATCCTTTATTTATGGCGTGTTGAATAATTCCTTCGCTTCGAAAATCTCCTTTTCCCCTTATCGAAAGATTATTGGATATTGATCGCACGGTCTTGACTATTTCGGCGACCCACCATCTTCCCGCGGTTTCTAACACGAATGCTTCCTTTGCATCTGCAATAATAAAAGAGTTGTGATATGTCCAGTTCGGATCGTCGTATGCACACCCTCCTCCTTGACCATGGGCGCTTAATAATTCGCAAATGATTTTTAGCGCTTCTTGAGCAGATGTACCTCTTTCAAGCCCTAACCTCAATAGATCCATACCAAGCAATCCCGTTTCATTCAATTCCTCTTGACTGTATACAGCCTCGTTTCCTATCACTACACCATGTTCGTTCGCTCCCATCTCAGCCCCCCACATCCACCAAGGTTGGCTTAAAAATATTTCCGAAGTTTTCCGTGCTTGAGGAATCGTTATGTATGTGCACCTCACTCTTTCTTGCTTGGAGTAACTTTTCGAAGGCGAATGAGTTACGAGTTGAACCTCGTTTGAAGGTCTATCCGAGTTCTTACCAAAAATCACGCTTCCGTTTCGAGTCGAATTTCCTAAAGCAACAAGCGTATCACACACAAATAAGTATTAGATTTCAAACAATTTAATTCCTTTCGTATTATGGTTAAAGTTGAAACCCACGAAAGACAATATTCCTGTCTTTAGATACAAGAACTATGTTATTGAACTCGAAATCACTGTCAAATTGATTTAAATATATCGCTGAACGATATTAAAATTATGAAATTAAGACAAAAATCAGGGTTTTATTTTTTTTTTATTTTTATTTTTATTTTCGTGTTATCCCTTCCACAAGTGCGTGCTAATCCCGTTATTCTACCAATAGGACCCATTGGAAACCTCCTACAAAAAGGCTCCTTATTCCTTATTTGGGTTATTATTCCTCTCACATATATTTTTACTATCTTAATTGAATTTGTAGTATATTACGCTTTTTTTCGAAAATCAAATTCTAAAAAAAAAAAGAAATTATTCAAATTAGTGGCTTTTGTAAATTTTGTGACCGTTCCCATTACTCAAATGGTGATTTATTTCACTAATTTGTTTTTCATGAGTATCTGGACTTATATCATTGTTGAATTTTTTGTGTTTTATATAGAATTAATTGTTTTTAGAGACGAGATAGGAGAAATTATGAAAATAGAGTTAAACAAAAACAAATCGGCTTTAATGGTATTCGTGGCAAATCTAATCTCTTTTTTAGTGGGTATATTATTTTTTAGTTTTTTGTTTAATGTTTTTTCTAACTTAAATCAATTTTTTATCGATGGAATATTTACAGCATTTTACAGCATTATATTACACAGCATCATTGCTGCTTGTTTTGTTGGAATTGGTTATTATTACAAGCGTTACGAAATGGCAAAATATGGGCAAAAAACTGAATTTACTTACTCCTGTTATTGTTGTTTGATATTTATCTTCATACTAATATCTTCATTCGTATTTCCAGTAATAATCATGCAAAAATCGAGTTTATTTTACACAACATTAAACGGGTAACCAACATGAATTCTAAACACAAATTAGAAGTACTTCTCTTTTTAGAATTTTTAACTATTTGTATATTAATCCCAACAGTGCGAGCAAATCCCGTCTTTGTAAGTTATGAATACTTCATCAATTTAGGTTATGGATTTTTATTTCTTGTTGTCATACCATTGACATTTTTAATAACCTCTTTAATCGAATTCATTGTGTATTGTTGTTCAATGTTAAAAATAATGAATAATTTCAGGTTTCTTTTAGTGACAGCCTTATTCATCAATTTAATCACGGTTCCAATAACGCAATGGATTGCGTATCTTAACAACTTGTATCTATTAACGGATCTTTGGAAATACTTTATCATTGAGACTCTCGTGATCCTTATTGAATATGTAATTTTCAAGCAGGAAACGAACTCTGTTGTAGAAGGGAGATTCACCAAGCAAAAGATGTTTGGGACGATTATATTAGCAAATATAGTTTCTTTTTTAGTTGGTTTTGGATTTTTTAATTTCTTCTATCCGATCATTTCAAATTTAAGCAAACAACCAATTCAAGTAGAACAATATTTTATTTCCCTTCTTCATCTCGTTCTTTTCTTAACTTTAATTACTTGTATGATATGTATTACCTATTTATTTTATAAATGCGAAAAAAAGAAATATGGAGAAGCAAAAAACACTTTCTCCTGTTGTTGTATACTGATTTTGATTGTTCTTGTAATTGGTTTTTTATTGCAACCAGCAACAACATACTACATATTAAACTAATTGTTTTTTTTTTAATCTTTAATGTATTGTATTGAATGAAGTCACGATTGTGGAAAAATATTAATGATTAGTTTAAAACGGCGATTGCCTCTATCTCTATATCTACGCTAATAACGGGAGGAATAGCTTGAACGGTAGACCTAGCAGGAAAATTTTCGCTCACACCATTTTGTAGGAAAAAATATTTGTACGATTCGTTCATATCCTTGAAATTTTCTAGATTTTTAAGGTAAATCGTTGTTTTTACGATGTTTTCAACCTTCGATCCGCACGATTCTAGTAAGAATTTTATTTTCTCGAGTGCGCTCGTGGTTTGATCACGAATTCCTAAGCAATCGTGAGAAGGTATTTGTCCTGAAACAAATATCAAATCTCCCGCAATCACGGCGGGAGTATAAGGACCGGCCACGGGAGTGCCCGGGTTGATGTATTGTCTATCGACCATTTGTAAAAACTTTTTTATTATGTTAGTTTAAAATTCGTTTTTGTGTTATAAAGACATTCTAATCTAAATAGGTTACTTTTTGTGAAATTAATTGTTACCTAAGGAAGCACATTAAAAATATACATAACTTTTATCTAAAGGTGTTAAATTTTTATAGAATGAGGTTGATACAACTTTATTAAAGAATATTTTTTGGCAGTATGGCAACGATAAATAGAGAGAACGCGTGGATTTTAACATTTGAATACGCAGGAATTATAAAAGTTGGCGGTCTGGGAGAAGTCCCCGCTAATCAAGCAAGATATTTAGCAAATCAGTATAATGTCTCTGTTTTTATCCCATCGCACGGTCAACTCGAGCGGCTGCAAAAAAAGGCAGAGATTCAGAGATTACCTTTTGTTTGCGTTGGAGAATTGGATCCTCGTGCTTTTGGAATTGCTGACACTGAAAGCAGTTACGCGATTGCATATTACAAGCTCAAACAGGGTAACGTAAATCTCGTATTGCTTTCTGGAGAAAATGAATTCACGAACAAGTATTTGGATGATAATTTGGTTTATAATCCAGATACATTTGCCGTAAAACTCTGCCTTTATTGTATAGGAATGAGATATGTGCTCGATTTTTACGCTCAGGAAGATAGAACGAAACTCCCGCACATCGTGCACCTGCACGATTACCACGCGATCATCCCTTTCATTGGAATGAAACAAGAACTTGCTAAGAACGGATTGGATGTTGCCTCACTTATCACAGTTCACTTGTTAATGGGAGTGACTTTCGACTTAAATTTTTATAAAGCCTGCGGTATTGACGAAACACCCTTACGTATTTTAACGGATAATGGTTTTACGACAATGAGTTTTAACGAGATTTTCTCCTTATTTCAACAGCGGGATGTAAGCGGAAACCTGATACCTCCAAAAGTAGAAACGATTGGTGCGCATGTTTGCGATATCGTAACGACCGTTAGCAAGTCGTATTTAGAATCTCACCTCCTTCCAAGCCTTGGATTGGAAAGATTTAGGTTTAAAACGGATTTTGTTTGGAACGGATGCGATTGGGACTATTCTAATATCTTCGAATACGTTAATTATTATTTTGGAGGAGAAATGAGATCAATGCTGGGATTAACGGAAGAAAGAGCCATTTCTCGTGATATAATAAAAAGATACCTCTTAACGCGTAAAATGTCGAATCTTAGTAACGATCTAACGATTAATTCCCCAATTATAAACCAAGTTCTCGAAGAGATATCGTTAAGCAATCCATACATTAACACTGGCAATATTTTACCATTTACCGATTCTGGACCGCTTGTTTTAATGTCTGGAAGAATAACCCCACAAAAAGGATTCGATATTGCTCTAGACGCTGTTCCAGAGGTCATATCCGCAATTCCAAACGCTAAATTTCTCTTTCTACTCATGCCAACTGAACACAGCATTAATGATATCAAAAATTACGCAACGAGTGCGTTAAAATATCCAAATAACATTAGAATTATTTTTGGTTCCTCTGAACAGTTGCTTTACATTGCCTATCTTGCTGCGGACGTGTACGCTGCGTTGTCGAGGTGGGAACCATTTGGAATTATAGCATTGGAAGCCATGGCATCCAAATTACCGGTTATTGCCACTAAGGTGGGCGGCTTTCAAGAGTCAATACTCGATATCAGGCAAAATCCCGCAAACGGTACGGGGATTTTAATAGAAAAGGACGATCCCTCTCAATTTGCCACTTCATTAATTGATTTCTTGAGACTGTGCGAAGTTAGCAAGTTTGGACCAGAAAAAGAGCTCGAAAGCTTTCAGACCATCAATCTCATTTCAGACGCTATAATGAAATCTCAAGTACTGATTAACAAGAAATATTACGAAACCATACGAGAAAATTGTTTCAAGAGGATTAACTCACAATTCAGGTGGAGTTCAGTCACGGCAAAATTAATAACTTTGTATCAAAAAGCTAAAAAGCTTCATTTCAGTCAAATGTAATCAATTGGTTTATTGTCCGTTCCAAAACGGGTAAAGACTCTGCGTAATGGCGTTTTTCTTGTCTGGAACGATTTCCATTTCTTTTTTTACCCAACTTGATATCCAATTAAGCTTGGATTTAAAGCGAGAATCCATGAATACCAGTGCCCCCTTGTCGGTAACTTTTCTTATCGGACGACCAGAAGCTTGGTTTGCTCTCTGAATTGCGGGATAAAGATATGCGAAGTTCCATCCCTGTTTATCGAATACCTTATCGTAATATTTGATCTTTGCTTCGATTCTCGGCGTTGGCAAGTGATAAGGAAAGCCTGCAATGATCACGGAATTCATGTAATCTCCTGGATAATCTTCTCCTTCGGAATTTCTTCCCCCACACACGCCAAGAAGAACGGCGCCCCCATTCGAAGCCATCGACTTGAAATCTTCAAGCATAAAGCTATTTTCCGAAGCGGATTGGCCTATTTCTTCTATAAATATTTTCTTTCGATTATTCCGTGCTGCCAATTCGATCCCATTCGATATGAGTCCCTTTAAAATCTTATACGAAGCGCAAAATACCCCGATATTTGCGGGGGTGCTATAAATTACCTCAGAGATCTTCTCGATATATTTCTTATACATGTTCGAGGTCCTATTTTCTCTTCTCGTGTCAACGCCTTCCACGATAAGCGCCTTGATGTTCTTTCTTTTAAATGGAGTATCGGCAATAATAGCTTTATAACTCTTTCCACTACTATTCAAACCCATTAAGTTATTAAAAACATACGGATTTACTGTTCCAGATAAGTTTAAGGATGCGTTACAATTTTTTAAGAGAGGAGTTGCAATTTCTCTTGGGTCTAGAGCCACGATTTCTAAGGCAATGGATCGTTTTTCGTTAACCTCTTTCGTGCTATAGCAGAAGAAAAAGTTTTCCTTCTCGTAGACATCAATCCATTTTAACCAAAAATCGGCCAAACCGCCCACGAAATCCCGAGATACTTCTCCGTTTGCGATCTTTTCTTCGTGAATAGAGACGCTATAATCGTGGATTTCGTGTATTAAATTTTTAAACCCGTTTAAGTCAGTGTATCCTAACTTTTTGTACAAGAGCTCGAGGAATAAATGCGGTTTTATGGCCTTTTCTTCCGTTTTAATGGATCTTTTCTTGTTATTGAGGTGATCAAGGAGGATATTTACGAGCCCCTGCATTTTAATGGGTGCTTGATACATTTCCAAGTCCTTTAGGCACGTTTTTAGCGAATAGGGCGATATCCTCTGGGAGTTCACATCCGTTGCAACATCAATGATGTTATGACATTCGTCGATAATGAGAAGACAATTTTCGATTTCGCTGCCAATGAATTTCATGAAAGTTTCACGAATGTCTGGATTGAATATCCATTGATAATTGCATATCACGACCTTCATTTCCTCAAGCAAGAATTTGCTTAAAAAATAAGGACATAATTTCTTGTCGCGACATAGATCAATGAGTTCTTCGGCTTCTATGGGCTTGTCAAAGGTTTCAGGAGAGATGAGAACAGGATTGTTTAATTCATTCTTCTTTTTTAATAAATTCAAGAAATAAGGACAATTTCGATTATTTCGCAGGTCCTTGCAGAGCGACATTGACTCCCGCGGGCTTAATTTCAGGGATAGAAGAGTCTCGTGAAGGCACATCTCGTTTCTTCCTCGTATCGATATCCCCCTGATCTTGATGTTCTTGTTGTTATTTGATAAGACATCAGAAATTTTATTGAGTTCTTTTATCACCCTAGCGTTCTGGGAGTGAGTCCTACACATGTAAATAATTCTTAGATTTTTCTCGTAAGCAACAGGAAGAAGGGCGCTCAAAGCAATAACCGTCTTTCCAGTACCATTGGGTGCAACTAACATGATATTATTTCGTTCTCTCGCTGATTTTTCGATCGTTTTTATGATATTCTCTTGAGACTCTCGAAAACTATCGTATGGAAAAAAGTCGGCGTAATTTATTTGCGTTCACCATGTCAATTGCATTGAATGCATGTATTAGATAAAGTGTGTCACCTTTTAAATTGATAAAGAGTATAAAAATTTATTTATTAAGCAAGCTTTCTTAAGAAAATGACCGACGATAATTATATTCCACTACGAAAGTTCTTCAATGAGAGCTTGTTAAAAGATCTCGCACTCTTTTCCTTGTTATTCTTTTTGATTTTATCGCAAGAATGGCAAGACATTATATTGGTCGTCTTTCCCCTCATTACATTCACGATATCGTTGTTTTTCAGGTTTGTCGGTTCGAATAAGTGGAAATTAAGTAAAACAGTCGATTTTGCAATCACATATTCTCCTTTTGGTTCGGAAATCAAACACGCAAGTCGCTTGTTTTATTGCACAATAATTCAACTAATTCTACTCTTTTGGATCGGTGCCGAAAGCTTGTATCGCCCCCAATTGTTAGATTCTTTTTCGCTTGTTTTTACAGGTGCTTTTAGTTTTGCTTATAGTTTTGGTTTTTATTGGATATTTCTTGATTTATGGAAACACGGGAAAATTGCCGTTGTTACAAGAAAATCATTTCAAAATAATCTCAACATCTCCTTTAAAGAAGACGGTAAGGATGTAGAGACCGTTCTTAGAGCGCTTAAAGTAAAGAAATTTAAATCCGTCTCACTTGGAAGCCTTCTTATATTGTTCCTTTTAAACTTCTTGAACCTCATGTTTTTATTGGCATCATTGGGAGGGAAAAATCAACTTGGCATTAAAACATCACTTCCAGGCACCGTAGCAGGCGTTTCAGGTTCCATAATAATCCCTTATAGCACGATTATTTGTTTGATCGTTTCTCCTGCTGCAGCAATAATATTTTTAATCTCGATTTATAAAGACATTAAAATGCTTAAGGATAAAGTACTCGACAAGGTTTTATCGTCCTTACCAGACTCCTTTCGCGAAGAAATCAAGCGTGAAATTCAATCCATCCAAAACAAATCGTACGATATAGACATATAAATTTATAAAAATATAGTCTATGATAGTATTATTGTTTTGTAAAAATAATGCCAAAATCTTACATGTTTATAAGAAGTTAAATAAGTAAGAAATAGTATTAAAAAATCATATGCGAATTAAAACTCGAGAGGATGTCGTTGGGGCGCGAGAAGTTCATGTTCAAGGTCGTGGTTGTTGGAAACGGCGGCGTGGGAAAGAGCACCATGATCCAAAGACTTCTAACCGGCAAGTTCCTGTCCCAGAAAATCACGATTGGCACCGATCTCGCGAGTTATCGGCTTGAAATCGACGATCAGGACGGAAATTCATATAATATCACTTTACAGCTATGGGATTTTGCAGGAGAGCAGCGTTTCCGCTTCTTCCTTCCCCGCTATGCGCGGGGAGCCCAAGGAGCAATTTTATGCTACGACATAACGCGTTACACGAGTTTAGACGATTTGAGCGAATGGTTCAAGATCGTGGACGAAAATGCCACCGAACCTATTTACGTCCTCGTTGGAACAAAAACAGATTTAGAGGACCAGAGGAAAGTCCCATCAAGCGATGGTGAACAATTTCAAAAAGAACACTCTATCCACAAGTTTTTTGAAACTTCTTCACTATCGGGAGAAAACAACAAGAAGATTTTCGAAGAGCTTACCACCGAGATCTTGAAGTCGTATCGAATTTTGAAATAGTACTTTTACTTAATGTAATATTTCCAGACTCACTTTATTATAGTTTCATCATTATTTTAATGAATATGGATTAAATGATCCCTAATTCATTGTTTGGCTAATTCATAAAGCTCTTCTGTATCCTTTGGAGTATATGAGGATTCGGCTTTTTGAATCAATCGAAGGGCATTATTTGGACAGGATACAACGCAATTTCCGCACCCAACGCATCGTTTCAAGTTTATTTTTAGCTTATTCTTTTTCTCGAGAAATTTTAAGGCATCAAACTGGCAAAAATCCAAGCAAGTTTTACAAACCTTACATGAGGATTCGTCTAGTTCAACGGAGTAATTACTTGCCCAGAATTTGGCGGGATTTGGCAAGTATTTTTGAGCTGTTAATATTCCACAACAACAACCGCAACAAGAACAGATAAATTCTGGATCTTTTGAATTCGAAGGTTGTAAAACCAATCCATCTTCTTGGTTCTGCTTCAAAACTTCAAGAGCCTCTTGTTTGGTAATTGATTTTCCTTGACCTCTTCGAAGCCATTGTTTTGCGAGATTATCAAAAGCCATACATGTTTCCAAGCGAGATGTTTGCTTACACCTATTTCCTAGCAGGTTCTGAGTTTTTCGACATATACAATCGAGTAATACGATTGGTTCTCGAATATTTTGTACGATCGAGTTGATATTGTCGTAATTACTAACCAGATGTTCTACTTCAATGCTTTTTTCCACGGGAATCGTCCTCATTTGAGTAACAGGACTCGAAACAAGTTTAAAAGGAAATCTAGTTTCCATCATGTATTCAACGATCAAATGAATATATTCTAAGGAGCGATTGTAATTTTGAGATTCGTCCAAGCCGACAACTAACGGCAAAATGTGGTAGTGACTTAAACCATCAATTAATTTCCACCTAATAATTCCCTTTTGCGTCATTCTCTGGAGAATTCGCTCTAAATCGTCCTTTTCGGGATATTGCTTGTTAAAAGAGTCGTGGATTTGACTTAAAGATTGATTTTTATAATTTAAGGCAAGAGCAATAGAAGCCTCTTCAGGATCAAAATAATATTTCAGCAAGCGAATATCAGATCCGGACGATGTAGGAGGAAAACCTACGGGTTGCTCATTCATGTGTTGCTGCAATTTTCTATATAATTCTAAATTCTCTTGTTCCATTAAAATAATTCACCTTACAGGATCAATTAGATTTTATTGATATTCATGTTTCATTTTGGATTTGGTTTGGGATCATTATACTTATCACTCTTTTTAAATCTATAGGGGGACTTTTTTCAGTATTATATTATGTTTTAATTTATAGGGATAATGCACTTGATCTAGAATTAAAAAAGGAAAATATACTCAAGAATTTTGAAAAAGAATTGAATAAAAAAAGAATAGAAAAGAAGTAAAATTTTATTCCTCAAGAATGTCCTTTAATTCCTCGTAGCTGAAATCCAAGTACTTGGCTTTTAGAGTATTTAATTAGCTTTAATACATTTAAAGATTTAAATTAATCACTCTTTACAAAATATCCGTGGTTTTGCCCCAACTGATGAAATATCTGAAATAGTCGCTTGGACTAAATATGCTGCTTGAATAACATTTGCTTGTGGATCTTCATTTTTTAATTGACTTTCAAAATATTGTTTTGAGATGATATTTCCTAAAAATAACCATACTTCCTTGTTTGATTGAGGATTATTAATGACATTTTTGATTTTATTCCAAGTTTTTTCTGCATCATCAGTAGCGTCTCTACTATGGATTCGTTTTTTTACCATTCGCTTGCCTGTTTTTTTGTTTGATTCCCAGGATCCATCCCATAAATTCAAATTCTTTGGTTCATTATTGTTAAATCTCGTTAAATATCCTAAATTCTTTATAGCTTGTGCACAAACTTCATGCAATTGACCTGTCGCACAAGTACTATTTTTTGTTCCGCGGTAGGCTTTAGCGTGCACGAATATTACTCGTTCATTTTTTGGTTCGGTTTCGCATAAGATGAAATCAGCAATTTCATAATTCATATCATCGCATACAATAATATTTGGTGATCCGAATAACTCTAACTTTGTATCTGATGTACTTCTATTAAAAATGATGCCAAAGAGAGAATTTGAATCCCATTTATCATCATTTTCCTTGTAATATGCAGTATTCCCTTTTTCAGATTTACAATTGCCTATTTCGTTATCAACTTCAAAACATTGTCCAAGATAATAGGTATTTGGATCAAAATACTTCCCTATCTTCAATTTAGGGCTATAAAATTGGCCCCTGAAATATATTACATCTGTATTCTCTGGGAGAATTCTAAATGATTGCGTTCTGTTAAAATATTTTGTAAATGTTTCTTCAATAACCAATCCTGAAGAAATATCATAATATTCATCCAATTCAGTACAAGTTAATTTATATTTATTAATATCGAATTTAATATTCACTTTAAAATTTTTACCATTTGCTTTTAATTTGAATGCATCGTCCTTTACATCCAGACAAGTATCTGATATCTTAAGCGGGTGTTTACCATCTGAAGTTATATATTTATTCATATTTTCAAGAGCATCTTTTTGATGATCCCATAAATTATCCCATAAAGCCTCTGCATCTTTTTTTTCAAGAGAGAGAAAATTCATTTTTATCAATGATTCCAAGTAAAATAATATATAAACCATATCTATTTAATATTTTTAAATCTAATTTAGTTGGAAGTAATATTGCAACATCTATTTCTAAAATAAAAATATTCCATTATAAGTCTCTATTGTATTCTATCATTTTTTTTGAGATTACAATCAGAGTATAGGAGCGGAATGTTTTCAGACCTGTTATTTCCGCCCTTACTAATTGGAATACCGTGATCGTTTTGGAGGTCTACTTTTTTCCCATGCTTAACACATTTTCCTCCATCCCCATTCAATACAATTTTCTTTAATCTTGAAAGATTGAGAAATTGACAAATAGAGAGAAGGATGTTTTCTATGAGTAGATAATTAATCCTTTCTTTTCGAAAAATCGGTGATTTTTTTTGTCTGCTCGATATCGTCTATGTAACAAAAGGATTGTGGGGGACTAAAATTGGGAATGTAATCGTTTGGATTGAGTGGGATAGAAAAGAATTTTAATTCAGAGATTTTAATGGCCAAACCACTCATTTTATTCTGAAAATAGTTAAAAAAGGCCATTTCTTCGATTCCTGAGTTTTCCTTGCATTTATCCCATAACTTTCTTGGATGATCTCTCAATATTTCTTGGACGACAAATCTTGCAACGATTTTTTTTACTGGGGCGCTACTATAAATGAAAATCTTATTGAGCTTGCTCAAATTATCTTCAGAACAGAGGGACTTTCGAAACTCGTATTTTTTATTTCCTTTTTTTATCTCTTCGACATATTTGGGTTTAATCGAAAGCAAAACGTTCGTCGATACCACCTAATTTTTTTATTTTTAGATATTTTTCTTGGTCGATCTCTGTTATTGATTGAGATGGACCAGTAAGGATTTTTTCTTTTAATAGTTTGTCATATTCCACAATAGTTTTAAAATGGAAGTGATGGGAAAAAATAATTACCGTTGTTTTTTCTTGGGAAATTTTTTCAATTTCAGCGAACGAATAAACGGTGCGCTTTCCAACTATCGAAAAAATTTCATTTGGATCTTGCATATCGTATTCCACATTTTCAATTACTCCTAGAGATAATACGCCTTTAAAATCTCCAGACCGATAAAACAAAAGAATATCACCTGGATTCATTTTTTTCGATGCAGAATGGCTTAAATATGCTTTCTTAATGGTATTTCCTTCTATGATAAAATCTCCAGCAAACTCGCTTATCGTTGTTTGTCTTATGGGAAAATCAGTAAATAGAAGTCTAAAATACTCTGGTTGAATTGGAACGATAAATTTGTTAATTTTTATGCCATCGTAAAAATTAGGATAAAAATTCTTCGAGATATCTAACGGTGTAAGATCGCGAATGTCTTTTTTCTCAATAAAAATCTTTTTAATATAAACATCTTCGGGTTGTTCCGTCCAATCTCGATGAATGGTTGATACTTTGTTAAACCCATATTGCTCGATTAAATCAACTAAATAATCGTCTTTTCGGGTAAAATGCGTTAAATATATTTCTGAAATATTGTTTTTAATGGCGTATTCAAAAGACAATTTTAGCAATAACTCGCCGATTTTGTAACCAACATAGGTGACCTTCATAGTTGCGATTTTGAGGCGCCTTTTCTTTTCTAATGGAGGTCTGGCGTTTTCGTTTGCTTCGTCTTCCATTTTATAAATTAAAACAGCACCTAAGGATCCGTCGTTCCTGCGATATATCCAACAATTTCTTCCTTCTCTTGCTTTATCTGTGTACCATATATTGAAATCCGGATAATCTTCTCGAAGAGATTCGAATATGGAATCTTCGATGTCTAAATTAGCCATTGTAGTACCTTGTAGTGAAGGAGGTAATTTGATCGCCCTGGGGATATCTCTCTTGAAAAGGTCTAATGCCTCAACGATTTTCAGAACCCTATCAGAGATGTTAAGCTTCCTTGCTTTCTTCTGAATGCCAAGATCTTCCGTGATGAGAAAATTAACGGCGTTCTTGTGGACAGCAAATAATAAGGAATCGTCTATTTCGTCGTTGATATTTTTTGGATTTCCTATTTTCTCGATATAGCTTGGATCTGTGGACGGTCTTGGAGCGTGTTCTAAAATTTGATAAGTGTTGAGTTTTGAGAGGGTAATGTTTCTTCGGATTTCGTTTGGATCTCTTCTAACATCTTCAATAGATTTTGGATGGACGAGCGTTTCGTGTTTTAATTCTTGAACGACCCTTAAAAGCGTTTGAAGTTCTTGTTCAATTATGTGATGGTTCTCTCTCGCAATGAGGATGTTCGTGTCTATTAAAATTCTCATGAGTTGTCTCGCACGATGACTATTTTTTTCCATGTTTAAAGGAAAAATCGAAGCCTAATTTGAATCCTTGGTATTATATGTTATAAAATACTATTTAAATTTTGCGAGAGGGCCAAAAATTGCTGAGGAATCGTTGATTTATTTAGGAACCCGGAGTCGACAAAAATTAGGAAATTGTCATTAAAATCTACACTTTAAAAATTTCATTTTAAATTGATGGAGATTGTGAAAAAAAGTTAAAAGAAAGAAAATTAAAGAATTATTCTTCGAGGATGTCCTTGAGCTCGTCGTAGCTGAAATCCAAGTATTTGGCTCTTACGAGCGACTTTCCTAAGAGCGTCTTGAAGTTCTTCTTGCGCTTCTTGTTGAGGAACTTTTTCATCTCGGACAAGTCCGGATTCGGGTTGGTTACTTCGATGAGTTTCATTTTTTTCGCAGCGTCCACTACTTTTTGACCAACGGCGGTTCTGATGATCAAGAGGGCTTCTGGCTTGGGAGCGCCCCAAGGGGAATACGAGATGTCCGAAAATTCGCCCGAAAAGTCCGTGCAGTACTTGCATCCCGCCATGCCACCAGAAGAACACGCAAAAGCGATCTTTAAGGATGTCTTTTCGGCACCCGTGTTAAAATCAGAAACGAGAATTTTTGCTAAGCCTTGTAGGTGACACGGATTGGCGATAATTCCAATATTTTTCTTGTATTCCTTGTAAGCTTGACCAATACCAGTTACTAAAGGACCAGCGTTGTCCATAGTCTTTTGCGGGATGAGTTTCTTGGCGTCCTTGGCATTATAGACAATTTTTGGAAAAGATACGGCAGGTTTTGCTCCGTTTGGCTCCCCTAAAACCAAGCACTCGATAACGCCTTCTTTAAAGGCGGCTTCGACGAGAGCGTGTAGAATGTCATCGTTTTTCGCTTTTACTTGGATAATATCCTTGTAAACGCCCACTCCTAAATCAATCCTGCTTTCACCAAAGAGTTTTTGTTCGATTTCTTTAATGGGAAGAAAACTCCTCGGACAGGAATTATAGCACAAACCCACGGTCTCAGCGCATTCATCGACGACAAATGCTTCTCCAGTTGTCTGATTAAAGTCCATGTGGGGGCAAAAAGCGTTGCAGCTTCCACAATGAATGCAAAGACCTGCGTATATTACCTCGTTTTCGAGATCTTGACTAGATTTTTCTACTTTCATGATTTTTTCAATGTGTATTAATAATGTTTAGTATTGCGTGGAAAAATTAACGATTGCAAATAAAAGTTAGTGTGAAGTTTCACACTATGATTTGATCAATAGAGAACGACTCACAACACCAATTTGTATCACATTTCTTATTAACAAAAATCTCAAATTTAAGGCTATATTTTTAGAGATAAGAAATTAAATTATCAAAAATTTAAAGATTATTATTTCAATTAGAATGACAAAAAAAGCAATAGCCGTTGACATTGTCGGCGTCTTGCTCGATGCGATTGAAAGATTTATCGAGGAATTTAACGAAGTTTACAAGACGAACCGAAAAAAGAGCGACATAACTCGTTGGGATTTCTATTTGGATTGGGACCTTTCAGAAAGAGAATTTTTCAATCTTTTTTATACAGCATACGAAAAAATGATGGAAATCCCGTTTATCGACGATAATGCACCCGAATACTTGAAAAGAATACACGGAAAAAGCGATGTATCCATCCTTTCTGCCGGACAACCTCGTTTTCGTTCCGATCTTGTAAAGAAATTAAGGTTTCACGAAATTAAGGAAGGCATTCACTATAAGGATTTTATCATCGTGAAGGAAAGGCCATGGGACTTAAAACTCGCTTACGATTTTGACATATACATCGACGATAATCCTAATTTGGTAGAACCAATCAAAATCATGAAAGAGAAATATTTATTATTGTACGATCAACCTTGGAATAAGGAAAGTTCGTGTGAAGGCAATGTAATAAGGGTCCGTGATTGGAAGGAAATTTGTACTACCTTGAACAATATCACTTGATTTAGTAGTGAAGTACCGAAATAAATAAATTGGACATGAAAAAAGAAAAAAGAAAGAAATTAATTTTATTAACTTATATTTTGCCTTTTTTTAAGAAACAAAGCAACGGATAACAGTGAAATCATCGTAATTCCAATGGTGATCAACACATCAAACCCAAATATATTATTAGACTGGGTATTAGAGTACACATATACCAATACCGTATCAACCACGCCGAACATGCCTTGATCGTCGAAATATTCAATGGAATAATTGAAAAGACCTAATTCCGTGCGATTGATGGGTACGAGAAGATTTGTATTGTTCGTCCACGAAGTCCAATCCACCCACGCACGATAACTATTTGAAGTGTCGTTAACGAGTACCCTATATTGTCCAGTTCCCGTGTCGTCAGTTAATATCCAATTGATGGTTTCCGTTCCTGAAGTAGAGGTTAGAATATCTTCGGGATGGTTTGCATTTGGAGCGAAATTATATTCTGGTTCTTCTGGTTCTTGAGAAAATTCTATTCTTTGAGCGTAAATATCGCGATCTATCCTCCAGTCTTGCCACGCAATGATAATTGAGTCAATATCGGCCTTTATCATCCGAAGATCCTGTTGATTGTGCGATTCGTTACATACAGCCGTACCATTTGCAGCCAATTGTGAAATTCCCTCAGAATTTACGCGCTGGATGTAAAGATCATTATTTCCCGACCGAGAATCAATCCAAGAAATAATAGCACCTCCAATACCGTCATCAACAATATTAACGAATTGTTGTTCACCCGTTTCGTTACAAATTACGGTTCCATTAGGTGTCCATTGTGAAGATCCATCGTTGTCAAACTTCTGAGCGTAGACATCGTAATCACCGTTTGTACTGTCGCACCACGAGACGATAACGCCCTCGATTGCATCGGCAGTTATTTGATGAAAAAAATGATCACCATCAGTATTACTCACGATTTTGCCTTCAGAACCCCATTGTCTAACGCTATTGGTATCGATTCTTTGAATGTATAGATCTCTATTACGACTTCCTGGCTTTGGTTGAACCCACGCTACAAAGGCTCCACCATTGTCATCACTCACTATTTCAGGATATAATTCACTTGCTGTTTGGTTACAAACTACAATACCGTTAAGAGTCCATTGAGAAATCCCGTTAGCATCTACTTTTTGGGCGTAGATATCCGTACCGACTCTCCCATCCACCCATACAATTATCGCGCCTTGAGCGCCATCACTTATTATTTTGGGATTACTTTGCGTGCCAGTATAATTACAAATTACCGTGCCATTATCATTCCACTGGGGAACGCCATTATCATTTATCCTTTGGGTATAGATATCTCCAGAATCATCTCTTTCGTCTTGCCAAACCACGATTACGCCCCCTACACCATCGCTTATCATTTCAAGGCTTCCTTGAACATCTGGTGAGTTGCAAACGATCGTACCGTTAAGCTCCCATTGAGGATTTCCTGATGCGTTAAATTTCTGTGCGTAAATATCGTCTTCATCAGAACCATCCCTATTGTCTTGCCATACCACGATTATTCCGTCATCACCGTCCGAGATAAGAGAAGCGCGTTGTTGATATTGCATTTCGTTGCTGACAATCGTACCGTTGTTTTCCCATAGTGCTTCACCATTTTGGTCTATTCGTTGGATATAAAGATCTATATTAGTTATCCCGTTTCTCGTGTCCTCCCATAAAATAAAAGCGCCACCATTACCGTCTTCAATCATTTCAACACTTGATTGAATATTTTGTGCGTTGCAAACGACCGTGCCGTTAGGTGTCCAGGAGATACTGAGCGAGGTTCTTGGGTTCTCTATATCTTCTATTTTAAAACCACTTGCTCCGTTGGTTGGAGCGTTTAAACACCAAAAACCAAGAAATAGAAATGGAAAGAGGAATAAAACAAAAGTGATTTTTTTTAATTTTTTACTTCTAATTTTATATTCACATCCCTAATCATGTAAATAATCCTATATCTAATAATTCAACTTGACAGTTATTATAGGTTTCTAAAATCTTCCATTTTTATTTAGAAAGAGAGGTAATACTTTTTGCAATAAAATCTTGAAATAAGAAAAATTTCATTGTAAACTAAAAGAGTACAGCGTTAGCGAAGTTCAAAGTAAAAAAATTAATAATCCAATAAAAAACAAGCAAAAGAAAAGTAAAACAAAGTTTTGAAAAATTACTAAAAAGTGAATCCATTATCTAATATGATTTTACACGCTAATCGGGCTACATTCCCAACAAGTTGAGGGCAATGATCTAACAAGCCTCCAGGTTCCATTGCATTTTTTAAATCTTCGGGGTTCCACATGTTCCATGTTTTTCCTGTAAAAGTCTTTTGGACATCGTGGCAGCGACAGGACCCGTATTCTTGAATGTATTGGTCGTGAAGTTGTTTAACGAGCATGTAGGATTTTATTGGTTTTTGAATGTCTCCAAAATCCTTCCGTTCTCGTCCAAACAAGAATCCAATTACCATGGAAGCCCCAACGAGAGCTCCACAAGACCCATCTCCCGTTAATCCCAATCCGTCGGCCAGACCGCTAGCAGATTTAAAAATATCTTCGTTCCATATATCTAAAGCGTCAAAGAGTGCGGCAATAACGCTTTGTGCGCAGCCAGTATTTTTTTTTTCGTATTTTTGTCCAAGTTCAAACGCTTTTTCTAAAACTTTTTCTTCCATTTCATTCATTTTTTTCACTTTTTTCGGTTAATTCTATATTCAATAAACATCCTTTTTTACTTTAAAATTCTTGATAATTAAACGATCGGAATCTTTCAAGAATAGAGGCTTAAAAATCATTTTAAGAGATGTCCGCACGTGTCGTCCATTTTCTTGGCAATCCTGTCCCTATCCTTCCAAGCAATCCACGTATTCCCCGATTTTTCAAAATTCAGACCAATAAAGTCTTCTTTCAGTTGTTCAAGAGTTTTTCTCACGAAAGTCCAGGACAATCCCGTTTTTTCCACGATTTCCGCGATAGCGAGGGGTTTATTTGTTTCAAGGGAGTTAAAGAAATCAATTATTTTCTCAACACCCGTCTTAGGGGCCTCATCTCCATTTTTAGTATCTGTCGTTTTTATCACTTCATTTGAAAATCATTATCACGGGGATCTTAAAGAGCGAAAATTAATTGTCAAATTTTTGAATTGAAACTTTTTGCTTGTCATAGAACACATTCACTTGGTTTTCTTTCAAGTACAAATCGACTTCGAGCTTGAAAGAGGGTAACCCATCTTGATTATTCGTTAAAAGGTTAGATTCGAAGAATTCTGGAAGACGGGTCCGTTCTAGCGACAATCGCGAGGTGTTATTTTCTTTCATGATTAATAGTATCTTCCTATAGGCACGCTCAATCTCTTCCGTTGACAACTCCCTTGCATACATTTTTGATACTTCGTTGCATGTTGATTGAACATTTAGCAAGATCATGCCCAAGCTAGGTTCAGGTTTGGTAAGCACGCAAAGAATCGTACCGTTTTCAGCCTTTGATATCAAGATATTTCCTTCGTTTGCTTCTATCAAAACGCTCTTGAGTGCACCACGCGAAAGTTGTCGGACCGAGCGTTCCGCAAAGGATTGCACGGCGGCCATCATGGCGCCCAACAAGGCATCGTCTATGTCTTTAGAAAAAGTAGAGGCAATGGGCATTCCTTCAAGCGAGACGATTGCGGCGCCAATCACATCCGCATTGTTGCTAACGAGTTTTTTTAAACAATCCGTAAGCGCCGTTAGAAGTCCGTGAAATTTCTGAGGATTGGGGTGATTAATCATGGTGAACAATATAATTAATTAAGAGTATGATTTTATAGTTTGTCATGAAATTATATAAATCTATATAATTAGGTAAATAATCCTATAAACTAGTATAACAAGTTAAGAAAAGAAAGAGAAAAAATAAGGAAAGATTTAAAACTTTGAAGCGAAATCGTGCATCTTTTTATGGAATGGCTTTCCCTTCATTTTTAGAATGTCATCTGCTTCCGTTTCAAATTTCACATACACGGAAGGGTTGTTTTCTGTTTTAATCAAGTCCACATGAAAGAGTTCAAAAAATTTATCACTAAATGTTTTTGAAATTTTTTCGAGTTTCGAGCTTTTCAATTCGTCGTGTTGATAGACGAATAGAATATCGTTTATGACGGAAAGATAATAAGTGTCCTTGCCAAGAATTACTTGTTGCAAGACACCTCCCGATATATTTTCAGCAAACCTATTGAGACCTTCAATCAGAGCCGAAAATCGGTCGCTTTCAATATTTTTTTCTCCATATTGTCGAGAAAAAATGCATATTCCTTTTCTAATAATGAAGACTGCGTTTATCACGAATTCCCACCCTCAGATTTCATTAACTTTTTGCTTTTATTTCGTATGGCATGACCACATATCCAAGAAGAATAAAGGATAATGACACGTTGAATAGAAAGAACCAAAAGAAATATAATTCTATCACTTCAGGCTTATACCACGGCGCCCATGCCATATAAGTAATTCCTAATAATGTAAATCCAATTGATATGATTTTTGCGCTGGTAATCTTCATTTTTCTTCCGTACAAGAAGAAACTATATGCGATAATGGAGCATAAAGGACACCAGAAAGAGTAGAGAAATAAAGCAAAGGTTTGATTTATTTCTCCTATAATTAATAATCCTATCGAGAAAATAAGATATCCTAAAGCGAGAAAGATAACAGCAGGGAGATATTGTAATGCCTTAGATTCCGTAAGAATTTTTGCAATACCAACATACATCAATGCCACCCATAAGATTTGGAAATTCCTCCAAATAAAAAAGATCTGAGGATCTCTCATATTAGCCCATTCAACACCAAAACTGCTTAATAAGATCCCAACAAAAACAATCCCATATAAGAGGAACGCTAACGACCACAATAGAGTCGATGCGTTCTTCTTTCCTGTTTTTATCCACCTTCCCATCAAATAAAACCCAATAACATAAAGGAATATGATGGTTTGAACAGAAAGCCCAAAAACTG
Source organism: Promethearchaeota archaeon (assembly GCA_016930515.1). GTDB lineage: Archaea > Asgardarchaeota > Lokiarchaeia > Sigyniarchaeales > SOKP01 > FT1-020. Next base: position 55,465 of record JAFGGO010000027.1, on the reverse strand, counting down.
CGAAATTTATGGAACTCATTTCTGGATTTAATTCAGGAATTCCAGGTAAATAAAATCCAGGATCCGTAATATAAGCAATGGCAATTAATGTGTCTATAACGATGATGACACATAATACTATTATAAAGCTCAAATGTTTTTTGATTAAATCCGTAATTTTACTCATTTTAATCTTACCGTGTTTTTTAAAAAGTAATTAGTATTATTATCTAAGAGCTTGTATTTATAATTTTTTTAAATAAAGAAAAATGAAAATAAGAGGAGAAATTTACTTTTCCATTTCGAGGAATTTCCCTGATTTCAGAGTTTCGCACGGTTTTGCATATTGTTTACCCGATCGTTCCACGAAGTCTTCCAGTAATTTGACCCATTCCTTATACTTGTCCTTACCTAATTCGAAAGGCCCCGGCATGTCCATTCCTGCAACCATTGTTTCATCTATGTCAGAATAGTTCCTAACCACTCCTTCTTCTAATAGACGACATCCCTCGTTTAGTTGTAAAGCCATGTAAAGATCGTAATTGAAAAGCCCTGCCTTTTTAGATTTATCTAGCTCAAGCTTACCGTCTACCCACTCGAAAAGTCCTTTTCCCGTCTTTTTTCCCAATTTACCTTCCTTGAGTAATTTATTAAGCGTTTTTCCCGGAGCAAACTCAGGAGAGAGAACCTCAGAAAAGTATTTCATCACATTATAAACCGTGTCAATACCAAAATAATCCCATTTTGCGTATGGTCCTAAATAAGTGATACCACCAAGATCGGCATCTAATTGTTCTATTGGTACATTTTTGTCCATTGCGTAGTCCAACAACCAGCTTAAATACAAGTTAGTTGCAATCGTGAGTCGATTAACGATGAATCCGGGTCTATCTTTTTGAATCACGGGAAGGAATCGTTTTCCTTTCATTGCAGGAAGCCTTTTACCAACCTCTAATGTGATATCAACTGCCTCGTCTGAAGTTTTCTCTCCTTTTATTATTTCAATCAATCGTAGCAAGGGAATAGGTGTGAAAAAATGCATTCCCACGACTTTATCGGGTCTACCAGAATGTTCTGCAATCTGCGTGATGCTCATTGTAGAGGTGTTCGTCGTCAATATCGTATGTTCTGGACTCAATTCTCCGAGTTGTTTGAAGATATTTTGTTTTAAAGACATTATTTCAGGTACGGATTCTATGACGAAGTCTGTTGATTTAACTGCCTCACTCACGTCCCTTACCGTATGAAGTCTTTCCATCAATAATTCTGGCGTAAATCCTTCTTTTAAACTATTTTTTGAGTGAAGCTTTTCCAAACCACTTGCGATGAATTTTCGAGCTTTATTAATCGTTTCCTCAGACCTGCTATAAAGGAACACTTTTTCAAAACCACCCATGAGCGCGACTTGAGCTATTTCGCGGCCCATGACGCCCGCTCCAAGTACCGTAATTGTTTTTACATTATCAATGTTAACCATAAATACTTTTTACCTTACATATTTTAAAAATTTTGTTAAGAAAGATAAAAAGTTTAAAGAGGGGTTTTTTTACCAAAAATTAATATTAATCATCTGAAATTGTTTAAACTAAAATTAAAACGCCCCAAGATATTAACATGGTGGCAAGCCCTAAAAAGATTGATATCGGGAGCCCTGGAAGGATTCTATTTTTTTTTAATCCTGAAATCGTAATTCCAGTACCTATCAATACAGCTATTGCTGTCAAGATCATTACAATTAGTTCACCAGTAAATAAGAGCGCGCTTGAAGTAAGCATGCTATAAAATGCCAGATCGCCGATTCCTATCTCTAGCTTTTCTGCCTTGTATTCTGCTTCTCCAGCTTTAATTCTTTCCCGCTCGATTAAATCAACTTCTTCGTTGATTTCTCTTTGGGAGACGAGATCTATCATTTCCTTGATAGGGCCCTTTTTATAAAGCACGGCAAAAATGTCCCAAAGCGATATTCCGATTAATATAGCAAGATTCGTCCACAAGGGCATTATTATTGCTAAAATCGCTCCAGTCAACAATCCAATGTAAAGAACCACGAAGTTCTTTGTAAACACGGATTCTGATTTAAGGTATTGATATACAATGTATAAAGCAAAGATCCCTGAAAGAACAAGCAATTCAATATCAACAACATTATAAATAGGGTATAACTGAGGGAGATCTAGGATAAGAAGATAAGCAATAACCGAACTAAAAAAATATGTCAAGGTAAATCCCAATAAGCAAAAACTGAAGGCGAACACATATTTCAAGACTCCAATGCCTTTCTTCTTTGCAAAATAGATCATTATAAAGGCGGAGATTACGGCGGTTGCTATGAATATGAGTCCATTTAGCAAACCAATGAAAGGATCGGAGCGTCCACCAGGTATGTATCCTTGATCAATTTGGATACCCGCTTCGATGTATGTTATATAAGATAAAAATCCAGCAAATATAACAACCAATATTATTGGAAGTGAGTAATATTTCCTTGTTATCCTAAAGGTTGGAAAGAAGTGAGGGATGGTATTTTTATCGATCTGTTCGATCGAAGCTTCAGTTGGTACACCTGCGTCATTCTCAAGGGATTTATCTTCTTGTTCATTAGAATTATGGTCAGCGTTTGACATTTAAATTCATGAGGTAAAATTAAATCTATTTTACTATAGAATGTGATGGATTCTTTATAACCTTTTAAATTCTAAAAAGCCATAATGCTAATATTACTTATTTATATTTAACAACTTTCACAAAAGACATAGATTTTAAAAGGCTAGAGGTTTTATCTATTAAAGACATAAGGGTTTATTCAAATGAGTTCTAGAATAAAACGATTTGAACGAAGAATTGCCAGGTCAAAAGAAAAAATAATTAAATTAGTCCAACGCTGGGGCATTCTGACACCTTTTCAATTCCAATTAGTAGACCCTCAAATGAACGAAGTTGTTTTTCCCTGTAACCTGGGCATCTTGTTCTGTGGTGCATTCTTAAGAAAATATTTTAATAAAATTGCTAGTAGAATCGAATTGGTTTTCGAATCTTTTTTTTTTAATATCATCGATCTTGGGCGATATCGCTTCTCAAAAAAAATGATGTCAAAAGGGATCAAGAAAGAGAAGTATGAAGGTGCCAGTGTTCAAATTCTAGAAAAGGTACGACTCCACCCCACAAATAAGTTCTATCAAGTCCTAATCGATAAGAGAATCGAAAATAACCTCGACATGATAATGGCTTTAACGAACCTCCCCATCTATTCGAGTAGCTCTAAAGATATTAATTTCTTGTTTGGTGAAGCCAACTTGGATCACAAAACTTGCGTTATATCTTCTTTAACATTAAAAGAGCAATTTTATAAGAGAAAAAGAAACCGAGGGTTATACAATTTGAGAATACAAAAAGAAGTCTTACACGAGATAGGGCATCTCGTCTTGGGTCTCGACCACTGCGAAAATAGATTATGCGTGATGAAGTTTTGTCAAACGGTTGAGGAGATAGACTTTAAATACACGGGCTTGTGCATAAAATGTCAAAAAAAGCTCGAAAAATTAAGGAATATTTATAATTTCTAAAAGTACTTTAAAATGTTAAAGAAGGCTCTTTTTTGATGAATTCTTTTAATAATTCAACTCTTTCCTTGCGTTCCTTACCGTAATATTTCAAGGGATAAAGTTCATTGATCGTGAACTTGTACATTTTAATCCAAGTTTGTGCTATCTTGCTATGCTTGAAATTTTGAGATATTTCCTTACAATTTTTACTGAATTCCGCTCTTAAATCGTCATCTTTCATTAGTTTTACGACTCTTTCCTTGAATTCATCTAAATTATTGGCAAGATAACCTGTTTTTCCGTGTTTAATGACATCACGAATACCACAACCGTTTGCGCCTACTGAAGGTGTTCCTTGGGCCATCGCTTCGAGAAGGACCAATCCTTCTGCTTCTATCCACGACCATAGGCATGAGATATCCGCAGTATTGTACAATCGGAGTAAATCCTCAAATGGAACATGACCAACAACTGACACATAATCTGACATGTAATGCCTCTTTACATATCTGGCACATGGATCCTTGGAAGGTCCATCACTTCCCACGCACAAGAGATGAGCATCAGGCACCTCCTTGCGTATCTCACGGAATTTTTTAATCACGCTAAGCATGTGTTTTTCGGGAGAAAAGCGAGAAGCGTATAAAAGCACTTTTTTTCCTTCTATGTTATATTTATCTCTAATACCGTTTTTATTAATGTTCTTATAATAATAATCAGATATTCCATTCGTCAAGCAAACAATGGGTTCCTTGAACCTCATATCTCTTAGTTGTTCTTTTTTTGATTTTCCTGGAACATGAATTAGGTCGTATTTGTCAAAGATATGTCGTTCGTATCGCCATGTCAAATCAAATTTAGTTAATAATTTCCCGACTATTGGAACATATTGAGCCGCGTAGAATTGAAGCGGACTTCCGTGAGAGCCGATCATTGGAATGCCTAAGAATTTGGCCCAATTTACCGCCATACTCCCTATCGTTGCGTGCGTGTGTATATGAGCAATATCGAGGTAATCTTCCTGGCAAAAAAAGTATTTATGAAAGGGAAGGCTTAGCACGAAACCTGTTTTTTTCGATATGCGCGCTCCACCTAAATCGTGAAAATGAAGGTTAACAGGTTTTTTATGACCATCTTCTATCCTTGGAGCAAACACATGAATGTTGTGTCCCGTTGAGGCTAGTGCCTCCGAGAGGAACCGTACAGAATGAGCCGTTCCATTTGTTTGACTATACATGCAACTGAATAAACCGATATCGAGTTTCTGCTTTACCATATTAATGATCCCTGTTGATCTAAAAAAAGTTAATTGAAATAATTATTTATTAAAATGGTCTTTTGGTTAAAAAACTAATCGTTTTATTAAAAATTTAAAGCATTTTTAATACTATTTACACGAATTAAAGTGTTTTACTTTAAAGATTTTAATAGTAATTGATTATAACCTGTGAAAGTTTTAAAAAGAGAGAAATTATCAGGGTGCGTGAACCTTAAGTCGCGCTCTCCAATAGTTTAAAGTATCGAGAAGTGTTTTTTCAAGCGGAATATCAGCCTTCCATCCCGTTGCACTGACAAACTTATCAATATTTGGTACTTGAAGCGTGACATCTGAAGGACGGAGAAGTTTTGGATTTACTTCAACCTTTATCTCGTCTTTCATTGACGATTGATTCAATAATAGATTAAGCATTTGCCTTATAGTCATTGTAGTATTACCTCCGATGTTATAAACCTCTCCAGGAATACATTTTTGAACGAGCAAATAGTAAGCTCTAACAGCATCTCTCACATCGAGAAATGTTCTGACTGAATCGAGATTTCCTACTCTCAAAACTGGTTCTTGAAGACCCGCCTCAATCATTGCCACTTGCTTTGCAAACGCTGAAACAACAAATACTTCTCCTCTTCTTGGACCCGTATGAGTAAACATTCGAGATCTTATTGTTTTAATGCCATAACTTAAGAAATATTGGAGAGAGATCATGTCTTCTCCAACCTTACTAACGGCATATGGAGAGGCTGGTCGAAAAACATTCGTTTCGAGGATGGGAACCTCTTCTTTTTTAACTTGACCATACACTTCGGAGGACGAACAGATGTGTATGATGGGGTCTATTCCGATCTGCCTTACTGCTTCGAGGAGGTTGAGAGTACCGATGATGTTTGTTTGCAAAGTTGCAGCAGGCTCGTCAAAACTCGATGGAACATATGATTGTGCCGCTAAATGAAAAATCACATCTGGCTTAGCGGTCGATATGCAATTTTTCACAGACATGGCGTCTAATAACTCGCAATTTACAAGAGTTATTTTATGCTTGATATGTTCTATATTATCCCGAGGGCTCCTCCACCTGTACGTTCCAAACACCGTGTCTCCCTTGCCTAACAAGTATTCTGCCAAATGACTTCCTACAAAACCAGTAATTCCCGTAATTAAAGCTTTCATTGTAAAGACTCATAATGTAATATAATATGATTTTTTTAATATTGGAAGTTTTTTAACTTTTTTTTTATAATAATATTGATTTACTAAACCAAAAATTTTTTTTGTCTTGTTTGTTTTAATTATATAAATCTTAAAAAAAGTTGAATGATCATGAAACCCGAAGACGAACATTCTATCATTGCGGACATTATAAAGCAGAGAAGATTACCTTATTCCTTTGAAGTGGAAGATGTTGACGGAGATAAATACACCATCCGGAACAATTTTAGCTCTACCATCGTATACTATAAGAAAGGTACTCATTATTATCTCGAAGATGAGCTGAAATAAGCATATTTTTTTTTTAATTCGTAAAATGAGTTCTTTCCTTAATATAAACGATCTACAAGAAATTTTTAAATTGTTAGCGATAAGAATTTAAGACTAAATTCGTTTTATTTTAATAGAGAACAAAGAAGTCATAAAAGTTGATGATGAAATATTCAAAGGAGAAGAATGAAGAACGATAACACGGAGAATAGATTCACCGAAAAGTTTCGCGCGGTAATTGATGAACACACATCACTATCCATGTTCAACAAGGAAGGAAAAAAAGACAAATCATTTTGCGTGATTCGAAAGGACTTAGCAAGAAATTACGAAATCGAGGTGGACGCTTCAGAAGCTCCAGTTCTTAACAAGATTCTTAGTGATCCCGAACCGTATGAAAGCTCTTTAGCGGATATCAAAATTTTAGATAACGAAGTATTTCCTATTAACGAAGCAATAAAAGAAGTATACGGTACTGAAGAGGATCTACTGCTCTATTCCATCAAACTTGCGGTTGGAGGAAACCCAAGCGATTACGTGACTATTAGTCAAGGTGATCTCATCAGGTTTAACGTAAAACCCACTCTTACAGGCCTCATGGATTTTATAAGAGAAAACCAAGAGAGCATATTGGGATTTCTTGATGCTGAATACGTGAGCGAAGAGGGTAACGTCATCTATTTGAACTGTGGTAAGAAAAACATATCGAGCAATACATCAATCAAGCTGAAAATTCTTGCATCAATGCAACAAAGAGGTTATTACTTACAAGAAGAACACAAATACTACGGACTTCAATTGTACTTGATAATCGAAACCTTTAAACCGAACGACGATAAGCTTTTAGAACTATTGAAAGAGCTTGGCATAGATTGGGAACTCATCTTTTTCAGGAGAAGACTAGCCATCCACGACTGGACCGAGATCGAGTGCGAGCACAATTCGGAAAATTTGAAGAATTACTTGCAATCAAAATACGATAACCTGAACTTTTTCGATCTCAACAACATAACACGCTTGATCGTAAGTAATCAATTACCATTTATCGTTGCCGATAAAATGGGTTCTTTGCTTTACAAGATGAAAAACGAGAGAACAACCAACTATCAAGTGACGCATCAGAGCCAATACGAGGCCGAGTTTAATCACAAGGAAACCATCGACGAACAAAGAGTTAAAATCATTGACAGGATCAACGACCTGAGAAGAGAACAGCAGTTAAAACCATCCATTAAAATCGATAAGGAAATCCAGACCCTAAGAATGGAGAAAGCAGATTTAGACAAGAACAAGCGAAAGGTCTTGGAAAATATAAGCACACTCAAGGCAAAAATGACCGATCCCGAGGATGTATACCAAATCTCGCTTAAGAAAGCGGAAATCGCTGCTTCCGCCCAACTTGCCTGCACATACTTGGGTATAGACCAAAAAATCACATTCGATCGCGATATTGACATGACCGAAGTGATGAAATATCAAGAAGAACTTACGAATATTTAGAAAATTATTACTTTTCTTGATTTGTTATTTTTTTACAATTTTTAAATACAAATAAAGAAAAAATTATTAAGATAAGAATTTTTAAAGACCAAAGGATTGCTTAAGCAAGTTGTTATCTAACCGCCCTACAGTCATTGTTTTTCCCGTTTTAATATTATTTAAGGTATAAAGAGCGGGTGCAAACAAACCAGGATCGATCTTGTAAAAATCGAATTCTGCTTCCTTGAAAATCACATTAAACGGTTTTCCATAACTAGAAGAAGTGCTTGCTGGCGCTTTTTTAAGCAATTCAAATAGTTCTACTTCTTTTTCCTTATCAACATTTATCGTATAGAATGTTTGACCAAGGGCAAACATTGCGTCGTTGGGGGGACCCATAGCGGCAAAATCGTCTTTTGCCACGGGAGCGATGGGCACGCTACCAAAACCGTCCATTAAGGCATCCAAGGGAAAATGAATCTCGTGCAATTTATGAATTCCTGTTTCCACAATTCTTGCTGCAACCTGTATTGAACCCACCAAACTTGCCGTTGGCGCACAAACAGCGTAAGTTTTTTCAGCAGGTACTTTGCATTTTTCCGTAACTATTGCCATTACCTCTTCGTCAGGCATAGTGCGAGTTTCAAATACGATCACGGCACAGTTAGATGCATCGGTGTAAGAAATTTCGTCAAAAAGCGTTTCTCCCCTAGCCTTGGCGCGAGCAGGACCAGAACCCAAGGACTGAAAGACTACTTTTTTTTTTACAATTCCGTCTTTCTCAACATCTTTTTTGAGCTTAACACTCCATCCCGCTAATTGAGACGCCATGCAAGATATAATTGGCTCGCTCGTGCAAACATCTAGGGCGGGAAAAAAATGACCATCAACATTACAACTGTTAAAATTTACTGACCCCAAACCACCCATGCATATTTCTCCAAGAATTCTTCCCGCTTCCCAGGTACCATTCGTTAAATCGATTACTGTTTGACCCGAGCTTAATTTTTCTACCGTTGCTCCGAGCAAGTCCTTGTTTTCAAGTATTTTGTTAACTAATTTTAAGGTTAGATCGTTTATATTCATCATTTTCTTCAACATTGAATATTTTTTTGATTTTTAATGAGTATTTATATTTAATTTGATAAATTTATATAAATATTCTCCTTTATGATTTGAGAAATCAATGCAGATTATATTACATCAATGAGCATGTTCATGAGACTTATCGAAGGAATGGAAAAAACCAAGCAGTATTTTTCTTCAAAGATATCACAATTGGAATCACCAATTCATATTTTCACGCATATAGACTCGGATGGGCTCTCTGCAGGAGCAATCCTCGGGAAGGCACTATTCAGGGAAAAAATACCATTCCAAATAACGATATTAAAGCAGTTAGAAAGGGAAGAGATCGAGAAAATTGCATCATGGTCTGATTATACCCACAACTTATTAATTTTTTCTGATTTTGGAAGTGGTCAATTCTTAGAACTCCACGAAAAGTTATCAAATAACATAAAAGATCCAAATTTTATAATCTTAGATCATCATCTTCCTCAAGGAATTTCAGATATAGAACAAGTAGACCTCATTTCGAAAATCAGGGAAAATACAAGCCCTTGGCACATTAACCCATATTTCTTTGGCGTAAACGGAAGCAGCGAAATCTCAGGAGCAGGCATGTGTTATCTTTTTGCTAAATGTTTGAATTCCCAAAACATCGATCTTTCTTCAATTGCGATCGTAGGTGCAACGGGAGATGTTCAAAACCAAGAAAAAGACAAATCGTTTACTGGAGCTAACCTTGAGATCTTAAACGACGCTATATCGGGAAGATACATCGAAATAGTTCACGATCTTAGCTTTTCATCTATAAAACCCTTAAATGAAGCCATTGCATATTCAACTGATTTTAAATTACCGGGTTTGACAAACGATCCCAATAGAACCTTGAAGTTTTTACAGACTTCTGGAGTCTTGATGGAAAATTCAGACGGCACGATAAAGACTCTCCACGACCTAAATCAGGATCAAAAGCAAAAGATATCAACTTCAATTCTCGAATATTCCACGATCAAGTTGGGTATCGAACCAAGCGAAGTCATTGATAGATTAATAGTTAACAAGTATGTTCTTCCAAAAGAAAGCAAATACTTAGAACTCCACGATGTTAGAGAGTTTTCATACTTATTAAACTCAACCGGTCGTTCTGATAACGGATCAATTGGTATCGCAGTTGCCATGGGCGATAGAAAGGAAGCATACGATCAAGCAATTGAAATACTTAAGAATTATAAATCGTTAATTTCCCGTAGCATATCGTGGATTTACGAAAACAACAAGATCCAATCTAAAGATAACATTCAGTATTATTTTGGGGAAGATAAAATACCAGAAAGCGTTATTGGAGTTATTGCGTCGATATTAGTGTTTGACAATCTTGATAGGATCGATACAAATAAACCCATATTCGGAATAGCTACTAGAGAAACTGAACAAGTCTACAAGATCTCTGGAAGGGCTCATGAATCGCTCGTTGAACGAGGCGTAAATCTCTCAGAGGCTATTAGAAAGGCCTTAGAACTCACGGGATTGAACGCATTAGGAGGAGGTCATCCCCCTGCTGCTGGAACGAAAGTTCCATTCGATAAAATTTACGAATTCTTAACTCATATAGATAGTGTGATCAGAGAACAAATAAAAGAAAATAAATAAACACAAAAGACCGATTCCTATTATATTCTATATAAAACTCTAAAGATGGAAATCTTTCTTTAAAATGGAGTATAATTCATATTGTGTAAGTTTCGTCTTGTTCTGGAGCGACGGCATTAAATCCCTTTTGGACTAGCTCCTTTGCAAAGAAAGTTGCCGACTTATTATCTCCGTGAACACAAAATATATCCTTCGAATTGTTATGAAATTTTAATCCGTTAATGTATTCGTGGAGGTGTAACCCATCAGCGTGGCTTGAAAAGTTAAAATATTCCCTATCACACTTCGCAACAAGAGTACCATTTATTTTCTTTCTTCGGATTCTTTCTTTGTATTCAAAAACACCCTCATCGAGGAGTTTCCGGCCCGGAGAGCCCTCTGCTTGATATCCAACTAAATATATAGCCGATGTCGGGTCTTCTAAGAAGGATTTAACGAAATTCATCGAAGCACCTCCTTTTAACATACCACTTGGTGCTATTATTGCCGCATTGGAACGCTTGGCGGAGTCTCTATATTTCTCTTCGGTAATAAATCGTGCTCGCTTCAAGGATTTTACAAATCGATTGATATCCTTCAAATATTCAGGATATTCTTGATATACATTACATATTTTTCGGGCTAATCCGTCGATATAGATTTTACCATCGTAATTATATTTCTCCAAGATGAGTAAGGCTTCCTGAGATCGTGCTACTCCAAAGGCAGGAATGAGCACTTTCCCGCCATTATCCGTTACATTTATTACATTTTCTACGAATCGTTTTTCTACTTCTATTCGAGAAGGGTGTTCTCTTAAAGCATAAGTGCTTTCAGTGATTAAAACATCGATATTCGGAACGAACGTGGGATCGGCAATATTTACAAGGTTTGTCTCCTGGTTATTAATGTCACCCGTATAGAAAATGCATTTATCGTCTACCTCAGCCAAGATTGAAACGCTTCCTGGAATATGTCCTGCGTCGTAAAATGTTAAATATATATCATCGTTTACTTTTTGGCGAACGCCCAAATCTAAGAATTTTGCATTTTGTCGCATGGTATCTAATTCATCTTTTCCAAAAGGATATTCGAATTTAGACACATTTAGCATGTCTTTAATTAAAATCTCAGAAATCCGAAGCGTTATTGGATTTGTATACAATGGAGCGTTTGATGATTTATACAACAATGGAATGCCGCCGGAATGATCCACGTGGCAGTGCGTGACGGCTATCGCACTTAGATTTTCAGTATCTATCTCGCTAGGAAGGCGTTCCTTACCTTTAAACCGAATTCCGTAGTCTAAAACGACCTTAGAACCGTTTTTAGATTGCAAAAGTATTCCAGAACGGCCGACCTCTCGACAGCCACCTAAAAAGGTTAATTTTACCATATTAAATTTCACTAATAAAAAGAATTAAAAACAGAAACGCGAATAGAATTTTCGCATTTACTTACAATTTTATCTCTATTGGATAATACAAGTGTTTTATTGCATAAGAAGTTTTCTAATATATGAAGTAAAAAAGAAAAATTTGAGGAAAAATTATTACTTGATCTTCTTAATAACATTAGTTAATAAAGCTATGACATTACTCACATTTTTTCCAAAAACCTCGAGTATTTCCTCCCACGTTACCGGGGCCTCGTCTTCCTTCCAACAATCGTAGTCCGTAGACATAGCGACTGCAGCGTAAGGGATTCCCGCTTCGTTAGCAAGCATTGTTTCTGTAGCAATGCTCATGTTAATAACATCAGCACCCCATGACCGAAACATTTTAGATTCGGCAATTGTAGAAAATCTTGGCCCTTCAATAGTTACAACGGTACCCTTTTCGTGATATTTAAGACCTAATTCCTTAGCGCTTTCAATCAGAAAGATTCTTAATTCCTCCGAATAAGGGCGAGCCATTGCCGTGTGCTTTGCATCTCCTGGAGGAAATTTTTCGTAAAAGCTGAGCTTTCTTAAACGGGTGAAATCGATAAATTGATCGAGAATGACGAAGTCTCCTCTTACAATTTTCTCTCTCAAACTTCCACAGGCAGTAGTGGCTAAAATATGAGTACAACCTTGATCTCTTAACGCTTGTATGTTAGCTCGATAATTAACCTGCGTTGGCGGAATAGTGTGTTCTCTACCATGACGAGCTATTAAGACCACTTCCACATCATAAATCTTTCCCATTTTTAAAGGAGAGGTAGGTTTTCCATAAGTTGTATTTACTTCTATATCCTTTGCATCCTTTAAAATATCAGGATCATCGAGTCCCGAACCACCAATTATTCCAATTTTAACCATTTCATTCACAAGATCGTTTTTTTTGAAAATATAATTAAAAATGGTATAAATTATTTTTTAGTTAATTTACACAAAATATTAATGCTGATAAAATGACTAAAATGTAATGGAGGAATTTCAACAAATATTTGACTATTTTAATATGTTTTTAAAATCGAAAGATGAAAATAATAACAAAAACACTAATGATGCCAATTTTTCTTTAAGACAAACGATTTTTGAAATAATTGGGGTTTATTCTTTTTGCTTAATAATGGATATGGAATATTCGAATGTTAATGTGTACAGATATAAAACTCACTATGAGGAGCAGCAAGCTAGATTTCACAATAAATTATGGATTCTTAACGTCCCTCTATGGGGAGAAGATTGGGAAAACATTCCACATGGATTTGAAAATATTATTCTAAAAGATGTTGGGACTTATTGGTCTTATTCTCCCGATGAAAATGCAGAGATCTTGCGTGAATGGTTAGATTACTGTAAAGAACGATGTAGAATAAATGGAATTAATATTGATGATTAAATTTTAATTTTTAAAAAAATTAGAAAAAATATAATAGAGGAGAAATTTTATGCACTATACTTTTATTTTAAAAGGCTTATTAAAAACGATATTCAAGTAAAAAAGAATAGTAAAAACGAGTCAACAATTATCGAGTCTTCTCTCGAAACAATAATTCTTGAATCAATCGGAAAAGAAAGATTCTCTTCAGTAATGGAGTTGAAATATTCTTATATTTCAAGTTTTTCTGGAAATAGGGGATTGATTGATGAACATCATAGTTTTCACAATAATCTATGGGATTTGTCTTTTATTTCTAAGGTTGAGAATCCATATCGTTGCATATCAACCTTTGAAATTACTCTAAAAAAGAAATGAATTTATTACTCCCATCTTCCAAATGAAAATAAAAATATTTTGAATGAATGGTTATTAAATTATTATAAGAAGCAATGCAAGTTAAATGGTATTATAATTATAGAGTAGTATAATATGTCAGACTATATATAATATTATATAACAAATTGAATATTGAGTATAACCATGAAATATGAAGAAAGCAAAGTTGCTATTGGAATTATTGGAGGAACAGGATCCGAGCTCTATCTTGAAGATATGGAAGAAATCAAATCGTATACACCTTATGGTCGCACTTCAGACCATCTGAAAGTTGGGAGATTTGCTGGTAAAAAAATAGCATTTTTGACTCGGCATGGAATGGGACACGATATCCCCCCACACAAGCTGAATTTCAGGGCTAATATGTGGGCGCTTAAAAATATGGGCGTTAAATTCGTGATATCTCCTTCCGCCGTAGGATCATTAAAGATCGAGCACCAAAAAGGAAAATTTATTCTCGTTGATCAATATATCGATAGAACAAAAAATCGAAAAGATAGTTTTTACGAAGGAGGTCAGGTTTGTCACATTAGACAAGCAGAACCGTATTGCAGTTATTTAAACGACTTGTTCTTTGAATCAGGTAAAAATAATAAAGGAATGATGATACAAAAAGGTGGCACTTATGTTTGTATTGAGGGACCACGATTTTCTACAAGAGCAGAATCTAAATTGTTCCGCAAATGGGAGGCGGATGTAGTTGGAATGACTACATATCCAGAAGTTGTTCTTGCTGCTGAAATGGAAATGTGTTATTGTTGCGTTGCGATGGTGACCGATTTGGATGTATGGGCAGGAGAGTGCCAAAATTGTGGAATTGTAGAACAAGCTTTGAAATGCAAGAGATGCGGGAACCCGATAAACAAGTTAGAAGTAAATGTGACTGAGGTCCTTGAGACTATCGCTAAAAACGCAGAAAATTTGAATAAATTATTGAAAACTGTTATCCCAAATATTGATATGGATAAGGATTGTTCCTGCCACCACTCATTAGAAGGTGCTATTTTATAAAACTAATGTTAAAAAATAAAAAAGAGTTTAAAATCAGATATTAAAAAAATTACTCTTCTACAGAGATATCTAATAACGAAAATATTTCGTATCCTTCAAGTTTTTCCCGCCCGCGTAAGCTCCCCGTGAGCTCAATCACGAACCCGATTCCTGCAACGACACCTCCAGCTTTTTCAACCAAATTTGCTGCAGCTTTTGCGGTTCCACCAGTTGCTAATAAGTCGTCTATAATGAGGACTTTTTCACCCTCTTTGATCGAGCCCTTGTGCATCTCGATGGTATCAGTTCCATATTCAAGCTCGTAAGTTTCTTGTATTGTGTCGGCGGGCAGTTTTCCTGGCTTTCTGACAAGTACGAAACCTGCGTTTATTAAATAGGCGATGACTGATCCAAAGACATATCCTCTCGCTTCAATCGCCGCAACTTTAGTGATTCCCTTTCCCTTGTAATGTGTAACTAATCGATCGCAAGCCTCTTTAAAAGCTTCGGGTGCCACGCATAATGTCGTTATATCCTTGAATTGAATTCCTTCTTTTGGCCAATTAGGTACATTGCGTATGTATTTTAAAAGATCCATTTTTCTCATTCTCGTTTTTTTATCGTGCATTTTGAATACTTAAAAAACAAAATATTTAATTATATTTATTTCAATCGCTCTTGTCCCTCGAGTTTTTATCAATCCTTAAAACATTTCAACTATTGATAGAATTAGAGGGAAAAATGAGTTTATCTAGTTCTAAATGAGATTTCATATGCGATTCAAGTGAGTATTTATAAAATAAAAAGAAAAGAAGGCGAAAAAAAGAAAAATATTAAATAGCAAAAATTAGTATAATATTTTAAAAAAAGGAATATAATTCTGAAAATATTAAAACATAATTCACGCTTGATTATGAAATTTATAAACCATCACGCACAATACTTAAAAAAAATGACCTTTAAAACAACCATTAGTCAAGGAGGTATCAGATCGTGAAAATTCTCATTTTTGGTCCTCAAAACGCGGGAAAAACAAGCTTGATGAGAACAACTTGTCTCGGATATAATTTCATGAAAGTCATAAACCTCAAGCCGACCAAAGGCGTTTCTCGAGAAAATTTTATCTTTCGAGGTATCATGGAGTTAAACATTTGGGACGCTGGAGGGCAAGAACGCTACATGGAAAGGTATTTTTCTGAATCCCAACGCGAGTTGATCTTTTCAGAGATTACCACGGCAATATTTATGGTGGATACTGCTGCTCCAGAGGCTAATGTAAAAGATATCTTCGATAAATTTCACACGTATGTATGGGAATTTAGCCCCCATGTAGATAAGATATATGTATTATTGAACAAGATTGACTTGGACAATTCTAGGGAAGACGATTACTACGAGATTCTATCAAAAGACTTGGAAAAAGAAATTAAAGAAAAGATTGTTTTTACTCCCGTATCCGTAAAGGAAGGGAGCGCCCAACACAGACTAATTGAAATTTTAGATTACGAGATTCAAAAAAACACATTATCCATGCAAAGATTAGGAAAGATAAGACATTTGTTAAACGAATTGAAATCAGAATCGCTCTCAGAATACATGTTATTCAACCAGCCAGATGGCTTGCTCATCGCTTCAACTATAGGAAAATTCGATAGTAAACCACTACAATTTATGAAATTGGAAATGGGAACATTAGACTCTAATCTTTATCAGATTTATTCAAAAGTCATGCTGCTCGTAAACACGAATCCATCACCTCTTTCGTTATCAACTATCGTTTACGAATCTGACGATTCTTATGTGCTTATCAAACAACTCGAAGATGTTGGAGTAATCATGGCCGTTACAAAAAATAAAAAACCCGAAGTTTTCAATGGTGTCATGAACGCCTTGAATGGAGAAGAACTCAAGAATCTTGAAGACTTTTTGAGAAGCTCTATTTAATTTTCATATCTTAATCATTCTTGTTTCCTTTTTATATTATTGTTTAATATATCATATTTTGAATAAAATAAAATAAAAAAAATACAAAAAAGAAGGTGTAATACTACAATTTCACTCTTCTTTATCGTGAAGCTTGACCTTCTTGAGGAAGTGTTGTTTCGCGTGATGAGGCGTCCTAAGGACCGTGTCGTTGCTTTTCTCAATTTCTCTCGCTTGTACGCATAGTTCTGCAGCAGTTTTCATCATTTCGTGTGCGGCTGCTAGCAATGGCATGTAATCCTCTCTTTCTTTTAATTGAAAACATGCTTTGCCAGTAACTTTAGATACAGAGGAAGCCAATTCGTATGCGGCAATAACCTTTGCCTCGGCGTAAGGATTTGAGAATCCTGCAGCCTTGACTGCAGTTTTGGAATCGATAATTATTTCTGGAAGCGTTGGAGTTTTACCTTCGAGCATGTCCATGATTACCTTGTTGAGTTCAAATGCAATAACACTCAAAGCTCCCGAAATTGCTAGAACTTTTAACAAATCCGAATTAAAAATGCTCATTTCTACAGGATCCAAGAAAGGACGACGGGCACCAATCATCGAGTCTGCGTCAACCAATATGTATCCCATTCCCTTTTCCTTTATCTCATCAACCGCCTTTTTTGCTGGCGCATCAGAAATAACTATTGTTGGTATGTGTCCGGCCATATCTCTACATGCTTTAGGCCCCTTTAAAGCCGCATTTGGGCTTGACATGATGATTAACTCAGGTTTCATTTCCAATAATTTTTCCATTACTGTCGTGCAAACCTCTGGAGGGTGCATCTTGGGTCCCGAGGTAACTTCCACGACGCTTATACGCTGTCCTTCAGCCCTCTCATCCAAAAGAAACGCGAGCAATAAGGATGACCCGATAGTTCCGTTTTTTAAAATACCGATTTTTAAAATTTTATCTTCGCTCATATTAACCAATTAAAATATCAAATTTATATCGTTAACTTCCTAAATTTTCGAAACTTTTTAAGGTTTATAACCCGAATGTTCAAAATCAGAATCATTTTTAAATGAGGAGAATTTAGAAATGACATAAAATTACATTTTATTGTCAATAAACAATTATTAAAAGTGTGTAAGAATGGAATTAAACGGAGTAGAAATAGAAGATACATATTGCGAGGCTTTTGGAGGATTTTTTGCTAGAATTTTAATCACTGCCAAGAATGAAAAATGGGCAAGGATTGCGGCACAGGTAACCACTGGTTATGGTACATCCACAATCCACTGCGATGCGGAAGCGGCCATTGATGTGATGGTTCCAGCGGATAAGACCCCAGATAAGAGACCAGGAGTTATCGTAATGTTCTTCATTCAAGACAAAAAACAAGTTGGAACTATCCTCATGAATCGCTTGGGACAATGCGTTCTCACATGCCCTACCACGGCGTGTTTTGACGCTTTAAAAGGTTCTTTAGAACCAGAGAAAGAGTTTGAAGCAAAGATAGGAGCAAACTTGCGTTATTTCGGTGATAAGTACGAGGAAAAATTAGAAGGCGTTTATCCTTTTGAGGCGTGGAAAATCCCCGTAATGGATGGAGAATTTATCATACAAAGCATTGCTAAAGCTGGGAAAGGAATTGCTGGAGGTAATTTTCTTATTATATCAAAAGACCAAGATTCTGGGTTAGAAGCTGCCGAAAAGGCGATCGAAGCCATTAAGGACCTAGAAAATGTGATAGCTCCTTTTCCAGGAGGAATTGCTCGTTCTGGTTCTAAAGTTGGATCCCAATACTCTTTCTTGGGGGCATCCACAAACGATCCTCTTTGTCCAACATTAAAGAGCAAGATTGAAAACTCTTTACTAAAAGAAGGCGATGAATGCGTCTACGAGATTATTTTAGATGGTGCTACGGAAGACGTGATAAAAAAAGCAATGAAACTTGGAATCGAAGCCGCAGTTAAAGTACCTGGTGTAAGAAGAATCTCTGCTGGTAATTATGGGGGAAAATTGGGCAAGTTCCAATATAAATTACATGACTTAGGATTAAGTTAAAAGCTAAAAAAAAGAATAAGTAAAGATATTTTTTTTTTATAATTTTCTTTTTATCTTTCTTTGTTGAGTTTTACGTTGTTCTGGTTCTTGGGGCTCGGTTTTTGTCTTTTTTGTCTCTTCGTCTTTTTTAGGTTCTTGAGCATCTATTACTTCAGAAGAAACATCTTTAGTACTTTTTTGAGAAATCAATTTCTTCTTTAGAGTACCTTTAACTCTTGGTTCTCCGTTTTTAGACTTAATTTTATAATATCCGATACCAAAACCAACAAGAATACCGAGTAGTAATCCAACAACTAAAGCAATCCAAGGCAAAACTGCGCTTAATAAATCTGGAACTATAGTTAAAGAGCTAGGAGCATTTCCATAATCATCGGTAAGACTAACAACTGCTCCGTCAGCATCCGTTACATAGATATATATATACCAAATTCCAGTTACTAAATCGGTGGTTCTTACGATTATTTTCATGTTTTCGGCGTATTCTGAGGTTGAATTAACCCAGTGATTGTGTGGATCTACTAACGCAACTTTCACATAAAGAGGATCACTTTCTACATCAGAGATATTGAACGTGAATACGATATCGGTCCCATAATAAATTGAAATTCCGCTCGAAGCTGGAGCGCCGTTAATGTAGTAAGTTTCTATTATGGGAGGGTTGTTTAAAACTGATAAATAACTTGAATATACATAACAACCAATACCACCATAGCTGTCTCTAGCTGTTATATTAACTACATAATCTCCAATCGGAAGATCATATTCTATTGAAAATTCACCTTCAAACACGCCACTTCCGTTGTTATTAAGGAGTGGAATTAAATCGGATGTAAAAAGATCGTGCTGGAATGCAACTGAGACATTTAAATATATAGGATTTTCTTCGTAATCAGAAACATTTACGATGATTTTAGCGTTATCACTGTTGGATCTCAGGATTTCTGCCGGTATAGATATGCTTGAAGGATCTATTTCCGGATTGTAATTAAGCAGTTTGAAAGTAAAATACGAGATCGCTTTTTGAGTGGTGTCGTCTTTATTCAATTCAACCGCAACATAATAATACGAGTTAAAATCAGTGAAATAAGTATTATTAATTTGAAAAGTAAAATCTTCTAGACTCGTACCTGACAACGCAAATTTTTCTGAAAATTGAGCGTCCATTATAGACACATTCCACGAGTTCCAATCGTAAGTTGACATGCTCTCGTTTATTGCCGTGATAAGTCCAGATACGGTCTCGTCAAGGTAATATCCTTCTGGAGAATCAAGAGTTACTTCGCAATTTGGTTTTATCCAAAACGATTTAGTCGTATTGTCATCATTCAGAATGATACTACCGTTTTTTGCGTAAAAGCGAACCGTTTGCATCCCAAGCGGAGCATTTCTTCCCGGAGAATATATCTCACTATAATAATTTTCAGATATAAAATCATCCATTGAAAATATAGAAACCGTACCATTGCTGAAGCTTATTTCCATGTCAACATTATCTACTGTCGCACCCCATATAGATGTCGTGTTTACCGAAATGTTTAAACATTGGAAATGACGGTAAATAGCGGAACCGTTGATCTCAATGTCAGTTGGATCTAAAGCGCCAAAAGAAGCTTTTAAATCAAGATCTCGTCCAAGTGCATTATTATTATATCCATTGTTCGCTTGATTTACGGATAAAACCGAGCAAACCAAAGAGAAACTAAAAACCAGGATAAAAATTAGGCTTAAACTGCGAATTTTGATGTTTCTAGTCATTTTGATCTTCTTAATAGTTTATTTTTTAATTCTTTATTCTTATAGATTAATATAAGCGCAATTGGTATGGAGATAGGTAATATATAACACAAGAACAACGCGGTCATTGATAATTCAATGGTAACTTCGAAAAAATTGGAAGTTATTATGTTTCCTTCGCTATCTTTCAATTCGAAGCGATAACTTTTCACGCCATATTCGTAAGGATTTAATGTTGACACCATAGACGCCTCGATCTTATTTTCTCCTTTGGTAAGGAGTTTGGTGATTACAACTCCTTGATCTGTATTTTGATCAATAAGTGATAGTGAATATCGTTCTGGATTATTTCCGTTATATACTAATCGTAAAATTATTCGGGAATGCTCCCATTGGGGTGTTGAACTTGGAGCAGACCATGAAACGATTTCTATCAATGGTACGATTTTAATTTCGAGTGTCTCTGTATAATACACTACATCGTTTTTCGAAAGGTTCATCACGATATATTCAGTATCGGCACCTGTAACATTTAATTGTACATTTATGGGTTTTGATTCTAACGCTGTTAAAGTAATTTCTTCAAGGAATGGATCGATGGAATTTCCCGAGAAACTAAGATTTATCGATTGAGGATCCTTCGGTAAATAATTTATCAAGTTAAAGGCTATATATAGCGATTCTCCATTTACTACCTTCATACTGTAAATTAAGGGTGAATATTTGAACGAATCACCAATTGTAATAGGAACGAGTTTTTCAAAATACAAAACGCTACCTTTTTTGAATTGGAAGATCAAATCATCGTCTCCAAGAGCTGCGTTGTCGTTAGTTGTGAGATTGAAAGAAATGTAAGTAAGATTACTTGTCGAGAATAAAATATTTGATATTGATTGATTTTCTATATTAACACTATTGAGCGTAGTATTTAAAATTATGTCGTTCCTCCTGGTATTGTTAATGGCAATCGTCACATTCAAGGTTGGTCCTTGATAGAGAATTTCCTCAAGTCCAGTTATTGAACCAACAACCACGAGTCCAGAGGATACATCAAAAAATAACTCGGTTGTTTCAAGCACATATTTTTCCGAGTATACATATATTAATACGGAATAATTCTCTTTTACGGGCATTGATTCGGTAATTTCGTATGATAATTCGTGAGATTTATTTAAATCGTTTGTAATACCGCTGGTTTCGTTTATTACTGTCCATCCAATACCATTATCATTAGATTCTCTAATAGTATAATTTATAGGGATATTTGAGTAATAGATCTTACCCTGATATGCTTGATAGCTCAATCGAGAAGTTATATTCATTGCGTCTTCCTCTAAAATAAAGTTAGGAACGCCTTCCAGATCTTCGTCATAGTTCGCTTCTAGGTCGAACGAGTAATAAATATCAGAAGCTTTCAAGTTAGCCTCAATAACCCTCAAGTTTGATGTAATATTCTTATTGGTGCTCCCTCCATAGTAGGGAGAAATAAAATCGTAAGCGTTGTTATTAATGTCGTAAAAGTTGGTTTCGAAGCATTGAAATAGCTCGTAAGCCTTGTCGTAATAAGTCATGTTACCCGTGGCTTCAAAAAGCTTCAAGCAAGCTTGCATCATGAGAGCGTTTGATTCTGAACTTATAGTTATATTACTAGGTGTATTCCAATAATCAGCTCCCGCAGTATCTAAATAGCCTTCTCCCGACACCCATAAGTTAGCATCAATTCTATTATATAGGAGAGTTGCGTTGTCCAAGTAAGTACTCTTGTTAGTTGTCATGTAATAATCCACGAGCGCCATTATCCCAACTGCGTTCACATCGAGTTGTTTATTGTTGTTAGAACCCCCCAGATCGGTCCAATCTTGGTCATTAACTATAAAAAATCCTTCTTCATCGGGATCATTATCCCACATATTAGCCATTAACTTATCTATTGTTTTATTTGCTGATTCGTAAGCATTTGTTCCGAGCGAGAGGCTTGAATAGGATCGATAAATCAACAAGTTAGCTAAGACAGCGTACAAATTGTCTATCGCAAACTTGGACGAGGTTGAGGAATTAGAGTGATAATACCCATAATTTCCTACATC
Source organism: Promethearchaeota archaeon (assembly GCA_016930515.1). Classification (GTDB taxonomy): domain Archaea; phylum Asgardarchaeota; class Lokiarchaeia; order Sigyniarchaeales; family SOKP01; genus FT1-020. The sequence goes on along the minus strand of JAFGGO010000027.1, from coordinate 33,014 downwards.
CCAAAGATCAGTTCCGAGGAAGGTGTTTATGTTTTCAATATATGTTTTTACGCTTGGATTGTAATTTTCTAACAATAAAAAGATGGGCATTAAGTTATCCATCAAATATCGATCCCCATCAACTATCTCACCAGTAGTTCCATTTATCGAATGAATAAAAACATTTCCGCTATCATATTTTAAGTTCGTGGTTAATAGATTTATATAAGCATTAAGAACATCTGCCTCATCGTATTCTTCATCGTATTTGGGAAGCGTCTTATAAAAGAGCAAGTTATCGAGGGAATAAGTGATATCTTCGTAGAAGGAAGTACCATCTTCGTTTCCTGACCTATAATAAAGTAAATTTGAATGAGGAGTTCTAAAGTTCCCTTGGAAGAAATCGTACACCTTGCTCATATTTGTTGTATAAGGACACAATAAATAACTTGCGGGAATTAATGATGTATCTAAATCGAGTGGCTTGTAGACATCAACACCTTCATCTAAGATTGTATTATTCATAGGTCGTGGAATAGAAGCTGCAAAAATGCTTGCGAAAACGATTAGAGCAACTGTAAGACCAGCCATCTTTTGTAAAAAACGAGAATTTATTCTCGTTATCTTTTTAGAAGGATAAAACCTGAATTGACTCATTGGTGCTAACTTTTAGTGTATATATATGCAATTTAATTTAGTATGAAAAGATTTCTTGATTAAATAAGTTTTTTTTTTAATTGCATTTTTTCCTAATGAGTTCTGGAAGGTCAGATATGTTTACCCTAACTTGTTGCATGGAATCGCGATCCCTAAAAGTTACCGTGTTATCTTCGAGTGACTGGTAATCGATCGTTAGGCAAAATGGTGTGCCTAACTCATCTTGTCTTCTATACCTTTTTCCAATCGATCCCGCTGAATCGAAAAACGATTTGATTCGATGTTTAAGCAGGTTCAAGTGAACATCTCTTGCGAGTTTTAAGATATCGGACTTATTTTTTACCAAGGGAAAGACGGCCACGGTATTAGGTGCCATTGAACAATTTAATTTGAGGTTGATCCTCCCCTCTTCGACGTTGAATGTATTTTCAAGCAGGGTATAAATAATTCTATCAATACCAAACGCAATTTCGAGAATTTGAGGCACCTCTTTAACTTTAGGATCTTCATTCATGCTTATTTCAAAGGATTGCCCAGAAAATTCCCCATGTCTCTTGAGGTCGTAATCGGTTCTATCGTGAATACCGCAGATTTCAACCCATCCAAATTGCGTCGTATTGACCTCCAAATCCCACGCGTCATCTGCGTAATGAGCTCTTTCGTCCGGAGAGTGTTGTCTAAAACGCACTACGGTTTCTGGAAATCCTAATTGCATCGTTAAATTATACCCCAGATTAAGACAATATGCGTATGCGGGTTTTTTTAGGATTTTTTTCTCTAGTGCTTCTTCGAGCGAAGTCATCTTAGGAATGTCAATGTTTTTTTCTTGCATTTTCCAATCGATTAGGGGTATATTGCTCGTTTTAATATCTTCGTAATCTTCAAAATTCATTTCCTGATCTTTTCCTATAAAAAGCTGCAATTCGAATTGGTCGAATGCTCTCATCCTGAGAACCAATTGCCTCGGAGATATTTCATTTCGATATGCCTTACCGTATTGGAACACTTTAATTGGATATTGTCTCCTTGCATCTTGGTTTAAAAGGTTAAACAATAAATAGGTTGTGGTGGCCGTTTCGGGGCGTAAATAAGCGATCTTATCGTTTCCAACCGATGTCTTGAGCATTAAATTGTATTCTTCTATTTTATTGAATTCGGAATCGCATTTAGGACATTTTAATTCATTTTTTTGGATCAATTCTTCCATTTTTTCAAACGAAAGCCCGTCGATCATCGTATCGGGGAGCATTTCCTGCAAGTATTTATCTGCCCTATACAAGGTGTTACATTTTTCGCATTTGAGAACGGGATCTATAAATCGCTCTAAATGTCCTGAAGCTTGCCATACGATCTCGGGCATGATTGTTGGACATTCTACTTCTCCAAAACCCAATGCCCTCAGTTCGCTTCGAAATTTCGAAAGGACATTATTTTTTAATTCCATTCCAGCCGGACCATAAGAATAAAACCCAGCTAATCCACCATATATCTCTGGGGAAGGCCCCCATATGAATCCTCGACGCTTAATCAAGGAATTGAACGTTTCTATGTTGTCTTCAACGATCATGAGCTTGATATTATTTTTTAATAAGTAGAAAAATTAATAATGATATTTGTATTTTGAGATATCTAAAGAATTAAATAAGATTGTTTTATAATAAATTATAACTATAAAAATTAGATCTATTAATGGTGTTTAAACATGATAAATGCAATTCCTAGCTATGATATGGGACTTACAAATTGGGGCGCTATTGAATTAGGATTATATTTCATTGTTATTGGGTATTATATATTGTTGTTTTTTTATTTTATACTCAAGTTTAGAACTTCAAAAAAGATGTATTGGATATATTTTGCGGGAGTTACTTTAGCTCTTGCTATAGGAAGGATCTTTTTCATGCTCTATTATTTTTTCCTTCCCGATCCAGCTGCTTCAGTAGAAAATCCAATAGGATCGCCTGTTACCGGGGAACTCTTGTTAACGGTTTATAGACTTGCCACATTTTTCACATGGATGGGAATTGCCTCTGCTATGGGAGTATTAGGAATTTTGTTGCTTCCCACACCTGTTGATAAAGAGAGAGAAATCAAAGAAGAATCGAAAATTAAGCAAGATTTAGTTGTTTTTTTTAATAACGACAAGCGAAGGTTAATCGTGAGAGGAATTTTGATATTAATTCCTATTATTGTTGGCATTTCCGTTCTCTTGCTTAATAATGAATTATTTTTAGACCCTGATTATAATATAGCTTATCAAATGGGGTATGATCAATCTGCGTATTTAATAGGAAAAACACCAGGTGGAAGGTTTCTAAATAATTTCGTTTTTTCTCCTTTATTAGTATTTCTTATTCCATTAATGTTTTTCTACTTAGCATGGAAGACTTTTGGAGTATTAAGAAAATCATACGCTCTTAATGGACTTGGTTTCTTGCTATATTTCGCTGGAAGAATCTTTCAAGGTGTTTTTGATACAATGGGGTGGCCTCATATGGAAGCAACTATTCCCCCATTACTCATTATTGCGTCATTATTAATATTAGCAATAGCTAATAATGTCGAGCAACTCAAGTAATTTTTTTAAGTTTTTAAATTCACATTTTTATAAAAAAGATTCATTTTAAAATAGAGGTTTTCCATTAGGTAATCAAGTAAAACATATTAAAGGGGATATCACATTTCAATTCACGGAAATCAAAACATCTTGCCTTTTTTTTTACGAAAGAATCCTAATTTGCCACCCATACGCGATGACGAGGAATTAACCATCGCTTATTATTTATTGACGAGGGATATAAAGAATGGAGAAAAGATACTCTCTTTTTCAAGACTTCTCTGGCCTTTTGCTAGCGTTCCGGGAACTATTTCAACTCATATACTATTAGATGGTCTAGCGATCTTGTCAAAAAAAGGAAAATTGTCTAATCCTCCCAGACAACCATTAATTGGACACCTTTTACGCGATACGGGAACAAAAACCGAAAAAGACCAATTACAGCAAATTATAAATATTATAACATATAAAGATGTTGACGCCGAAATTATAAGCGAGTCCGAAGATTCCGAGTTCCAATCACTCGAGATTGAGGGCTTGTTATCGCCTGATTTCCTTAAAACAATCGTTGAAATGCTCCCAACTATTAAAATTGAACCTGTTTCGAATTACATGCCTTTAAATGTAAAGTTATCAACAGAAATGGCCATTGACATTGCTGAAAAATACAGAAAAACCTTCGAACAAATGAAAGGAAACGCACTAAGATGGAAAAATCAAATAGAATTAATCAGTAAATTCGTTGACAAAAAACTATTAGATTTAAAAGTTAATCTTTCTGATGTGAAACAAAGATTTAGTTCCCAACTCAAGAAAACATCCTCATTAATAGATGATTCACAAGTTGAAATTCAAAAGGATTATAAGGGGGACGAGATCGAAAATTGGAGGGTGGAAGAAAAGAAAAAAATCATTGAGAGTGTTTCGACGCTTTTTTTAACCGTTGAAAGAAACTTGGAAGACATGATAAAAAAAAATAAATTTTTCACTCGAGACGAAAGTCTCAAATCAAAAGTCTTTGAAGATCTTCAACCAAAATTTTTAGTTCATTTTAATTATCTGAAAGAACAAGGAACGAGACTTTTAGAAAGTATAAATAATTTATCGCAAAAATATGAAGATATTTTAGAAAAAGCTAAAGCAGTTGACGAAAGGGCGTCTCAAAAACTGAAGGAACACGAGATAGATTTACAGACGCGCCTACAGGATAGAAATCACCAAATAACCACGATTGAAAAGGAACAAGAAAGCGCAGTCATAGAGATTACATCGTATAGAGACGATTTAGAGGCGTTGTACAAGCAAATTACAGAAATAATCGTTCAAAAACACAATACTTGTCTAATAGAAGCCGAAGAACTGAAACAATGGTCCATACCCGACAATAAGTCCGATTTCTTTGCAATGCCTATTCGATGGATGTACATGCCACTATACGCAATGTTCATTGAAGACGAGGAGATGATGGAAGAGCGAATTAGTATTGTATTTCCAGGACGAATTGGAGATTCAAGTTCGATTTACGAAATATTTTCAAGCCCTTTACAAGATTTTCAAGCAATTTTAGTTAATAAAATCGAAGACGACATGATTTTAAGGTCAAATTTTGAATTTTGCTGCGAGAACAAGAACCTTTCAAAAGATCCAAATATAAAAAAGCGTTTGATGAAGGGAATATCCTCTTTACGCTACCTAGACTTATTAACCACGGATACAGAAAAAAAAATGCGAAATTCTCTTGGTTTACTTCCGTGAAGGTTAATAACCTCACATCTTGACATTTTGTTAATTCATTATTTGAGTAACTTTCCCATAATATTATTTAGATATTAATTATTAAGATAGTTATGTCTAAAGAAGGATATGAGCTCGTTGAAAGTAGTATAAATCAAAAAGTATTGTACTCCTTCTTAGCAATCATGTTCATTTCTTTTTGCATCGGCATAATCACGAGCGTCGTGCGCCTAGTGAATGGAGTCCCTTTTGGACACGACTTTCGCTATTATTATATTGCAGTGAATCGCTTTTGGATGGGTCAAGACATATACGAGGTAGAAGGATATCTTTATTTAAATTACTTTTGCGTCTTATGCGTATGGATGCTATTACCGGAGTATTTAAGCTTTACAATCCATTTAATGATAACCTTCGGCATGTTTTTCTATATTTTAAAAAATGTTAAAAACTCGTATCAGGAGTGGTGGTTATATGGTAATATTCTCATGGTTTTTTGGTGGTCAATGCTCTTTAACACAAACATATGGATAACTTTTTCTCTTTACATGTATCAGAAATATAAGGATAAATGGTTTGCACCTCTCTTTTTATTACTCGCCTTTTACAAGTTAACATCAATTATAGCGTTCGGAATATTATTTTTAATTAATTTATACTTCGAACGAAAACTCAGAAAAGAGATTTTTCCAGCATTAATTCTCGTGCTTGGTATCGTGTTGATGTCTTTCATCACGAGTTCGGGCGTTGGTGGAAATGTTGTATCTTACAACGATATGCTAATTTTTTTACAAGTTCCTCACTATTTTTGGTGGTCCGTACCAATTTTAGTTTTTATTGAATATAAAAAATATCCTATTAATAAAGTAAAATGGTTTTGGATCCTTTTTTGTACATTCGAAATCGTTCTGTGCCTAGCTTTTCTACCATTAATTACCGAGGGGATTGAAACATTTGTGTCTTAAGTTTTCAAGGATTGTATTTTTTCCTTAACGAGTTGCGAATTAAACTTATCTTTTAAAATTTGGTAAGTATCTTTAGCTTTTTCAAAATATTCAAGAGCTATTCCTTCCAAATTAAGCTTTATATAAATATCCCCTAAAGTTTGAGAGGTATCTGCCACTTCTTTATCATATCCTTGCTCTTGAAATATATTTAATGCATCTTCATAATAATTTAAGGCTTTTGAATCGTCATTGTTGCTTTCCATGATATCTTGAGCAGCCAATATCTTAACCAACGCCTTGTCATATAATGCCCCGAATTTTTCGTAAGTTATCGAAGATAAATCGAAATATTCCACTGCTTTAATAAAATTATTTTTTGCAGAATAAATCTTACCTATTAGTTTCAAAACTAACGCTTGGTTAAGACTATCTTCAATTTCATGGGTCCGTAGTGATTCAAGGCTTCTTAAAATATTAATTTCGGCTTTTTCGTAATTTTTTCTCTTATAATACACTTTTCCAATGTATAAATAGCACTCCCATTCCAATTGTGATTTTGAATAGATTGAAATTCTTTCGCTAATCTTTTCAACAAGATCTAAGGCATCGGTAAATAATTTAAGCGCTTTATCGAAGTAATTTGGTCCTTTGTGGAAATTTAATTTCCCGTATTTTATCAAAGTAATAATTGTACCATTAATATCTCCGATTTGATTAAAAATAAACGCGTTTCTATCGAGAATTTTTTCGATCGAATCGTAATTTTTAAAGGAGAATAATACATCAACCAAATTTGAGGACGATTTGACTTCTTCCATGACGAGATTTTCTTTTCGAGCTAGGTCAATGGCTTTTTTATAATATTCGTAAGAATGCTCAAAATCTTTAATTAAATGGTAAATATTTGCGATGTTATTATATGTTCTTATTAATTTTTGAGAATCTCCGAGATTTTTAAGAATGTCAATCGCTCTATCAAACTGATAGATAGCTTCATCGTAAATGCCTATATCCTCTTGAATTAAACCTAGTTCGTTATGGCATATAGCAACATTCATCAGATCGTTTTCGGAATCGAAAGAGTTAAGAGCTAATTCAACAATTTTTGCAGAAGTTCCGAGATCTCTTTTTTGATAGTATAAAGAAGCCTTTTTTAGCAATAAATCCCCAGTTGTAATCCCCGAAGCTTGCGCTGCTTCTAAAGAGGCACTTATTTTTCTTATTTTTCTGTCAATGACATCGCTATCGATTTCAGAAATATTGAACTCCTCGTCTTGATCCTCGTCCTCGTACTGTAAGTAATTATATGGTTGCAAGCTCTTGTTTAAGGAACCCTCCTTCTGCGAGATGAATGTTAAAAGTGGTTTCTTGCAATGAATGCAAAACTTATCGGTTTCTCTCACTTCTTGATTACAAAATGGACAATTTTTCATCTTTAATAGAGAATAAATAATTTACTATTAAAGTAAAGTCAATTTAATTATTTATTTTTCGTTATTTTCCTATCTTCGCGATATTTTTTAAGGCTTTCTTGGATATCAGTTTCACTAAGCCCAAACGATTTTAACAACACTGAGATTTGTATAATCGCGTTTTTTGCTTTAATTTCTTCAGCTAAATGGAGGCTTTTTATCAATTGATTCGTTGCATCTCTTATTTTACCCGTATAGAACAAGCATTCGGCTATATAACTTAGCCCTTTTACTATTAATTCAGAATAGTTTGAATCAATTGCCACATTTGTTCCTTTTTTGAAATAGATTAACGCTTCCTCGTAATTTTTTTTTTTTTTTAATATTCCCAAGTTAAAATACGATACGATCATGCCTTGTCGGTCTTTTAATTCCTTGAAAGCTTTAAGGGTTTTTTTGTACAATTCAAAGACAACATCCCATTTTTCTTCTTTTTCGTAGATAAATATTAAATTTTGAAGGCATTCTAATAATCCGTAGACATCGTGGTTGTCAGCACAAATTGCACTACATTTAAAAAATATATCGCTTGCTTCGTCTAGCTTATTTAATTTCAGATAAGCGCTTCCAATTCCGATTAAGCATGTTGTTTGTTCTTTAAACTGGAGGAGTTCCTTGTATAATAGATCTCCTTGTCGATAATAATTGATAGATTCTTCAAATTGGTCCTTCTTATAGAATAGGGCACCTAAGAGACCCAAAACAGCAGCTTTTCCAAGATTATCGCTCTGTTTTTCAAAAAAAGCCAGACATGTCTTAAAATAATTCTCAGATTCTTCGAATTCCTCAATCTCAAGCTTGAGTAATGCGATCTCGCTTAGAATTCGAATATATTCGGACCCTTTTCCTTGATTTCTATCAATCTCATTTAATAGAATTAATTTTTTCTTGATTAATTGATCAATTTCTTCTCTAGTGAGGCTAATATCTTCTTTAACTTGCAAATTTTGGACCTTTACATATCATTTAGTACTATATACATTGTTTAAAGTTATAGAATGGATTCTAAAATGTTTATAGAGTCTTGAATTACTTTAGGACAGGTTGTTAGAAAAATATTCTCGTTTCTTGCTTTTTCCCTTCCTTCGAGCGTTGACATATCCACACCAGTTAATTGGTTGCATATGATCGTTTTATTGAGTTTTGTGAATTGATTTACGAACTCCCTTATCTTTTGGTAAGTGATTTCATGTGGGCTTGTGTTTTCCTCATTGATCTTTTCAAACTTGAGTCCAATAACCATAAATGCAGCAGTAATTGAGCCACAAGTATTTCCCATCGTCATTCCACCTCCAAATCCACCTGCTATCTTTAAACTACATTGCTCGTTTATACCAAATCGTGGTCCAAACCGAGATAAAACGAACTGAGAGCAATTTAATCCTTTTTGAAACCAAGATACTATTTCATTTGTGTTTACTTCCATTTAGATCAATCCTTTTTTACTTCTTTAAGTGGAATACATATTAAGAATCTTAGACTAATTACTTTTGGGAATTCCTATTGTGAAATAAAGTGAGAATAAAAGTTGAAGATTAAAGCTAGATTATGGGATTCACTTGACGATAATAAAGTGAGATGCCGAGTGTGCGCGAACGAATGCATAGTCGTTGAAGGGAGAACAGGGATTTGTGGAACGAGAAGAAATATAAGTGGAGATTTTTATTCCTTGATTTACGGTTCATTGATATCAAAAGGTAGTTTAGACCCAATTGAGAAAAAACCATTATATAATTTTTGGCCTGGAGCCACTGCGTATTCAATAGCTTCGATAGGGTGTTCTTTTCGATGTTTGAATTGCCAAAACTGGACCATTAGCCAAGCAAGTCCTTCGGATAACGGTAAAACGGGGTATTACGACATCGAAGAACTCAAAAATCGGGAAATGAAGCTCGTTGAAATGAATCCAAAAGAGTTGATTGAGAAAGTTCTCAAGAGCGGGGCACAAACCCTCGCATTTACTTACAACGAACCACTTATATGGCACGAATGGGTTTTAGATGTCACCCAGTTGATGAAAAAAGAACATATAAAAACTATATTAGTGACAAACGGGTATTCCACTCCCGAAGCAAGTGAAGAATTGATTAGCGCAGGTATTGACGCCGCTAATATAGATATAAAAGCGATGAGCGACGACTTTTACAAAAAGATCTGTGGTGTAAAGTCCGTAAAACCCGTATTAGACACTGCAAAGAGATTTAAAGAGGGAGGAATACACGTAGAAATTACGAACTTAATAATCCCAGGTTTGAACGATAAAAAAGAAGATATGGAATTGTTATGTAATTGGGTGGTTGAAAATCTTGGTAAAAACACGCCAACTCATTTTTCAGCCTACCACCCAGATTTCAAGGCTCCATCTGACGAAAGAACTCCTGTGAAAACCTTGAATATGGCATACAATATCGCGAAAAAAGCAGGGCTTTATTTTCCTTATGTGGGAAACATAAATCACGAAGAGGGAAGCAATACCTATTGTCCAAATTGTGGACATCTTTTACTGGGAAGGAGGGGATACATGTTTACGAAAATTGATATTAAAAACGATAAAACATGTCCAAAATGTGGAAGAGATTTAAAAAAGGATATTTTGGGAATTGTGTCACATTAAAATAACTATTTAAAAAAAGAGCTATTGGTTAATGAATTAAAATAAGTAGCATGTTAAAAAAAATAAAATTAATTAGTAAGGAACGATCGAATATCCTATCATCACGAGCAAACCTTGAAGCATGCAAAAGATCGCGACAATTATCGCAAGAGGAGGCCAAGATATCGCCTTGGAAGCTGTCATAAAGCCTTTCGAAAAGAATTTAACTACGATAGCAGAGAGAGCAAAGATGATGATAAACAACACAACAAGAACCCATTTTATTTCAAGTACCTCTACAACAGCGTAACCCTTTTCAGGTATGATAAGCGCGACTACGATAGTAATAGCGGAAGCCGCAATAAGAGCTAGAACCGTGGCAATTGGTAAGTCGTTAGCAGGTTTTATGAATGTAACCACTCCAAGGACAACTAAGAGTATGGATGTGAAATAGTTAATTTTCTCTCCAACTACTACACCATAAGCAACACTAGGAGGAACATCCCTATTTAACAACCCGACTACACCTACAATAATGCATAGAAGCCCCACGAGGAAGCCTAATAATGTCAAGCCCTTCAAGAATTTAGTGATTTTGAAGTTCCAATCCTCAACCTTTCTATCCTTGAATGATTTCCGCCTATATCCTTCGTAGAGCCCAAAGATTAGCCACATAACTCCAAGGAGCACCATAAACAGCCCAGCATATCCAGCAACAGGTCTGAGAATATCCCCTACATTTTGTAATATCACGAATGTTTCACTTTAGATTTTAATTTTTGAATTATTGTTACTTTAATTATCATTGGTTTTAAATATAATTCTAACGGAGTCCAATTTTTTAAATTTAAGTTTACACAAATTCCACGGATTTTTTAATATGTTCTAAATAAATGCTAATTTCATTTTGGGTTTTATTTTCATCCCACAAATATTCAGATGCCATTAGTCTCGCAACCTTATTTGCAATCCCTTTTTGCTTGTCGTGCCGAATAAGAATAGATATTTCAGTCCTACGGCAAAGTACATCAATTAAGTGGGGTGCAAATTCATTTCGAAGGATATATATTATTTCTGCAGGGATGAACTGTGAGTTTTTTTCTAATGGTTCTATATAAGAGGGATTTTCTGAAGCAATCTCTAAGATTTCCAGCGCTCCTCTTCCGTATTGTTGATATAATAAATCAATTATTTTTTGATCTAAAATAAGATCTATTTTTTTAACTTTTTCATCAAATATCTCTCTCTCGAAAGATGACACATATAATTGCTTTGAAAAACCTTCGTTCCGCGAAATTTCTTTAAAAATGTTCTTTTTTTCTAATTCCAAGAATAAATCTTCTGCCATTTTCCTAAAAGTCGTGAGTTTACCTCCCGTGATCGATAACAAGCCGTCTTCGGAAAAAAAGATCAAGTGTTTTCTAGATATTTCGCTTTCGGATTTACCTTTTTGCATTACCAAGGGCCTTATACCAGCATAAGCCGAAACAATGTTTTTGTATTCAAGTTCCGCCTTTGGAAAGTAATATTGCACGGAAGCAATTAAATAATCTGCGTCCTCTTTTGCACAATATGGATTTGCTAAATCATCGTTATAATCCGTATCTGTTGTTCCTATAAGCGTAAAATCGCCCCTTGGTAAGATGAAAAAAGCCCTTCCGTCATTTATTGAGCGAATTATTGTTGCCATTCGATTCTTCACATGTTCCTTCTTGTATACTAAATGAACGCCTTTTGTGGGACGAATAAGAGGTTTTGGAACATCATCGGGGTATATTTCAAGCAATTGATCGGTCCATATCCCCGTTGCGTTTACAACTTGTCTTGCGTTGATACTAAATGTGATCTTATCCTCTAGATCTTCACATTTCACGCCAACAATCGTTCCATCTACCTTTATGTAATCGATGACCTTACAGTAATTTAACGCATCGGAACCGCGAATGATAGCTTCTTTTATGGTCTCGATTGTTAATCGGGCATCGTCTATATTATTATCATAATAGATGGCACCACCTAAATTACCGTCCTTTTTCATTTCAGGCTCCACATTTGCGATTTCTTCGGGCTCAAGCCATGAATGCTGCTTATAATTCTTGAATTCCTGGTCATTATCGCTTAAAAAATCGTATAGCTTAACTGCGGCTTTTATCGATCTTTTTTTGTCTTTCCCACCTTCCCAGTTAGCGAATAAAAACGGGATGGGCCGAGTTAAGTGCGGTAAGTGTGCCCTTAACCAGTTTCTTTCAGTTGTGGCTTCCTTTACTAATTCCATCTCCGCACTTGCCAAATACCTTATGCCCCCATGAGCTAATTTTGAACTGCGCGAAGAAGTCCCCGCTGCAAAATCTTGCATTTCAATTAACGCAATTTTTAATCCTCTTAACGCAGCTTCTCTTGCAACACCAGCACCCGTGATCCCACCACCAATCACGATAATATCGTAAGTGTTTTTTTGCAATCTTTCAATAATATCTTTTCGATTCAAGCAGTTCCAATTCGTATTTAAAAACGCTTTTATTAATTCTTCGTCCATTTAAGCAACAACACTCTTTTTAATTCGTGTTAGTTAAAAAATTCTATTTTTTTAGATATCTGCGGGAAGACAATTGAAATCCAAAATACGCTGAAGCAATTGACAACAAGAAATTTATGGGAAGGTTAGCTAAAGTTATTTGAGCAAATAATCGCTCAACTGATACCACATAAAAAACAACTTCGAAAGCAATGATTGCAAATGTATTAAACCACGCATATCTCTTATCTGGAGCTAAGAAACCAGAAATTAAGTTCGGAATTACCGTGAGAAATAACAATGTAATCGATGTATAAACTACTAAACTGAATGTGAAATTGTAGAACAGTTCTTGAAACGCGTTAGTTAAATATATTGAGATGAACACGAGAATAATCAGAACGGGAGTCAACAGGATTAAAGAAGCAGTAAGAAGTAGGGGTGGTGAGGGAAATGTCTTTCTCCTCATATTAACCTTAAAAATTAATTCGATTGTTGCACGGTCAAGTCTTTCAGGATCTTCGAACGAGGGAAATTCGTTGATAAAATCCAAGATAATATTGGTTAAAATCTCTTGAATAAGGGAAATGTTATCCCCAGGACTCACAATCGCCGCAGCCATAAGCCCTTCTTTTGGATTAGCTTGAAGAATGACCTTATTTTCCTCTCCCAAATCAACATTTTTCACAGCCGTGTTTAAGGCTTCTCTGCTAAAGTTGGCTATTGAAGCAAAAAAGCCGATCAAAAGGTTAGTATCAAAATAGACATTCTGATATTCTTTTGAATATAACAATACTCCGTTTTCTTGCATCAAGTATATGCTTTTTATCATCAATTCTTACCTCAATTTATATTGCGTACCTAATCTGCGACCTTCTAAAAATTCAATATATTCTCCTAAAGTCGCTTTAAAACGCTTAAAATTATACAATTTTGGACCAAACAATTCCAATAAATAAAGGAGGATTATTTCAGGATCCTCTTTAACGAATAACTTATATTTCTCGTTCCTTCTCTCTTCAATGATGAAGACTGAATCAAGAGAACGCATTTCCTTCACTGCAGCACGGTCTGGATTGCTTAATTCTACAGTTATAATCTCTCCAGATTGTGGTAATTTATGCACATAATCTTCAACAGATCCTATATCAATTTTTTCTTCTGTAATCGTCATGACTTGATCGCAACTCGAAATTACATCTTTCGAGCCGTGAATGATGAAGGAAACATGAAATTTTCTTTCAATGTTAGAGATAGATTTATTTAATTTTTCAATTTCTAAGCGCCCCAAATATGTTGAACTTAACGAAAGCAGAATCAAGAAAGGTTTTTGCAAAAGTGCATTAGAGATTTGAAACAATATTTGCTCTAATTTCGACAGTTTCTTGATTTTTTCGTTTTTTCTATCATATAAACTAGTTAATTTTAAAATTTTTGAAATGTAATCCTTTTTAGATCTTCTTCTTCGTGCTTCATAAACAGTCCATATTTTTGGGAACTTTCCTATTTTAATCTTCAGTTGAGAATCTTGAATAGATTTCTTGGTTTCATTCCCTTGGAATTTTGGATGATAATTTTTGATCATTTTTCTAAAAATAGTTGAAGCTCCAAATGATACATCAGTATCTGATGATATTGTAACAATTTTTTCCATTTCGCTCTTCAATAACAATTGCACATTTTTTCCAAAAATTTTAATTTTTCCATTAAAAGAGGTGTTTTTACCTGAAATCGCTTGAAAGAACTCGTCTAATGGATTTGATATTTCTTTATCTTTTTTAGGGTATTGAATGGAATAAATAATTCCTATTGATTGACCGCGAAGTATCTTAAAAGAAATCTTCCTGAAGGAAGAATTTACCGTTAAGTTTTCAAGAATTACATGCTGAGAACCATTTGGTAACTTATCAAAATTTTGTTTTTCTAAGATAATCCCTACAAGAAGATCGATGCATTCTATCACATTGGGAGCATTAGTACTATCCCAATTCTTGAAAAATTTTTTGTCCAAAAATTGGTTTAAAGAACATAATTTCGATAGATATTTTGAAAAAGAAAATTTTGGAGCAAGGGGATATTTCTCGAAATCAACTTTTAACGATATGTAAAAGTTCTTGAAATGAATAAAAATAACTCTCTTGTATGGATTATCTTCTATTGTGTAATTCTCGTATTTTTCTTGAATTAACATTATTTGTTCGTCTAAAATAGCAATATGATGATTGATTTCGTTTTTTATAAGATTGTTTAGGCGTTGTATTATCTTTTTTGGGCTCACGAGACCATCATCATCAATATCCGGCTCAAGAAGAATTTCGTTAAAATCAACTTCAGTTTCAATAGGTGTGGAAATTTTCAATAAAGGCACGCTAAAATTTAACACATCGTATTTTGTAAAGAATAAGACTTCAATATAAGAACGCTTGTATATTATGTCCAAAATAGTTGCGATACCAAATGTTTTTTCCTTAAATATCATCCAATAGCTCGTTGAATATCTGATCGCATCTACGATCTTTAATCGGAGCGTTTCAAGTTCCTTTTTTCTCGAGAGATTTTCTATAATTGTCATTGTTTAAAACACCTAACCAAGATCTATTTCGTCAGAAGGGACATCCATGGCCCTGTATCGAAAATATTCCTCCATTTTACTATCTGTTTGCTTTAATTCGGCTATTGATGAGAGTCCAAATTCAAGTTCGATTCTACTTTTAAGTTCTCTTATATTAAGATCAGAAAGAAGGGAGAATTCCATTCCTGCTTTGTTTTCTAATGCTTTACTAATACCTAATATCGATTCGAGTCTTTCAAGGGCTTTTTCTTCCGTATTTCTGAATATTAATCCAATTGTTCTCCCCTTTCCTGGTAATTGCCCCAAGAGATCCTTCGGATGTCCAAAATCTATCAAACCACGCCCCCTTCCAAATATTGCAACTTTATTACAAAAGCGCGATTCCTCTGGATAATGGGTAATCACGATGAGTGTCGTATTAAATTCTTCGTTAATTCGAGTGAGAGCGTGCCATAAATTCTCTCGTACAACAGGGTCCAATCCTGAAGTAGGCTCATCCATCCAGACGATGATCGGGTCGTGGATTAAGCCAATTGCAATGCTTACACGCCTTTTTTGACCTCCAGAAAGATTTTTCACTTGTTCGTGCATTTTATCATCAATTTCCAGGCTTCTCAGAATGCGTTTCGCTTTCCTTCTAATTTCTCTTTCGGATAAGCCGTATTGCCTGCCAAAATAAAGAATGTTCTGATATGTCGTAAAATCCTCATAGATCTTGCTCAAATCCTGAGGTACATATCCATAAATTGGACGCATTTTTTTTGATTTCTTTTTTACATCCATTCCATATACTTGGTTTGTCCCCTTAAATTTTCTCATTCCGAGCAGACTCTTCACGAAAGTGGATTTTCCAGCACCACTTTCGCCGAGAACTCCTAATATTTCTCCATGTTCTAAAGTTAAAGACATTGAATTCACGATCAATTTCCTCCCCGCAAAAATGCTCAGATTTTCGCATCGAATCGCAGGGTAGCGGCGAAGATAAGATACTTCCATTTTTTCACCAATCCCTAATTTAGCTTTAATTCTTCTTAATATAACCACATTTGCGTAAGAACTCATTTTTAACAAGATAAAACCAACAATTGCAATAATTTCGACTAATAAGATCCTTGTAAAAAGCGTCGTCCACGGTTCTGGATCGAATGCTCGATCGTACCTTAAATCGTCAATTATGATCATTCCGTATACCGTGTTTCTTAAATCACCGCCAAATCCTTGCACATCTCCCACGCCTCCCGTTTTTTTATCAACACACAGTACGAACCAATCCAAAAAAGCCCAAATATCAGTAGGTTGATAAGAAAAATCGTACAACCCCTTTGCCCCGAGATAAGTAACCAAAAAGAAGGAAACCGACAAACCGAGCATGGATAAAGTTGGCATGGGAGAAAAACTTCCGTCAGTGTTTTGAGCGTTCTTGAGGAAATTTATTGCCAATATTTTCGATAGGGGTTCAGAATCAAACAAATAAAAAACATGCAAGGCATAATATGTTGAAATAATATCGCTATAGGAAAAGCCTAAGAACAACCCAAACCCCCCATCTGCGTTCTGACACGACCGGATAAAATGAGTTAGATTATTTAAATCTATTAAATTTAGGGCGCCAAGAATATCAAGCGATTCAACAGCCCAATAAGTGCTTTCCACAATCGAAGTATTAACATCGATTAAATCGTTTATAACGGAATAAAACACTCCAAGTTGACGGAATAAACTATCTTGATCGTTTCCAATTCTAAAACCACCATCCGGATTTTGAAGCGACGCAATATATGCTTCAGTTGCGGACTCGTTATACAACCACAAATCGTCCACATAGGATGTAAAAATATCGTACATATTAATAGCAAGATAGGTTGAAAAAAGACTCGAAGGTATGAATGGCTCACTCGAATAGCCTCCCGTCTCAATGACATAGCAACTGTTTATATAAGCGAATATATTTTTAACATTAATGTGATCGAGAAAGCTCGAAGGGTAATATTGAATGGCAGATAAAACGCCCCAATAGTTGGACTCAATGGTGATGTGTCCAAATAAACCGTTTAACGCCTGATAACCAGATAACCAAGTGTAAAACCTGCTTTTTGTTTCGTTAATGGCGAGTTGCTGTTCTTCGCTGAAGTTAAAGTTCCGCTCGAGAATGGCTAAAGCTTTCATTGCTGCCCCTGAAGAAACGAAATCAGAGGAGTAATTTGTTAAAATATCTGGTCTTAAACCGAAACCACCATCAGGATCGGAGCAATTTAATATAAAATTAAGAGTTCGACTTGCGTTGAACAAAACTGGATAACTATAATTTAGCCTTTCTATTGAAGAAAGACAATAATATGTCGATTCAATATCATTTATTGATATTAATGTATTCCTAAATCCACCATTAAGTGGATCGTAAATATCATTAAAAAATCCCATAAATAATATCTTGTCCGCAGTAGAATACGATTTATTCAATCCAAGATAAGCCTTAATTCCATAAAAAGTGCTTTCGGCATCAGGATCTGCAGATAATAACGAATTAGAATACCCCCATCCAGTTATGAGTGATCCAATTGTAATAGTCCTTAAGGATCCAAGTATGTAATTTGTAATGTTCTGATTGTTTAAAAAATAATCCCAAGAAAAATAGTTCGCAATTTCCACTGCATTACTTGTTGATATCATATCCGGTAATAACGAAAATTGACTATTTTTAAATCCGGTCGTTAGATTCGCGGGATCCGTATATGAAGAGGAATTTAGAAATGTCATGATCCTATTAATCTTGTCTTGATGTCGAATGGAATTAATATAGGATTCGTTCAAGGTCATAATCGTATCAATGACCTGATAAGTAGTAAACATGTCTCCTAAACCTCCAATATCTGAAAATGAACCGTCTTTGTTTTGCTTATCGAAGAGATAATCGAGGTAAAAATTAGGTTTTGAGATGGATTTTAAATAATCGTTATCAACGGGATTTATAAGGTTAAAAATTTGTGGATTGAAACTAGTCCAATTAATTGCAGTTGCGATCCTGAAGTTAGAATCAATATCGGCCTCTATAAACAAACCCGAAGCGGAATTTTGATGGGAATTTGAGAAGAAATACATGCTGTCCTTGTATTCGTCTACTTCTTCTGGTGTAAAATAGGAAATATATGGAATGTTTACCAAAGCCATTCCAATTATAGGTATCAAGATGAGAATCGCGATAATTATAAACACTTTAAGCTTTCTCTTGAATTTAGGGCTTACTTTAAAAATCTCAGAGGATCTGACTACCGCACTAATTGTTTTCTTTTTCATTCTAAGATTTATTAACCTCTTTTAATTATTCATGTCATTGGATTCTGATAAATGATCGATATTTCTTCTTTCCTTCTCCTCTTCGTCTTGAATACGAATTTGGAAATATCTCCGAAAAGTTGCGATGTCCTTAGTCATTGATGTGATCTTAATTCCTGCGTTCATAATATGCTGGACCAAGTCGGAAATATTCTCGTCGTAATTATCCATTAAAACCTCAATCACATCGTTTCCCGCCCTAATAATGTTTCTAACAGGAGAAAAATCTTTTATTTCTTCGATTTTCTTCTTGTTTAAATCTTCTATCGTAAATGAAGCAATAACGCCATTACTGGGAAGTGAAGCGATTAAATCTGCTGGTTTTCCAAATTCAAGCAACTTTCCCTCCCGCATTATAGCGGCCTTATCGCAAACTAAGGAACACTCCATGTCGTGGCTAATGATAAACATCGTCGTCCCTAATTGCACGTTCAATTTTTTTAAATAAGTTAGAATTGAATATCGCTTGTATGCGTCAACTCCCGTCGTAGGTTCGTCCAAGAATAGAATTGCCGGTTGATGAATAAGGCCTAAAGCCATTGAGACTCTTTTTTTTTCACCACCACTCATCTTTTTTAGTTTCTTGCTCCAAGTATCTTTTGGTATGTCAAGAATCGTGAATAAATTTTCTGCGATATCTTTTGCCTTTTTTACATCCATTCCGTATGTCGAGGCAAAAGTATCGATATTTGCGTAGGGTTTAAAATCGTAATATAAATTCAATTCCTCCAGCTGTGGCACGTATCCAATGTTTCCCAATATTTTCGATTGATTTTTATTTCTCGCAGCGGATAAATTCGTTACTTTAACTGTTCCCGTCCAATATTTTTTTTTGAGCTGGCAAGTTATCACGCGAATCATCGTAGTTTTTCCCGCACCAGAAATTCCAAAAACCCCAATAATTTCGCCAGAATTTACCGTGAGTGAAACATTTTTGACCACCCTCTTCTTTCCAAAGGAAACATTCAGATCGTCGACCTCAACAACGATTGGACTTGATTTTTTTAGGGACATGTTCATGCCTCGTATTGTTTTCTTTGAAATAATATAACGCTCAAGGCAAATAAGACGGATGAAACTGCTAATAGGCAATAAAAATCGAAACCTATGGCGGGCATTCCTTTCGTTAAAACGTTATTAATCATCGGTCCTGCGTGGCTCAAGGGAAGGATCCATGCTACAACTTGCAGGTAAAGCGGCATTGAATCTATCGGAATGAACAACCCGCTAAGCACGATAATGAGAATAAACGACATGAAAAAATATTGGTTAGCTTCCGTTTTCGTCTTAGATATCGTGGATATGAACAACCCCAACGCCAAAGCCGAAAATCCCAACATAAATAATGCCAAGAATAAATCAAAATAACTACCCACGCAATAGAGTCCTTGCGATACCGAACTGACAATCAATAATAAAGTTTGAATTGCTAAAATCGCACTATAAGTAACATATTTTGAGAGTAATATTTCTGCTCGTTTTACGGGAGTGAGCAACAATCGGGCTATGGGTTTTTCTTTTACTATAACCAGGATTGTCAGTACGATTGGGAGCCCAAATGCCATGATTGGAAGGATGAACGTTACCATTGCGTTGAACTTAAAGTTCAAATTTTTAGGAACTGAAAATTCTTCGAATCCCACCAGCTCTATCTGAGGCGTGAGATTGTTTTCTGAAACGAATACATTGACGGAATCCAACACGGCGTTTAAATTGTCCTGAAGAGTTAACACGCTCGAACCGTCAACAATGCAATTCACAAATGCGGGTAATCCAAGCGTTAGCATTTCGGAAAAATCAATAGGGATTACAATAATAACAGATACATGCCCTTCAGCCAGATAATTCCTTGCCGTTTCCATGGCGTATATATCGGTAGTTGCGTTTAGATAGAACTGATTATTATATTCTAAGGGCGTTAAATATTGTGAATTATTCACGGCATTTAGATACAGATACGAATAGTTATCGTGTGAAAAGTCTGTGATATTATTAAATAAATACTCAGTATAATTATTAGGAGTAGTGATCATGTTAGAATCGTAAGTAACAACAACGCAATTAATTGGAGAGATTTCTTCCTCGACACCCGTAGTGAAGGCAATTAAGAAAATGATCATGGGAGGTAATACGAGCGCTAAAAAGATATTGAACTTGTCGGTCCACAGAAGCTTGAATTCCTTTTTCACTTGACGAGAGAATCGAAAAAGACTGTTGCTACGGGATTTAAAAAGGGGTAACTTTTTCTTAGTTGTATTATCCTTTCTTGTCATACTTCCACCTTTTTAAATCTATAGGTTAAATAAGCCAATAATAGAAATACCAAGCTAATTATTACCATTTTAAACGCTGAAAGCATGTTCATTGGTGCCCCTCTTAGGGTAATGCTTACAATTAATTCTTTCGAATATCCTAATGGAAGCAAGCTTGTTACAAACTTCATCTCGTCAGTGCCACCAACCCCAAACATTCCTGAAAATATTATTAATACGATAAAAAACATCAAGTACATTTGATTCGCAGCTTGTTCCGTAGTAGCAAGAGCGGAAATGAATAGTCCAATTGAAATACCACATAAACCCGTGAGCAATAGTGTTGCATAAAAATCAAATAGCGAACCCAAGCAATACAATCCAAAAAAGGATAACATCACGAAAATTTCCGTTGCTTGAAGAGTCATTATAACTATATTTGCGATGGTTTTGCTAAGAATAATCTCATTTTTTGCCGTGGGCGTGAGCATCATCCGTGCCAAGGGTCCTTCAGATACTATTGATAATGATGTCAAGTTCATTGTCGTACCAATTATGATCAACGGGAGCATCAATCCTAAAGCGTAATTGAGCATCTGACTTTCCCAAAAAGGTACTGAAAATTCGAGCGATGGCATTATCGTAGTAAAATTGTTCAACATTCCAACTTGAGAGCGAAAGAGCGCTAATGGTTCTTGTATTGCCATTTTAATAGCGTTTACTGATTCTATATCCGAACCGTCTATGGCATAAATCAAGACTGGATTAACACTTTTTACAAGAGGATTGCTTGAAGTGGCATTCTCAACCGATTCGGTAAAATTTTCTGGAAGAATGATAATTGCACCAATAACACCGTTTTTTAAAAGATCTAAACACTTGGCGTAGTGAGAATCATATTCTTGCTCAGTCGTGCTATTATAAGCCGAATGGAATCCAAAAGCGGAGCAATTATCTCGCACGGTAGATATAAATATTTCATCGTAATAAGCCGTACCGTTGACTTCTTGACCCAAGGGCATGCTATCTCGGGTAATAATACTTGCCGTAAAGAATTTTGTAGGACCTCCTCCAGTTACAAGTCCAAAGATGATAATGAGAATGAGGGGAATGAAGAAGAGAAGCACGAGAGTACGTTTATCGCTTTTTATTCTTCCGAATTCTTTTTTAATGAGTCCGCCTAGTTGCATCGTCGACTTTTTAGCCTCGAAAATAAACGAATTTCTTTTTATTATTTAAGAAATTTTATTTACTTAAGGTTTTGGATTATAATAATGTCGTATTTGTCATAATAATTTTTCAAGTATAAGAGGCAAAGAATACACATCGTAATAATTGTGTTCAATGCACTCTTTTACCAAACCGATGTATCTTTCGGGATTTTCCAAATATTTTTTATAGCAAGCTCCGACGAGATTACTTGGTAATTCGTTTGTTCGATAAAAACCCAAGAGATTTTCTTCCATATTAGTCAGAGAAAAACTATCGAACAGGCCCTTGTACTTACGACGACAGTTGTGATATAAATCAATGTGATGATAAAGGGTATTACTCTCCTTATATGGCATGTCTTGGGGATGAATCATTGGATTTTCATCAAAAAAATACAAGAATCTATTTGCAATAAAGGGTATGTCAAAACTCTTGCCGTTATAACTTACAAAACATTTATATCTAGGAAATACTTCGTTTCGTAGGTGCTCGCAAATGGAGATCTCCTCTTCAAGCGTGCGGGCAAAAAAAAGGCGAATCTCGTATTGCAAATCACGAAAATACCCAACTCCCACAATAATTAACGGACTATCAAAGATCCCTAATGTCTCAATATCAATAAATAATAGATCTTCCAATTTAAAACAAAACGCAACATCTAAATCGCAAATATATCGATTATGCATGAGTTTTTCGTGATTGTTGTTTCTTATCAAGCGGAGCGCATCAAGAGCAGAACACCTATACTTGAGCGAATGGGTCAAGTCTCTTAAACTTTTCAAACCCCTTTGTTTCAAGCGTATTTCGATCTTTTCTCCAATATTCAGGGCAACTTTTAAGTTAAAAAGAATTTTTGCTTTTGTTTTGTTTAAATCGATGTTTTGAACGAAATCTTTAGCTATCCAAGAAAATTCCATGAATTCACCCATGCTATTTGACCTAATGTCGTAATTTTGGAAGAAATCGTATAATTTTTTTCCTTGATATTTCTCTACTAATTGTGAAACATCAAAACTGAGTTGATCGAGTGTATCACGCATTAATTATTGTTAATGATGCTTTAAATTTAAAAATTGAAAGACCAAAAATTTAATGAACACATATCTTTCCTTAACGACCTAAAATTATATATTTAGAGAGCGTTTTTTATATACAATTAATAAATTAACTTCAATAGAATAGGAAATGGTAATTACAGACCCAATTTTATTTATTCAAGGAGCTTTAACGCTATCCTTCACTTTAATTTCCTTGATTTTAGGAATTTTGTTGATCTTGAAATACCTTAGATATAAGGAAAAGCAATTGTTGCTGGTGGGCATTACTTGGATTTTTTTAACATCTCCGTGGTGGCCTGATTCTGATTGGAGACGAAACTACTTATTTAGCAGATGCGCCCTATTTTTTCCTTGCTAACGCACTTATATTCCCGATGTTCTTATTATGGCCAAGAACTTTTGGAAATTTGGTTTTAGCAGAAAAACCAAAAATTAAAAATGCAATAATATGGATTCTTGGTATATGGGCGATCGTATTTGAGATCGTGTTTTTCTTCATGTTCTTAACTGATTACACGCAAATAGGGGAACGAAAAGGTGTTTATCTGGCAGAATGGAATCCGATCGTTACTGCATACATTACATCTGGAGCAATTATTTTTACAATAACAGGATTATTGTTCTCATACAAAGCAATGAAATCGGAAAATTCGCTGGTTAGGGCTAAAGGGAAAATCTTGGCCGTAGCGTTCGTTGTTTTTACCTTATGGACTTTATTAGAAGTCATATTCGTAGATTTTCCCGAATTGATTCTCGTTGCTCGAATTTGTGGCATTATTTCGGCACTAGCGTTCTATATTGGTTTTGTCCTTCCAAAATTCGTGAAAAACCTATTTAATCTCTAATTAATTTCTTTTTTTTTATTACTTTTCAATAAGTAGATAAGAAAAACCTTTCATGCGTTGCGCCTTAATATAAAATTTTATTGGTTTTTTTCAATATTTTTTTAGAAAAAGATCTTGCTCCTTTTAATATTTAAACAGATCATATCTTAATATATTATCTTAAAAGCTAGTTTTAAATTTGTAGAGTTTTGTATATATTTGAATAAAAATTTCAAAAAAAGAATGAAAAAAATATGACATTTTCAACAGATCCTGTACTAATTATCTTACAAGGAGCATTAACTTGGATTTTTACGGCAATATCTGGGGTATTAGGTGGATTAATGTTATATAAATATTATAAATACAGGGATAAACAATTAATCTTGGTAGGGATGACATGGATGTTAATAACTTCCCCTTGGTGGGGAGACGCATTGACATTTATATATTACATGTTCACAACCAATGTTTTACCAAATGAAACCTATTTTTTCCTTGCGAACGCATTCATAGCACCAATTTTTTACATGTGGCCAAAAACTGTTAGCGAATTAGTTTTTGTTGACCAGAAACAGAAATTAAAGAAGATAATAAGAAATATTCTCGTCCTTTGGGCAATAATTTTTGAGATCGTATTTTTGATAATATTCTTTTACGATTATAGACTATTAGGAAGAAGAATAGATTATTACATAGTCGATTGGAATTGGTATGTAAATACATATTTGTTGAGCGGATCCGTGTTTCTGGTAATCACGGGAATGGTTTTCTCATACACGGCCATAAAATCAGAAAAACTACATATCAAATTGAAGGGGTGGTTCTTGTTAGGTGCATTTGTCGTTTTCACATTAGCAACCTTCCTTGAAATATTATTTACAGATGTTTTAGCAGTAATAATAATTGCCCGGATACTTGGAATTACTTCAGCTATTTGTTTCTATATTGGGTTCGTTTTACCAAAATTTGTAAAAAAAATTTTCAAAATTGTATAAAATAACATTAGAATTTTATATAATTATAGATTCTTTTTGACGCTTCTGTAAGGAATTCCAATAGCTATATATATATTGTAGTCACATTGGTCTATTAATCAATAAGCTACGAACTATTTCATAGTGAAAAATAAAATGACACCAATCACACCAATTCAATTTTTACAAGGAGCAGTTAGTTTAGGTTTTACCTTAATTTCCCTTATTTTAGGGATATTGATAATCGTTAAATATTTTAAATATAAAGACAGGCAGCTATTATTGGTAGGTCTTACTTGGATCTTGCTCACGACAGCCTGGTGGGGCGATTCCATCTCTTTCTTGACCATGACCATTGGCGGGGATGTTAAATATCAATTAGCGGACCCTATTTATTTCTTCTTGGCGAACGCGTTTATACCTTTCATGTTCTACACGTGGATACAGGCCTTTGGAGACATTGTTCTCAAAACCAAGGATAAATTACGTAAAAGTTTAGTATGTATAATGGTTGTTATGGGAATACTGTTTGAGATTTACTTCTTGGCGTCGTTCCTTACGGATTACTCGTCCATCGGGACGAGAAAAAGCCCCTATTACGCAGACTGGAACGATATTGTAGATGTTTTCATTCTATTTGCGTCCTTATCTTTTGTCGTAACTGGAATAATATTTTCCTATATCGCATTAGAGGCTGACAATAGGGAGATTCGCCTAAAAGGAAAGTTCTTGTTGGTTGCTTTTATTGTTTTTACATCTGGAGCGATCATTGAAACCTTTTTTGTTGATTTTGGGGAAATAATCGTCGTGATTTCAAGACTTTGCGGCATTATTTCGGCAATCTCGTTTTACATTGGTTTTGTTCTTCCACGATTTATCAAGGAGTTATTCATCAGATAATATTTTCTTTTTTTCCTTCAAATAAAAGAGTAGTTATATTCCAAATTAAATTGAAATATCTTTGTTTCGCAAGCGTAAAAGTTCTCGAGTTTCAGAAGGACTTGCTACGTCCCTTCCCGTTATTCTTGCCAATCGAACGGCCCATTCTACCTGCTCCCAACTTCCTTTCGCCAGTTCACCAGAAATAAGCCGAATATTATCTTCCAAACCAACTCGCACATGTCCACCCAATGCAGCAGCGCAAATGCCTGCTTGAAATTGTTGCTTTGCAACACCACATACGCTCCAAGTTGAGCCAGGAGGTAAGAGGGCGGTTAATAATGCCAAATTTTGCATTGTAAAAGGAATCCCCCCTAATACTCCAAAAACGAATTGAAAATGTAAAGGTTGTTTGAATAGCCCATCTTGCTTGTTGAGAAATAGAATATTATACATGCCACCCATGTCGTAAATCTCGATCTCCGGTTTAGTTCCTACATTTTTCATTTCCTTGGCAAAAGCTTGCACGAGTTTAAAGTCGTTTGCAAATATGTTATCTCCTCCCTTGATAACCCTTCCAGTTTTATAGTCCCCGATAGAAAAGTTCATAGAATTTGAGTTTAAGGAGGCGAGCGGTGGTTTAAAGTTCTTCACGGGAGCGATTCTCTGCTCTTGGGTTGCTAAAGTATTTATGGCCGTGCTGAGATTTATGATCAGATCGGGAGCTTTCGATTTAATGTTTGCGAGTGCCGCCCGGATTATTTCTAGATCGATCTCGGGAAGCCCAGTTGTCGGATTCCTCACATGCAAGTGAACGATTGACGCTCCAGCTTCGTAGCATTTCTTAGCCTCCTCTCCAAATTCTTCTGCCGTATGCGGTATTGCGGGATTTTGTTCTCGAGTAGTTGATGCTCCCGTGAGGGCGGCCGTTATGATCATTTTATTAGAAATATCGTCTTTCATTTAGATCTATTGTTGTATTGGTGTTAAAATATATAAATTTTTAGAGAAAAAGATAAAGAGAAATATTATTATAAGGATAATTTCCTATTTTCAATCTTTTTCGTGAGATACAATGCTATTTTTCCAATTTGAACCTTAAGCGATACGTCTTCCCTATATTTTGACTTGTAAAGTGCCCTTAAAAGCACGCCTACAAGAATTATTGTTATAAACGCGGCAGGTGTTAATAAAATCCAATTAAGTTTTTGGGTAAATACGAAAAATAAGAGATTATGAGCCAAATACGCTGAAATTGAATAATAAGAGAAATAAAATAGAGACTTATAGCTTTTCTTTCGATCTAACGCACCGAGGAAATCCAAGCTAATAAACATTGAACTAACAATTAAAATAAACCCGAGGTCATAAATCAACCACGGAAAGGTCCTGTGATGGATGAAAGTGGGAAATAAATAGACGATGCCAGTTAAATATAATATCGTTCCCAAGATTAACGAAGGAAACAATAACTGTTTTCTTACCAAGGTCATTTGCTCTTCTGAATGCTCTATTTTAGATAGATCGTGTACGAGATCTCCTAATACAGTACCTATCAAAAAGAATGGGAAGAACGAAAAAATTGGGTCGAGTTTGATATTTGTATAAAAGATGTGGAATAAAACGCCAAGGATATTTGCCTCCCCTTCGTAAGGAAGTAGGAAGGCGAGAAGAATTTGATTTCCAATCATTATTAGCGCCCCTAAGATGATTCGCACTAATTTAGAACTTTTTAGTAATGGCCAAGCTAGAAATAGCGAGAACGCCACGGTTTGGAGTACAAACCAGTTCCAAATCAAGAAAAAATTCATTGCCATTATTGAAACGATAAAGTTATATCCAAAGGCCACAAGTAAGAAAAAGAATGCTCTAAAGAGATATTCGGTTCTAACTTGCGAGAAATCACTTCCACCCGAAGAGAGAGCTCTTTCATTTCTCCTTCGATAAGAAATCATCGTGCTAATCCCCGAAAGAAAGATAAACGATCCCGATCCAAAGACGTCCCCCATTGCCCGAATACAATGATAAAACCAATAACTGGAAGGTTCGAGCCACCAATCCATTATATGGCCATATATCATCCACACCATGGACAATCCACGCAAGAGATCGATGCTCTTAAATCTTTTCATGATTTTTGCTTTATTTATAAAGATTAAATTATATTCTAAACGAAAATTAATTCATACGATATTTGGGAGAAGCCATTAAGATAAAAAAGAATTATTATTTGAGGATAATATAATTTTCCTTGCTTTTTTTCACAGTTCTGTCATATTTTCAGCGAACACTAATCATCAATCATAAATTTCTTTAAAAATTTAGATTAAAATTTATAACTATTCGTAAATTTGTAATGGTAAAATAAATTTTTTCAAAATTTAATCATATTTTTCTATAAATTAGAGGTAATGAACTTATATGAAAGAAGAATGGTTCAAGTATCCAACGAATTTGGTTGATCTCTTTAAAGACGCAGTCAAAAAGTTTGGAAAGCGCCCGTTTATTGGTACGAAAAATTCTAACGGAGATTACGAATGGACCACTTATGAGCAAGTGACCGATAGAGTTAACAATCTCCGAGGAGGCTTGGCACATATCGGTCTGAAAGAACAAGAATCCGTAGGACTTATAATCGATAACAGCGTGGAATGGGCCGTCATTGCGTACGCAACTTATGGTCTTAATGCTAGGTTGGTTCCAATGTACGAGAAAGAATTAGTTAAGGTATGGCATTATATTATTAAGGACAGCGGATTACGCTTCTTGTTCGTGGTGAATAACGATGTATATGAGAAAATAAAAGACTTTAAGGGCGACATTGATACATTGGAGAAAATATTCATAATTCGTGGTGAAGGAAACAATACCATGTCGAATTTAGAAGAATTAGGTGCAAAAAATCCAGTACCCTCTCTGAAACCACACTGGAGTGATATTGCTGGCCTCATTTACACATCTGGAACAACGGGAGATCCTAAGGGCGTGCTCTTAAGTCACGGAAATTTTACTTCTAATTTACTAGGCTCTCACGCGGCTTTTCCAGGCATAGATGAAAATGATGTTACCTTTGGGATCCTTCCTTGGGCTCATAGTTATGGTCAAACCTCAGAATTATACTTAAACACATATCACGGCATGTCTGTTGGACTCATGGAAACGACATTAACATTAACAGAAGACATGCAAAAAGTAAAACCTACAATATTCATGGCGGTTCCACGCGTTTTTAATAACATTTATAACGGCATACACCATAAAATGAAAGAAGCAGGTCCAGATGTAGAGAGCGCATTCCTCAAAGCAATAGAAAATTCAAAAATATTGAGAGAAGGGGGAACTATTGACGAAGAAGAAAAACAATCAATGGAATTCATGTTTTCAAACTTGCGGGAATTATTTGGAGGTCGATTAAGGTTTTCGGTCACAGGTAGTGCTGTTATGAACCCGGATATTGCTCAATTTTTCATCGATCTAGGCGTTCCCACCTACGATTGCTACGGCATGACAGAAACATCTCCAACCATGACCGTGAATTGTCCTTCGGCTCAAAAAATAGGCACGGTAGGAAGACCAATCGAAAATGTCACGATAGTTATTGACAAGTCCTTAGTCGGAGAAGATAGCTTGGACGGCGAAATTATCTGCTATGGTCCTAATGTAATGCAAGGATATCACAACAAACCAGCTAAAACCGCAGAGACCATGGTAGAAGACCCTGTCTTAGGAAAAGGAGTTCGAACTGGCGATAGAGGATGGTTCGACGAAGACGGATTCTTACACATTACGGGCAGGTTCAAGGAAGAATATAAACTTGAAAATGGTAAATATGTCCATCCCGCAGCCATTGAGGAAGAAATAAAGCTCAACCCACTGGTTGCAAACATCATGATTTTTGGAGATGGAAAACCATATAATGTTGGAATAGTTGTTCCTGACTTTGGTATACTTGGAATCGAGGCTAAAGAAATGGGAATATCCGAGATAAATCCTTCTGATCTTGTAAAAAATCCAGAAATCCAGCAGCTTCTAAAGGAAACCGTACAAAATCAGTTGAAAGATAATTTTGCGCATTATGAGGTTCCTAAGAAGTTAATCTTTACGGCAGAAGACTTCACTCTTGAAAACGGACTCTTAACGCAAACCATGAAATTAAAGCGACGAAATGTTTTTCAAAAATACGGAGAACAGATCGACGCCCTTTATTAGTCTTTTTCCTTTTTTTCACGATTTTAATACTTAATCTAAATCCAATGAGAGCACTTTCATTTTTTTTCTGATTTCGACCTTTTTTTCAATGATTTCCCGAACACGAGTTGAGATTTCTTTTCTTTTCTCTTTTTGTGCCGGTAAAGGTAAGATTACATCCATCACGCGGTTTCCGATCGTTGCTATGGTTCCCTGTACGAAAGTTATTGCTTGAATTTGTTGTTGAACGATATCTAAATTGAGCAAGTAAATGAGGAGGTAAGGATCGATTGCATCGTCGTTTTCCAAGCATTTAAGCTGGAAAATATGGCTTTGAATGATTATGTTAGTATCGAGTTCAGTAACGAACGCAGTTTTTCCAATTAAATTAGGTCCACCGTCTTTTACCAGTAAGAGGTCCCCAAATTCGATGTTTTGTTTATGCTTATATTGCTCGTATACTTCTTTAGAGGTTTTTTTATGAGCGTCAAGGTTTATTTCCCAATTAGAAATTTCGCTCGTCCTTATGAATGGTACTTCACCCAGGCCATACACATGAGAGCCTATTTCGTCTCCTCGTGGAAGGTGGTTATTTTTAGGTGAATATATAATTTTATTTTTTACTAAATCCTTTATTGATCTGAGTACATAATCCTTGTTTTCTTGGAGTATTTTAAGTTTTTTTTCCACCCCAGTGTAATAGTACGGGATGAAAATGTTGTTTTTTATTTCGCTATAATTTATCTTGAAAACGAGCTGCTTTTTGTGATAATTAAATCTCTCACATTTTTTCATTTTCTCGTTAAGTTCTAACAAATCATCATTAATAATTTGTTTACCATCATTGTCTAGCTTCTTACTTCCGTCTCGGTTTAATTTGAAAAGATCTTTTCCGTCCTTATCGTGTCCCACATGATTTACGATAGCAAACTGGATCTCGTAATCTTTAGGTATTTTTTCAAGTTTTTGGAAGAATAAAATGCTTGTTTTATTACAGGTATATGGTTGAAATGTATTCTGGCTTAAAGAGACAACACCTAGGACTATTCCTTTTGATTTTAAAAATTCCCATATATTTCCATCAGAAACATTTCCAAATATACCCTCAGGCAAGATGATCCCTAATTTGCCTCCGTTTTTTAATAATTGAACGCACCGCTCGATAAATAATATTTGAGGTGCCTTTTTTTTCACGAGTATTGAGGATCTTTTCCAACTATCCTTACCAAAGCTTTTCCATTGGTATCCAAGCTCGTACAATTCCAAGATTCTCTTTTCTTCTATGGGTATTTTAGCACCAAACGGAGGATTCGTGAGCACCACATCAAATTTCTCATTTTTGATGAGTTCACGGGCTTGAGAACGATAATTCAGAGGATCTAGCGAGTCTTCGCATACGATATTGGATTTTCCACTGCTCAAAATCTCCAAATAGAGCTTGCATATTTTCACCAAAAAGGCGTCTTTATCAATGCCATATAAGTTAGAAACGATTTTTTTTCCAAATTCAAAAGCGTTAACCTCTGCTTGGTTGATTTTTTCCCATAATAAGTCTTTTACTTCTAATAAAAAACCTCCATGCCCGCAGGCAGGATCTAACACTAGCGAGGTGAGATTTGGATTTAAATAGCGCACCATAAACCGAACAACATTAGAAGGTGTGAAAAATTGACCTCCTTCTTCTTTTAAGAGTTTACTTACAAAGACTTCAAAAGCGTCAGCAAACACATCTTTTGATGAGCGTAAGAGTGAGATATGCTGCAATTCTTGAACGATTAATTTGGTAAGTTCGGGATTCAAAGATAGAAAATCTTTATCAGATAAAAGGTCAGGATATTTCCTTTTTACTTTTGAAGTGAAAAACGATTGCAACCTTTCATACAATTCTCGATCCGTTTCTGAATTCTTGACGCAAAAATCTAACTCATCATCAGCCGATTTCGTCATTTCGTCTACCAGTTTAATCAATAACAAGTTGACGATTTCTTTCGAACGAGTCCTCGTGTCGGTATCGGTGTATTTTAGTCTGCCATACAAGTGCTGGTTTATCAAGGTAAAAGTTTTTTTCAAATTGGGTGCCTTAACGAGGTCCCTTTTACGCAATATCAAATCCATATATAATTAATTTATGACTACCAAACTATTATTGTTTGTTATTAAGGGGAATACTTGTAATAAGAAAAGAAAAAAGGTAGTGTTTTTAAGATATTTTCGTTTATTTTTTAAGACTCTCCAATAGAGCGTCCACCCTCTTATGATTATCTTCCGAACCTATAAATGACCTAAAAAGCCACTCTTGAAGCCTCATTGCTCCATCCAAGTCTTGATTTACGACATTTTGGGCGAGTTGTTTCGTTTCGTGCAAGACTTCGCGATCATAAGACGCCATTGTTTTTGCTATTTCCATGACTGAATCGAGCAACTTTCCCTCGGGAAAAACCTTGCTCACATATCCCATATGTTCGGCTTCGTGTGCGTCGTAAATTCTACCCGTGAGAGCAACCTCCAAGGCGCGTCCTAACCCAATGATCCGCCACAAAGGGTCCATGACGGGAGTGAGCGAGAGGACAATTTCCCGTTGGCCAAATTTAGCCCGTTCGGACGCGTACCGAATGTCGCACATCAAGCTAAGATCAAAGCCACCTGCGATCGCTGGACCGCCAACTGCCGCAATGACGGGTTGAGTGCAAAACATCATTGCCCGATAAGCTCTATGAAAGAGAGCCGTGAAATCCTCGTTCGATACTTTTTCTAGCGTTCGCACGAAATTAAGGTCGAAACCTGCGGAAAAATATTGTTCTCCACCTGTAAATACGATCACATTAACTTCCTTGTTTTCGCCTAATTGCGTGAATAATGCTTCAATCTCGCCTAATACTTCAGGAGAAAGAGCATTTCTCTTGTCGGGGCGATGCAAAGTGACTAGAGCTACCTTATTTTCGATAGAAAGCTTGAGATATTTAAGATCCATACAATTTAATAATAAGCGAAAAAATAAAAATCATTCTTGAAATATGGGACTATTTTTAACAATCAACACTTTTTTTTTCATTTAATGCTTTATAATATCTTATTTCTTCCTTTTAGCAAGATCTCATTATTTCATATTAATTTCTTTATTTGTTTAATAACCAATTTAAAAAACTTGGAACCCAAAAAAACCAAATTACAATGAATATGAAAAAAATGAGGTTTCTATGGATTAAGGTTGACTATAGAACAAAAATCGTAGAAAAAGCAATCATTTGATTTACTAAAATAGTTG
>JAFGGO010000026.1 GCA_016930515.1 Promethearchaeota archaeon | reverse complement strand
TCGACTGCCTTTACTTCTGGAACAAACTGTTGGATTGCCCTTTCGATGCCCATTTTAAGAGTCATTTGAGCGTGGGCACACCCCGCACAGTGGCCTTGTAATCGCACTTGAACGATTCCTTCGTCGGTGATGTTTACCAATTCAACATCTCCGCCATCTCGTTGCAAGGAGGGGCGAATCTTTTCCAGAACTTCTTTTACTTTATCCTTGTTTACTGCCATGATTTATCATTTTATTTTATGTTAATTCCCAAATTACTAAATTATTTCAAAAACTTAAGCCTTACTTTTATAAAATAAAGAAAATTTTATCTCTTAGAAAGTACTCTATCAAACGAGTCGACCCAATATATTATAAAAAAAAGGTAATATCAAATGAACTCCGAAAAGTTTGTCAAACAATTAAACGAGGTTCAAGACCTCATGAAGGACGAAAAATACAAAGAAGCAATAGTAATCTTAGAAAAGCTAAAAATAATTGAAAAAAAAGGAGAATTCGATTACACACTGACGCACAAACTTTATCAACTCATTTCAAACGCACACTCCCTTTTCAACCAACAAAACATCGTAAAAATCATGCAAGAATTAATGATTCAAAAAAGAATAATGCCCATTAGCGAATTAAACGAGCTTATTAATCAACGAACCGAACTTGAAATGAAAGATAGCGAATTTCGTAGGGAACTCGAGATCTTAATTTTAAGAGGAATATTACCCTATAATATAGAGGGAGATCTTGTTATTTTTTAATTAAGGGTAATCAGACTTATAACTTTAGCTTTATTAGCTTGAAAAGATAAATTTATATTCAAAAATAGTGAAGTTTTTAATGATGAGCAATCCTCTCGTTGATAGTCGAGCGTAAATAACTTGTTTTTAGCTTTTTCATGTCGAATCCGACTTGTTCTACGATTTTCATAATCTTCATTCGTTTGGCTTTTCCTTTAAGACCTTCTACCACCATAAACTCGTTAGCAAAGTTTTCAATTTCAGATTTTTCAGACATGAGAAACAAAATTAAATAGAAAAAAAAAAGTTATCTAAATTTTATAGGTTTAGATCCCTTAGCCTGTGCCTTTCTATAAAATAAAATTCATCGAGATTATTCGTTAAATATATCTTATTTGATTAGAAAGTAAATTAAAGGATTATTTCTTTTTAATTTTAAAAATGTTTTTGATTATAGTCAAAATAATTGAAATGACAAATGAAATGTTCTGATTCGATTATAATTATGATTAATTTTGATCACTACAATTAGAATTTTGGAAATAAAAATTATTAAGATTAATCAGAAAAAATAAATTTATTCCATTATTTTACAAGTCAAGAAATTAGAATTAATTCTAATCGCATAACAAAAAATAATATTGGTGACATTTCTCAAGAAGGTGTAATATAATGTCTGAAAATCAGACCACTAATAATGTGAGAATCGGAGTTTACGTGTGTGAGTGAGGTGTTAACATCGGACTTCATGTCGATTGCGCTGAACTGAGAGAATTTGCCGAACCTTTACCAAACGTTGTTGTTGCGAGGATTAATAAATTTACTTGTAGTGATCCTGGTCAACAACAGATTAAAAACGATATCCTTGAATTAGGTTTAAATCGAATTGTTGTTGCTGCCTGCACGCCAAAGATTCACGAGCCTACTTATCGAGCAGTTTTAATGGAAGCAGGACTGAGTCCTTATTATTTCCAAATGGTAAACATGCGAGAGCATTGCTCGTTTGTCCACCAAGGTGATAAGAAAGGAGCAACAGCAAAAGCCAAGAGATTATTATTAGCGGGAATTAATCGTTCAAGACAATTAGAATCGGTTCCAAGGAAAGAAATCCCGATAAAAAAGGCCGCCTTAATTGCCGGAGCAGGTATTGCTGGAATGAATGCAGCATTAGACTTGGCATCGCAAGGAATTGAAGTATATTTGGTCGAAAAAGAAGCGACAATTGGGGGGAAAATGGCTCAATTAGATCGCATTTTTCCAACGGACGATTGCGGAATATGAGTTTTAGCTCCAATTATGGTAAATGCTGCAAAGCATCCAAATATTAACCTCCTAACTTATAGCGATATAGTAGAATTTAAAGGAATTACTGGAGACTATAAGGTGAAAATTCGGAAGAACCC
This sequence comes from Promethearchaeota archaeon, assembly GCA_016930515.1. Classification (GTDB taxonomy): domain Archaea; phylum Asgardarchaeota; class Lokiarchaeia; order Sigyniarchaeales; family SOKP01; genus FT1-020. The sequence continues at coordinate 4,737 of JAFGGO010000026.1, read as the reverse complement.
TCGTTATGTAGATGAAAGTAAGTGCACTGGATGTGGCTTATGTACGACAAAATGTCCCGTAAAAATGCCTAACGAGTTTGACAGGGGTATTGGCGAACGAGGAGCAATTTATATTCCTTTTCCTCAGGCTGTTCCAAAATATGCTGTTATCGATAAATCTTCTTGCATAAGTTGTAAGGCTTGCGAACGAGTTTGTCCAGCAGAGGCAATTTTATTCGATCAAGAGGAGGAAATCGTTGATGTCACTGTTGGTGCCGTCATTGTTGCAACTGGATGGGACGAATATCCAATAATCAAGACGAACGAGTATAAATATGGAATTTATCCAGATGTCATTACTCAGATAGAATTGGAAAGAATGTTGAGTCCCATCGGACCTACAGGAGGCCACGTGTATAGAATATCTAATGGAGAGACCCCAAAAAATGTTGCAATGATTCAATGCGTGGGATCGAGAAGTTTAAATGCTAATCCATATTGTTCTGCCGTATGTTGTAATGTATCATTAAAAAATTCGCAATTATTAAAACAAGAATATCCCGACATGGATATTACGATGTTTTACATAGACATTAGAACTTGGGATAAAGGAAACGAAGAATATTATAGAAATATTCGTGAACAAAACATTACCTTTATTAAGGGTAAACCCGGAGACATAAAGCTTAATCCTGATGGAAGCATGCGACTTTTCTTTGACAATACTTTGGAAGATCAAGTTACTTCAATGAATTTCGACCTTGTCGTCCTTTCTACAGGTATAGTGCCGTCAAAAGGTACTTACGAATTGGCTGAAATCATGGGCTTAAGCAAGGGCCCCAGTGGCTTTCTATCTGAAGTTCATGGATGTTTAAAACCTGTCGAAACAAAGGACACGGGAATTTACATCTGTGGATGCGCTGCAGGTCCAAAGAACATTCCATATTCGGTTTCCTCCGCTTTAGGTGCATCTAGTAAGGTATCTGTTTTATTATCAAGTGACACATTAAGTCAAGAACTCATAATTGCCGAAGTGGATGAGGCATTATGTATGGGATGCCATAGATGCGAAAAAACATGCGACTTTGGAGCTATTAAAGTTAATGAAAACGAGATTGCGGTTGTTGATGACCTAAAATGTAAGGGATGTGGCGCATGTGTAACATCGTGCCCTGCCAGAGCAATAGATCTTAAATATTATCGAGATAGACAATTCGAAGAAGAGATTAAAGGAATAGGCAGGATCGAGGATTATTTCATACAATCCAGACCAATCAACGAATCAATTAATGATTAAACGAAATTGGTGTAGAACATGGAAGAAATACAAGATAGTCCACGGAACATCATCGCGTTTGGTTGCGAAAAATGAGGGTATTCAGCGGCTGATTTGACCGGAACCACGAGAAAATCATATTCATCTAACTTTCACTTGGTTCGCGTTCGATGTACTGGAAGAATAGGATTCCATATCATCATGGATGCATTTCTTAACGGTGCTGATGGCGTGGCAATCATTTCTTGACATAAAGGAGAATGCAATTTTGTCGGAGCGAATATCAACACGAACAAACACGTCTTATTCTTGAAAAAGCTATTCCTTCACTTGGGAATAAGTGAAAATAGAATAGAACAATATTTCTGCGCTGCGGCCGAAGTCGAGAACTTCGTGCGATCTGTTGAGGATATCTCGAAAAAAGTACAAGCCCTCCCTCCACTACCAAAAAATAAACTCAATCCGAATTAGAATGATCTTTCCATAAAAATAATAGTTGGAAGGAAACTGACTCGTTGCGCGAGTTTTCGGATAAAATTTTTAAAAATTAAAATTAAAACCAATAAATGGATCATGACATTAGAAGGAAAAATCACGTGGGAATTATTAAGGAACATAGCAGACACATTCGATTCATATAGAATACGCGCTTTAATAGATGCCAAGGAAGATATTTTGAACGCGGGGATCTACGACGAAAAGGCATATTACGAGATTCTTTTTAAAATGTTTGATGAGGAGCAATTGAAATATTCCTTATTGCGATATCTTAAAATACATGAGCCAATTAACTTAAGCGGACTCAAAATATTTTCTGAAAACCATTCCTTAGAATTTAAAAAAACATTTTCTCTCGTTCAAATGCTTCAAGGCGAACAATTAATTCAGGTCTCCGAATTTTACGAAGAAATACCGAGTAGTACTGAGGAACAACCTCCTAAAAAATTATTTAAAGACATTTCAATTACCTGTTTTAAGGGTGACTTTACTAAGATCAAATCTGTATACGAACCCGTAAAAACAATTTTTAGCTCAGAAAATTGCTCGGGTTGTGGAGTGTGTTCGGGAATATGCCCTGTAAATTGCATTACTCTTAAAAATGGTAAGGGGAGCGTTAACGACGACATCTGTATTCGTTGTGGATTATGTTACCTCGCTTGCCCACGCACTAGCCTACCTCTTAAATCGTTATACATGTATCAAGACCAAATTGATGAAATTAAGGAATATTCAGCCGTTGGTCCTTTCATAGAAGCTTTTGTTGCTCAAACAAAAATACCCGAAATAAAAATTGCTTGTCAAGATGGCGGCATTTCTAGCACGTGCTTATATTATCTTTTTGATCAAGGAAAAATTGATGTCGCTTTAAGCGCAAAAACTAGCGATGATCCATGGAGACCAGATCCTTTTCTTATCGAACAAAAGGAAACGATTGTACAAGCTGCAGGCACGAAATATGTGAATAATCCTAACCTTCAATTATTAAATCAAAATAAATTATTGGATAAAAGAATAGCCGTTGTGGGAGTACCATGCCAAATGCAAGCTTTATTAAAATCTAAGATTTATAATATCGGAATACCTTCTCTAAACAATGTGGTTTATAGAATCGGTATTTTTTGCATGGAATCCTTCCCTTACGAGGGTTTCCTAAAGATTTGCAAAATATTGAATGTTAATGTACAGGATGTGAAAAAAACCGATATTAATAAAGGAAAGTTTTTTGTTTATACGAATTCTGGGGAAGAACTAAGCGTGCCAATCAAGGATATTAGCAATTTAGCTCGAGAAGACTGCGAAGTTTGCTACGATCTTACATCTGAATCAGCAGATATTTCTATAGGATCGATTGGAGCGCCTCCAGGGTGGAACATGGTATTAATCAGGACGCAAAAGGGAAAAGAATTATATCACGAATTAATTGCTAAAGGACTTATAGAATCTAAGCACGTTAACGATGTGAAACCAGGCTTGCCCATGCTTCAAAAAATAGCGGGTATCAAGCGAAATACTTGCAAGAAACATGTTAATGCTAAAATTTCAGAAAATAAAAGATTTCCACAATATTAAACTTTCTATTTTACTTTTTTTTAAAACAAAAAGTACATTAGAAAAAATCAGCTGATACAGCGGATTGTATTCTAATTTTGTTCTGTGCATTATCTTCGATAATTGAAATGATGGCAGAAATGTTTTGTTTTGATTCGTAGACGATTTCTTTTTCTTCGCCTTTTTTCCATAAGCTAAAACCAAATAATTTCGGTGCTGTTTCGAATAAACCTTCTTGCAAACCAGCAAGTTTCACGGTGACTCCATGTAAATCGTTTTTAGAAATGTTCTTGATCCTTATTATATATTGATTAATATCGGATTCAATTGATGATACATCATAAATCTTTTGAAGTTTCGACGATAGACCGTCAAATAGACCTGGAGCGGCCTCAGTCTTACCAGAGAATAAATCTGCTTCCTTTTCACTTTCGGTGTCGATTGGTTTTGCAGAGACGATAATTGGGATTTCAAATTGGATTATATCTTTTCCAAATTCTGGTTTTTTCTTGCCTATTACTAAAAGGGACCATTGAGAATAATCGCCATATTTTAATCCCCAAAATTCTTTTTCAGAAGGTTCCCACATGTAGTTATGGCTCGGTTCGGCGACTTCAGGTATTTTTAAAAGCAGATATCCCTCTTTAGATTCTTTTGTTTTTACATCTCCTGCGATGGCGGGGGGAAGTTCTTCGACTTTTCGACAGTTTTTACCATAAGCTTCGCAGTAGCAAACCAAGTTGGCTTTTTGTAAAAGTCTAATTTCAATTTCAGATAGATTTTCAGAATTATAATTAATCTTAATAGTTTCCCCGGGTTTAAACGCGTCTTTTGAAACATTAATTTTAAGACCTGAAATCGAAAATGAAATTGGATTTTGTTTGGTAGGTTTAACTTGAGATTCGTTTATTTTCAATTCAATAGGAATGTCTTTCTTGATAACGAGATCGTCGTCGGGATTTATGGGATTTTTTTGGCGCAAGAGTAGTTGAACTGTGTATTCAAGGTTTCGTTTTTTAATCGTTGGTATGACATTATTTTTAATGAGGATTGACTTTTCTCGAATATATTCGCCTGGTTCAAACTCTCCAAAAGAAAAAACCTCTTCGTTCCCTATCTGAAGTTCTTTAACGCAAGGAGTTTTAGTTATGAGCCTAATTCCGCTCCATAAAATCGAGCTATTCTCTTCAAAATTATATTTCGTGATTATATGTAGTTTTTCTCCAATAAAAACAGTATTTCTTGTGCTCGTTAATTCCATTTTCATGATAAATATAAACCAAAGGAAATTTATGAAAGTAATTATTGTATTAGAAAGCATTGAATTTTATTAAAATTTTTTTAATTAAAGAGATTCACGAACTTTGGCATCATGTCGATGAATGATGATAATTTACTTTTATGATTCTTACGAAAAATTTTCGATTCTTCAT
>JAFGGO010000025.1 GCA_016930515.1 Promethearchaeota archaeon | reverse complement strand
TATAATATATATAGATCATCCTTATAATATATATCACCCTACTTTAATTATAATGGGATACCACATTGAAACTAGAAAGGTACAGCAAACGGGAGGGTCTTCCTTTATCGTTAGCCTTCCAAAAGAGTGGATAAGAAAGTATGGTGTGAAAAAGAATGACATTTTAAGTATCATTTCCCAACCAGATGGAAATCTGTTGGTTTCACCTAGGATTGAATCGAGAACCATTGCTAAAATCAAAAAAATAGACCTTGATGATATATCTAGCTCTAACTTTTTGTATAGATTACTAATAGGTGCTTATATTAGAGGTTTTTCAGAGATAGTTCTCTCGAGCAGTAGAAAAATAGACTCTTCGATAAGAAATGTGATCCTTAATTTTACTCAGATCGTTATTGGTCCAGAAATCATTAACGAAACAAACAATGAAATCGTTCTCAAGGACCTTCTTAATCCAAAGGAAATGCCTTTTGAGAAAACCATTCGGAGGATGTATATATTATCAGAAACCATGCACGAAGAGGCTATCAAGGCGTTAAAAACAAGAAATACTCAATTGGCGGAAGATATACTCAAACGCGATAATGATATTGACAGGTTGCATTGGCTCATTGGAAGACAATCTAACATGGTGCTAACAGACATAATATTAGCGCAGAAAATGGGTGTCAATCCAGATGAGGCTAATTTTTTTCACCTCATTAGTCGATTATTAGAACGTATAGCAGATCACGCAGTATATATCGCTCAAAATGTTTTAATACTCTTGGAAAATTCATTAAGCGAAATAATCATTGAAAGCATTTCAAATGCTAGTGAATTATCGATGAACATGTTAATAAATAGTTTGGACGCTTGGTTAAGGAAGGATATAACGAGGGCAAATGATAATATCGATCTAGTTAGTGAATTGAGAAACGCTTGCGAAAAAGTCACTATTGGACCCGAAATAAACCATTTAGAGCAATCCATTGCGCTCGGTTATATCGTTGAAAGTATAAGAAGGACGGGAGAATATTCTGCAGATATTTGTGAGCTCATTATCGATTATTTAATTGAATATTAATTTTAAATCTATCCATTCTTATAAATTCATTCATTTAATATTTGTAATCTTTATTTAGGTATTTATATTATATCATTGAGCATTAAAGTTAAAAAATTTTAAAGATAATCCCTATCAATCTAGGCTATTTAAAGATATGTTGTTTTTCGACAAATAATGTCAGATTTTCTCCTTAATGTTGTAGATAGTTGTTAAAGTGCTTATCTTTATTCGACATACTTATCGATGGACCCGAACAACCTAATCGAAATGATCAATTAATTGTCAGATTATTTACATTATATATTAATAAAAAAAGGCTTTATCCGAAATTCTTTTAAAAAATCAGACATAAAACATAATCAACTAATTTTTTTAAACAATTAGCTAATTATAAAAAAAAAACAAACAAAAAAATTGATGAGATTATGGCAGTAAAAGTTGCTTTTATGCAAGGAAGCGACTGCTGGGGTTGTCACCAAGCCTTACTCAACGCTCATTTGGGATTACTTGATGTTCTCCCTCATTTAGAGATCGTTTATTGGCCCGCAGTAGTTGATTTCAAGCACGACTCTTTAAAAGCAAGGCAAGACGGTGAAATCGTCGTTGGATTCTGTGAAGGTTCATTACGGACCCAAGAAGACATAGAAAATGTAAAGCTGATGAGACAAAAATGCGCTATAATCATCGCTTTTGGTTCTTGTTCGTGTTATGGAAATGTGCACGGATTGGCGAACGAATGGAGCGTTGATAGTCTCACGAAGAGAAAATTCTCTGAAGTTGAGAGCATTTCTTCAGGAGGAGGTACCCCTACGGTACATGTTCCTGCTTTTGCAGACAAGCTTGTTCCTACCGACGAGGTCATCAAGGTTGATGCTTACATTTCTGGTTGTCCACCAAGACCAGAACAAATCGTCAGCGCCGTCTTGTTTTTGTTAGGGCAAAAACCGTTCCCAATGAACGATTTGGCTTATTGTAACGATTGTCCTATCAAAACAGATTGCTTGCTTGATAAAGGAAAGCTCTGCTTTGGACCCATCACGAGCATTGGTTGCGCGACCAAATGTACGGCAAAAGGAGAACCTTGTGTCGGATGTTTTGGTCCATCCAAGACTGTGGCAAGCCAAGTAAATGGGCTTATGAAAATGGCGGAAAATATAAATTTATCGTCTGGAGATAAGAAGACCCTCTACCGATTCTTGGCATTATTCTTGAATATACCACTCATGGCGGGTTTTGACCTTTCAGCGGATATTTTAAAGCAGATCAAGAAGACGGGAAATGTTATAACTCCTTTGACTAATTTACCCGCAGATACTGAAAAGATCGCTTCAAAATTCTTGGGATATCTTAAAGATCATCGAGATTTCCACGAAACTTCAAATGTTTGTGACACTTGCGATAGAATAAGAGGTCGCATGAAGATGAACAATGTGAAGAGAGATTACGAGGGCTTACCTAATATGGAAGACTGCTTGATCGAGCAAGGATACCTATGCATGGGGCCAATAACGAAAGCGGGATGTGGAGGTTTATGCATGCGTGTGAATGCTCCATGTTCGGGTTGTTATGGTCAAACAGAATGGGTTGCGGATCAAGCCTCAAGGTTTGCAGATATAGTAACCAAGAACTTTAATGTAGGATTATCAAAGGACGAATTATTAAGTAAAGTGAAGGATCCAATTGGTACTTTTGAGAAATTTACATTAGCGGCTAACAAGAGCTTTAAAGGAGGTAAGTAAAGATGGTAAAAGAAATTGAAGTAGAACCAGTTACTCGATTAGAAGGACACGGCGGCTTACACATAAAGTTAGGAGACGACGGCAAGGTCCAAGACGTGCAATTTAACATCACCTCGACGAGGTTTTTCGAAAAGTTCGTCGAAGGCAGGTACATGGAACACGTGCCCAGGATCACCCCGAGAATCTGTGGTATTTGCCCGATCCCCCACCACATTACCCCCACGAAAGCCGTGGAGGACGCATGGGGCGTGCAAATTCCCAAGCCT
>JAFGGO010000024.1 GCA_016930515.1 Promethearchaeota archaeon | reverse complement strand
CTAATGACAATATCTGTAAATATTAACAAACATAATTGGAAGTAAAAATGATCAAACAAAAAAAAAAAATAACTAAAGTAATTATAATATCAGAATTATTGACTCTTTTAAGTATTATTTTCATGCTCGTGATATATTTTAGCCCTTATGCACAAGCGCGCTATTTAGAATCTCCAACTGAAGAAGTTCGTGTTGAAAGTAGATATTTCTTTGAAGATACAGGCTTTTTAGGAATCCTTGTCATTATTTGCTTATTAACTTCAATGATTCTTATTCTAAATCATCATCGAGATATCAAGGCATCAATTATCGTGAGTCTGGTAGGTTTTGTATTCATTATAATTACAATTGTAAAAATCAACCTATTAGCGGTATCCATTAAAGAAGCGGGTGGATATCTTTATTATGTAATACCGGTTGAGAAAGGATTCGTGTTTCTTATCATAGCTGCATTTTTCGTTATCGTTCGAAATGTGTTCTCTATCTTAGGTTATGTAAGATATAAAGAAGAAATTATGGAATATAAAGAACAACTTCGAATTGAACAAGAGAAACAAAAGATGTGCATCAAGGGTATAAATATAATAATTCCAATAATTGGGTATATCATTGCAGGACTCTCATTAGTAGCCCCAATGGTAAGGATTACGACCGAAGATGAGATGTTGGATTTAATGATGTATGGAAAATACACGATAATTCATCCAACTTGGCAAACCCTTGATTTAAATCCAGGTCTTTACGAATTTAGCCTAACAATAATGTATCTAATTATTATTATATGTGTTGTAGGAATCCTCCTAATGATCGTGAGTGCCGCGTTAAAATTAAAGAAAGTACTTTTTTTTAAAATAGCATCCTTGGTTCTTGCGATAGGATTGTTTTTTTCGATTTTAATATATATTCTTGGATTAGGGAATTATATCGTAGATTTTTGGAGTTATACCACATTATTTGATGGATTTAATGTTTACATCTCTGGGCTCTGCGCGGTAATACTTGGAACGGCGCTAAATATTGTTCTAATCCGAGATAATTGAATTATCTTGTTTTTCTTTTTAATTTTTGATAATAATTTATTATCTAATTCACCTTATTAAAAAAATTTCAGCCATCTTTGATGAAACTTATTGAAAATAACAAGTGGCAAGCGTTTTTCCGAGAAATTCGTTAATTTCCAGTATCCTTTTGTCTGGTGTTGCTTTTCTAATCAAGTGCCTTTGAACCTGCCAGATATTATATAAGAATGCCCTTGCTCCTAAAATGTCAAGGCTCGCATCGCACCGTTGATATCTGGAAGAGATCCCAAGCTTAATAATTTCTTGAAATGTAATTTCAATCAGCTAGCACTGGGGAAACAGGTTCCAAATTTATGTCTTATTGTTGTTTAGCTTGGAGATTCCCGCAGGTTTGGCGAACAAACGATTAGGAGAGGTATTCGATTCGATACCACCTCAAGAGAGAACCGTTTAGCGAGTTAATCCCACTTGATCTCGTACAGACGATACTTTCGTTCTGCAACCAAGAGTAACTCAAACTCCAGAATGATTTATCCCGTTCCCTTGAGGTATTCTAACTCTATTGAGCCCATACAATAACGAAATCCCTTGTTGCTCAGGTAATCCTCGATCATCTTTAGTCTGCGCGCATTTCCATCATGACTTCTAAATCACTTGCATGATTATCACAAGAACGCGCCCTGGCTTTTTAAAATGTGAACTCTTTATTTTTGATTTTTAATTTTATTACTTGACTTATCGAAAATTGAGTAATTAATAACATGGATGTCATTAAAGGAATAGAAGGAGATTACTTGGAGACAAAGGAACACCTTTTTTTCGATGTAAAGGGCTTGCTCCATCCCCCAGATCGAAAGATTTGTTTCGTTCGATTTTATCCAGATCCAAGTGGAGATCGCGTGAAAGACGGTGTTAAGTATAAAAAAATATATAACCTCGAAGAAAGAACTAATTTTTTAAAAAAAAACCATCCTAAATATGTTTTTTTTTCAGATCAACTTGGTTTAGAACTCCAAGGTGTAAAAAATGATGACATCCTCAAAATTTATACACCAAGAGACTATTACGCGGAATTAAAAAAAAAGAACAATTTATCCCGATTAGAAAAGTGTTCTATAGAGCTTTGCGAGCTCTTTGTTTCCGAAGGTGAAATACCACGGGGATCGATCGGAATTTCAGGATCTCCTATGGTTGGATTGAATAAGGATCAATCTGATATAGATCTCGTTGTTTATGGAACTAAAGAAAGCCTTCGCTTTCAATCAAATTTGAGAGAAATATTATCAAGTCAAGAAAATTTTTGTAGACCTTACAACGAGCAAGAATATCAAGTTCATTACGACTGGAGGGTTGGCGGTTCGAAAATTCCTTACGATAAGTTCCTGGCTTGTGAAAGCAGGAAGTTACATCAAGGTATGTACAAGGGGTTCGAGTTTTTCGTGCGATATATCAAGACTCCAGAAGATTGGGGTGGAACTTACGATGATTATAAGTACATCGATTGTGGACGCGTGAAATTGAAGGCAAAAATTCTCGATTCAACAGATTCGATATTTACTCCTTGTTCGTACCATATAAAACCACTTGAACTGTTGGAAGGAGCACTTGATCTACATCCTTTTAACTTGGGTGATCTCCGCGAAGTAAATTCGTTTCGAGGGCGGTTCTGCGAACACGCTATTGAAAACGAACTCGTAATAATCGAAGGTAAGCTCGAAAAAGTGATATTCAAGAATATTCAAGAATATTATCGCATTTTACTTACGGATCAAACGTTTGACATGATGATACGGATTTAATTTTTCCAGCATTTGTTTTTTAAAAGATCTATAGGATTATTGTCCAAGAACTATATTACTTCAGAATTGTTAGACATAGTTTTAAATACCCATTTTATTGATAATAAAACAAGATTCACGGATTAGAGATGATATTTATTATGCAAAAAAATATTAATAAAACCTTACAAAAATATGACCTAAAATTTGGGCAGATAATTTCGATGGTAGGAGCTGTTTTATTAATAATAGAGGGTATTATTGTATTTGGTTTAATATATGCTATTGAAGGAGATCTTCAAATATATGGAGAATCGTGGATTTCTATAGGTGCCGATGGTTCTTTACTTTACATTCGTGGTATTGCAACTCTTGTACTTGGAATAGTTGCTCTTATTGGTGCAATTATGGCCCTCAAGTTCCGAATTTTAGGGGGAGCGTTTTGTATTCTAATAGGTATTATTTCGCTCGTAACACCCTTCGTTTCAATAGGATATATCGACTTGACTACTATTTCTCGAGGAGCCTACGAGATAACATTAAGTAGCTGGGAATTGATTTTCGATCCTTTTTTGATTATCGCAGGTGGAATTATTAGTATTTATCAAAAGGAAAAAACTGCTGAAGAATTAAGAGAAAACCTGATGAAAAAATTACACCGTTTTGAACAAAGTTAGAAAACGAAATCGATCCGTCGGCTTAATATCTGGAAGAGATCAATTGGAGAAAGTAAAAATGAATAGATTAAAAAATAAAGATGCGGTTCGATTCTAGTTATAACTAGTTCAAATATTAAATCTATTTATTTTTTTACCACATTCTTTTAAATAGCTTAAACTAAATTACTATATCAACTATGTTAGATGAAAAACCAAAAAAGAATTATAAATCAACGGCTGGTCCCATTTTATCCACGATTGGATTTGTTCGTTAATAGTGGGTATTTTATGTTTCGGTTTAATATTCCAAATTGAACTGTTAATGAAATCAATAGATGTATAGTGGGACACTCTCTCTGTAGATTCATTCTTACCTTATATAAGAGTTATATTTACAGTGCTCTTTTGAATTGGAGCTCTAAGTGGTGCGTTTGTAGCATTTAAAAAGAGGCTCTTAGGTATTATCTGTTTAATTATTGGGATTGTATCATTAATAGGTCCATTTATACTTATTGGTTTCATCGATCTAACGGAAATTGGGGGGAGATTTCTTACAAGTGACTCTTAGTGCTTCGGGATTCTTTGTAGATCCATTCTTAATAATAATCGGCGGAATTATAAGCATCTTTACGAGGGGAAGATCTTCCGAGAAAATGAAAAAAGATCTGATAGAAAAAAGTGCAATTTTAACAGAAAAAATTAAAAACAACAGTTAAAGCATTGAAGAAAATCTTCAATAAATGAATTGGAAAAAATAGAAAGTGGAAAATTAGGAACTTAAAAAGCATTCAATTAATTTTGCTTTTTTTCAATGATTTCTCATTTCTCTATTATTTTTATAATTCTTGTAATTGTTAACCTCGTATGAATTAAACTTTATATTGAAGCGTGGTTTACCTAATTCATGGATAGTTTTAACGCCGACTTGCACGTGCATTCCCCACACTCAATTGCTGTTTCTAAATCGCTCGATTTTGATACTATGATAGAAACCTGCAAGAAAAAAGGATTGAACATTCTAGGGACGGGAGACATATTGCAACCAAAATGGTTAAAATACGCCAAATCCAAGCTCGAAAAGAACGGGAGTGGTGCGTATTCCTATAAAGAGGTTAATTTTATCCTGCAATCGGAGATAGAAGACGCCGATAGCGTGCACGAGGTCGTTTTTTTTCCCGATTTTGATTCCGTTCGAGAGGTACAGTCCAAATTAAAACCACATTCGAGTAACATTATGGGAGATTGGGGTGGTAGACCGATCGTGAACCTGTCTCCTCCTGAACTTGTAGATTTAGTAACCGATTCGGGGGCGATGATCGGTCCCGCTCACGCTTTTACGCCCTTTAAGGCAATATTCAGGCAAAACAAGTTCGAAACTCTCTCGGAGTGTTATCAAGATTCTGTAAGTAAAATCTCTTTTTTAGAGTTGGGATTATCGGCGAACACGGACCTTGCTGATAAAATGGATTGCTTGAAGAATATTTCTTTCTTAAGCAACTCGGATGCCCATTCGCAATCGGCACGCTCCTTGGGACGAGAGTTCAATAGATTTGATTTAGATAACCCTTCGTTCGACGAGATTCGTCTCGCCTTAGAAAGGAAGGATGGTCGAAAAATCACGCTCAATGTTGGGCTCGATCCGAAACTTGGTAAGTATTATATCATGTTTTGTAACAATTGTCGACGTCGCGTTGTCTTTGAAACGCAAAAAAAAGCAGCAACTTCTATACTAAATACGACTTCGATTTCGGACGATTTTATCACGATATATGCTTCAGACCTTAAAAAAGCCCACGATGATTATGTTATAAATGTTTCAAAAAATAAAATCACGTGTCCTGCGTGTGCAGAAGAATTGAACAAGAAACATAAGATTAGATTGGGTGTGAGTGAGCGCATTCAGGTTATATCCGATCACGACCATCCTATTCATCCAAATCATAGACCTCCTTACATAAATATAATACCGCTCGTGGATGTCGTGCGTACGGTAAAGGGTATTAAAAGCCACACGAGTAAAACCGTGCTAAAAACATATAACGATTTAATAAACACTCTCGGGACAGAATTCTCGATTTTAATTGATGTACCCTTGAAGGAAATAAAAAAGAAGGACGAAAACATAGCACAAATAATCTCCGCCTTGCGAAGCGGGGAAATAGAATACACTCCTGGAGGGGGGGGTTCTTACGGTGAGCTTAAATTCGAAATAGAATGATGAAGTTACTACCAAAAACAGAAATAATTTTCTATATTTATTGGTATTATTTTAAATAGAAAACTCTAAGTCGAGTTTAAAAAGCTCACCACAGCGCTGACAGGTCATCCAATCAAACACTTTCAATGCAACTACCATGAGCTCTAAATCTTTTCGAAAAAATTGATTTCGAAACCTTTTCTTTGTTCCACAAGTCTTACATTGCATTATAGCTCTCACTATTATGAGGTTCGGTGGAACATGTTCCTTTTTCAGCGCCTCCACGCTTTTTTCTTTTGAACCGTCTATGTCCATTTTATGATGCTCCTTGACGTAGTATACATGGAAATGTTCGTATTTAAATGTAGACAATGTAATGATTTTCATTCTCATGACACGAACGATTTCAATGTTGAATGAGGCTAATTCATAGTTTCCAATCATCGAGTCAAATCTGGGCAGTATTTAAATCCTCGTGCGATTCACGTGTTCAACTCATTTAAATAGGAGTATCTAATGCAATCATTCATATACGCCATTGGAACCGTCGCCATCTTACTAGGCGTGAGCATCAAGACATTTCGCCGTTGGGACGCTCAAGAAAAGATTTCCTGCGTGAGAACGCCAGTAGGACATCGACGATTAGCAATTTCAGCAGGGTTAAATGTCGTGCTCAAGACCGTCCGTTGTTGGTCATCAAGGCATCTTTTTATCTTGAAGAGATGCAAGAAAAAATGGATAGAAATGTCAAGATTTTCTGCAACGATTGTTGATTAGGTATTTAAAGTGTATGGTTAATTCAATTTTTCAATGTCGTTTTTTCGATCGAATTATTCGGAAGAGCGTGTTATTAAAATATTATTGGCGTGTTATCTTGATATTACTCGCATATATTATTCGGGTATGATTTGAGTGATACATAAGATAGAACAATAGAATTTTAAACGATAACAATGAACGCACCAGATAATAATAAACCTTCTTCAAAGCTTTTACTTCCCAACCCGGGTTCATTACAAGTATTTAAAGGAAATGAAGTGTCAGTTTCGACAAAAATAATGGAATCGTGTGTTCCTTCGTCAAGAATATCCACGAGATCGAGTTTTAAAGAACTTTCTCGTCAGACGAGAAATCAATACCCAAATCAAACATTCGATAACGATTCGTATCTGGCGGAGTTGCTGAAATGCTTGAAAATTAAGTCTCTGGTTGTAGGTGTTGGTGGTGCAGGAAACAACACCGTGAGTAGGTTGAGCGAATTGGGAATAAATAACGCAGATACCGTTAACATCAATACAGACGCTCATGATTTGTTTTATTCTAATGCTAATAAAAAAATTCTCATTGGTAAAGAACGATGTAATGGATTAGGTTCTGGAAATGATCCCACAATTGGAGAAAAAGCTGCTGAAGAGGATTGCGAGAGACTGGGCGAACTCTTGAATACGGACATCGTATTCCTCACCTGTGGTCTGGGCGGAGGGACTGGAACAGGAGCGGCACCCATAATTGCGAGAGAGGCAAAAAAAAACAACGCCATCGTCGTCAGTTTCTGCTCGATCCCATTTAAAGCTGAAGGTAATAATAGAAGACAAAGGGCAAAATTCGGTCTTAAGAGCTTAGCGCAATATTCAGACACTATTATACCCATTCCTAACGATAATTTATTGCAATTCCTACCTAAAGCTCCGATGTTGACGTGTTTCAAAGTAATGGATGAGGTATTGGTAAAAGGAATCAGGGAAACAGTAGACCTCATAAATAATTGCGGTATCATGAACATCGACTTCGCAGACATCAAAAAAGTGTTTAATAAAACGGGAAATTACCCCTCTGGATTGATCGGAATTACTGAATCGTTAGGAAAGGAAGAAGACCTCGTGAAAAAATCGAAATTAGCCTTGCATAACCCTCTCTTGAAGCCTAATACTAAAAGAGTAAATAATTGTCTTGTTTCTGTTACAGGCGATCATAGGCTTTCTTTGACAAATGTTAACAAAATAGCTTCAACCATCACAGAAGAGATTCCTGCAGGTGCTAACTTGAAACTCGGAACGAGCGTTGATCCTGCGATGGGAAAGTCTGTTAAAATAATGGTTCTCGGAAGCGGCCCTATTTCCCCATATGTTCGATCTGCTATGGATTGTCCATAAAACTTCTCTTATTTGATTAAATTTTCAAGAGTAAATTTTATTTTTGAACCTATTTTAATATGAAGAAAAGAACTGTGTTAAAATAAAAATAATTATATTGAAAATGGCTTTTCGATTCGAATTTGCGGATTCAGATCGCATGATTTTTGTTTATAAGGTGCTCCCCGTACTTTTTACAGGATCGGCAATCTGGTTGATTAGTCAGGTTTTATTTAATTATATATTTGTTTCTCAAACGATACTATCGCAAGAATTTTTCCTTGTATTTTATATCGTTATGACTATCTTAAATGGAGTGCTTTTTCTACTATTTTATGTTTCATCAAGAAGTGGAAATGAGTTTTATGGAATTTTTTTCTATCTTTCATTTGCTTTTACGGCAGGAACGATTCCGGTTCCAATTTCAATGATAATCGTGCTCGATCAAGCCTTAAAAACATATGTTAATGCTTTTGTATCTCTCGTGTTTGGAGGAACATTAATTGTTTTTTTTATGGGAATTATTTTTAGATGGAATTTTTTCAAAAGGAAATACATTTTTCTTCATGTATTAATTTTTGTTATTGGCATAATATGCTTGGAAATCCTTTTTTTAGTGATCTACGGCGTATCGAATCCTATATTAATCGCAGTATCTACATTGGTCATGATAACTGCCACAATAGTGATTCTATTTTATGGGATCTCTTTATCGTCAAAAATGAAAGGAGATTATTGGATATATGTAGTTTTTAGGATAATTTTCTCTCTTTTATTGATATCGCTTATTTTCTTGATTATTGTAATTGTATTAGTAATTGCTATGGTCGTTCAAGATGATCTAGCCTTAGATGGTTTATTTTATTCTCCAAGTGGAGGAAAAACAAAAAAAAACAAAAAAAAATATTTGAAAGAACCTACCTAACTCTAAAGGTGAACTTCGTGAATTCCGAACTGAAACAAATGCCGTTAAACGAATTAAAAAAAGAAATTAAGGCTTTTTTAGATGCGAGAAAAGCTTTAGTACTATGCACGTGTTCTGAAAATGTTCCTAGAGCAACTCCAATGGACTTTTATATGACAAAAGATGGCGATGATGACAACTTCACGATCTATGTTGGGTTATCGCCCGGAAGAAAGGTAAAAAATATTGAAAACAATCCAGTCGTTAGTATTGGAATTTATACGCCCATGGACACTGGAAAAATACAAGGCATGCAAATTACGGCTTCGGGACGAAAAAATTTAGTCTTTTTAAGGAAAGGAGACAATGATTTTGAAAGCGCCCAAAAAATAGTTAAAGGAAAGAGAACTCTCATTTTAAAAATCATTCCAGAAATAATTGAACTCTTGGATTACGATTTTGCAAAAAGAGGATATGCGATATTTCAAAGATTGGAAAATATAGATGTAATGGGTTAAGTTACTTTGTGCTCCTCCAATCGCCTTTGATTAAAATATAATTCTTTTATTAAAGTTTTAAAAGCATGTTGAACGCCGCTTCCCGTTAACGCACTCGTTTTAAAATAAGCTAAAAATCCCATGTCCTTTGCGAGTTTGTTCAAGTTTCGATCCGATTGTGGAAGATCTTTATTATCGGTTAACTCGTTCTCGTCAACGAGATCGACTTTATTTCCAAATAATATTAATGGAATACGCCCACAATGTTCGTACACGTCTTGAAGCCATTTTAACATGTTTCTAAAGCTTTGCTCTCCTAAATCAGTCTCTTCGTGAGAAAAAACTACGATTGCGGCATTACTCCCCTTAAAAAAATTTTCTCGAATGCGCGAGAAACCCGATTGTCCCGCAAGATCCCAAAAGATGAGGTTAACATTCACGTCCTCCACAATTTCCGAGTATTTAGTAATTTCGCTGCCTAATGTGTTGATGTATTCCTTATTAAATGTGTCATGTACAAAACGCTTGATCAAGGATGTTTTTCCCACGGCACCATCCCCTATGACTATAACTTTAAAAGAATAGCTTGAGTTTGTCATGTTTTTAAATTAAAAAATTTTTCTCTTGTTGAATAATTGAATGAAATGGACCTTAAAACAATTGTTTATCTTGATCTTGAAATAAAAAAAAACGATAATTACCTTTTAATTAAAAATATAGATAGGTAAATTAATGGTCAATGTCAAAAGATGATCAGAAAAATAAGAGGAAAAACAATTATTAAAGCATAGGAACATGCTTTTCACGCTCATTTACGAGTTCAGATATTATTGCTACAAATGCTTTGGCCACCCCTTGACCCGTGAGAGCGCTTGTTTTGTAATATCCGCTCATTTTTAGATCTTTCGCCAATTTCATCATATTTTGATCTGATTTAGGGTTTTTTAAGTCTTTAGAAAGCATTTCATAATCGATTAGGTCGATCTTATTGCCAAAGAGAATGACGGGTATATTTCCACAATATTTGATTACATCATTATACCATTTAACGCAATTATTAAAGCTTTTTTCTCCTAACTCGTTTTCTTCGTGGGAGAACACGATAATTGCTGCGCTCGTCCCGTTATAGAAGTTCTTACGCAAATGTTCGAATGTTGCTTGTCCTGCCAAGTCCCAAAAAACTAATTTAGTTGATATACCATCAATTGTAGCTTGAAACTTGCTTATTTGAGTACCTAATGTCATGATATATTCTTGGTTAAATGTCCCCGTCGTATATCGAAAAATGAGTGAAGTTTTTCCCACGGCGCTATCTCCAATAACTACGATTTTAAAATAAAATTCTCGCTCGTCCATTGTGAAGCTTGAGTAGTAATTAAAATTAATATGAAAGTATAAACTCACACGCTATAAAATATTTTATATTCATACGATATATTAGAGAAATTTACCTTGTTTTAAGAAAGAAAAGCATTTTTGAATTGCTTTCTATTTCGAATTTTATCAAGAAATATTGATCTTAATTAATTTTGGTGTATTATTCATCTTATAATGCTAACTGAAGATCAGGTAGAATTGCTTTCTAAAAGTTCAAGCGATAAAGAAACAAAAAAGATTTTTCAAATTATTGCTTCAAAAGAACCAGAATTGTATTTCCCAACTAAAGAACTTAAGGAATTGGGATACATGAGAAAGACTTGCAATTGTGGTACAAACTTTTGGACAACTCACGAAGATAGAGAAGTTTGTGGAGATCCAGTGTGTTCTGGCGGGTTTCAAGTCGTCATTAACAATCCTTCTCCAGTTAAACTAAGTTATATAAATGTATGGAAGAAAATCGTTGAAGTTCTTGAACCCAGAGGTTATTTACCCGTGAAAAGATATCCCTGCGTTGCGCGGTGGAATTCCACTTCCGAATTCACCATAGCTTCTATATCTGCGTTCCAACCGTATGTTGTCTCGGGGGAAGTCGACCCTCCAGCTAAAAAGCTTTTAATACCCCAATTCTGTTTGCGTTTTAATGATATTCCTAATGTGGGCTTGACAGGCTCACATGCGTGTGGATTTGTGATGATAGGTCAACATGCGTTCGTCTCTCCAGATGAATGGAATCAGGGACAACTCTTTATGGACATGCACGATTTCATAACTGAAAAAGGAGTTGGGCTTTCCAAGGAAGAGATTACCATACACGAGGACTCGTGGGCGGGAGGTGGAACATTCGGGTGCAGTTTAGAGTTTTTCAGTCGGGGCGTGGAATTATTTAATCAAGTATATATGATGTTCGAGCAAACTCCAGATGGTCCAAGGGAATTGAAGCTAAAAGTACTCGATATGGGACTCGGTCAAGAACGAGTTGCGTGGTTTTCTCAAGGAACGCCTAACATGTATGAGGCCGTCTTTCCTCAAGTATTAAAAAAGCTCAGGGAAAAAACAAGCATCGAGTTAGATCTAAATTTATACGAAAAATTTTCTCGATACGCAGCTTATTTAAATGTCGACGAAGTTGAGGATATGGATGCTGCCTGGAAGCGCGTGGCTAACGAATTGAGCATAAAGGCTGAAGATTTAAAAGAAAAAATACTTCCAATGACAGGTCTTTATTCGATTGCTGAACATGCCAGAAGTCTTTTATTTGCAATCAACGATGGTAAACTTCCTTCGAATGTTGGTGGTGGTTATAACCTTAGAGTCATTTTTCGAAGAGCGTTAAGTTTTATAGACCAATTTGAATGGGAAATTGATATGGCTGATGTGTGTGAATGGCACGCAGAAGAATTAAGAGAAATTTTCCCCGAAGTCTCGGAGCACTTGGAAGAAATAAGAGAAATTTTAGATGTTGAAAAGGAGAAGTTTTATATAACGAAAGAGAAAGCAAGTAAAATTCTCGAGAAGATCGTTCAAAAGGGAGATATTTCATTGGAGACACTAGTTGAAATCTATGATTCTAATGGTATTAATCCCGAAATGGTTAAATCTATTGCAAAAAAATACAATAAAAAAGTCATAATTCCCGATAATTTTTATTCTCTCGTCGTAGAACGACACGAAAAGGTCGAACAGGCTCATGCCACTAGAAAAGATACGGGCTTAAATTTAGAAGGAATTCCTGAAACAAAATCGTTGTTTTACGACGATTATACTAAAATATCAAATCAAGCGAAGGTTCTGAAAATCGTAAATAAAATGATTGTTTTGGATAAATCCGTTGCCTATGGCACTTCAGGAGGGCAGCTTCACGATATTGGAACCCTTAACGGACAAGAATTTGTTGATGTAATCAAACAAGGGAATCACATCATACATGTTCTTCAAGATACTCCAAAATTTAAGGAAGGAGACGTCGTGAAAGTTAATGTCGATAAAGATTGGAGATTCCAACTTTCGCAACATCACACGGCTACTCACATCGTAAACGCTGCGGCAAAGCAAGTATTGGGTAACCATGTTAACCAGGCAGGTGCTAAAAAAACCGTAAAAAACGCTCATTTAGATATCACGCATTACGAACAGATATCAAAAGATAAATTAGAACTAATAGAAGAAAAAGCAAACGAGATAGTAAATGCAAAAATTAATCTTAAGCTTTCTTTTATGCCGCGCACTCAAGCCGAACAAAAATACGGCATGGGATTGTATCAAGGTGGAGCCGTACCGGGTAAGAATATAAGAGTGGTCGAAGTTCCTGGGGTGGATGTCGAAGCGTGTGGTGGTACTCACTTGAATAATACTCATGAAGCGGGACACATCAAGATACTCAAGTCTCAAAAGATTCAAGACGGAGTCGTGCGATTAGTTTTTACGGCTGGCAACGCAACGCTTAAAGTAGAAGAGGATCAAGCAAAAATCTTGGAAGAACTACAGAATATATTGTCTGTGGACTCTAATAAACTCGTGGGAAGAATAATAGAATTATTGGAAAAACGCAATAACTTGAATAAGGCTTTAAAAAAGGGAAAGATAGATAAGAACGACTTGAAATTGAACTCAAAAGAATTAATAAACGAAAATATCCTAGCTGAAATTGCTCAATTCCTTAATGTAAAGGAAAATAAAATTTCGTCAAAAGTAAGAAAATTGTACGAAGAATGGAATCGTGCAGTAAAAAAAGTTGAGACAATTGAGCACATGCTAACGGAAGAATATCTTTTAGAATTAATTGAAAACGCCCAACAATTTAAGAATTGCATGCTAATTATCAGATCTTTCGAAGATATCAATCAAAACGACATTAAAAACTTGAGCCAAAGAGTTATGAAAAAAGGTGATAATTTCATTTCTATCTTTGTTTATAGTTCAGACAAAGGTGTGGGTGTTTTGGGCATGTCTGGTAAGGAGGTTGTAAATCTATTGAAATTTGAAATGGGTTCATTTATCAATAATCTGATGTCAAAATTTGGGGGAAAAGGAGGAGGGAATCAAGATTACGGACAAGGTTTTATTACTAACCCTGATGCGAAACTAGATGATGTCTTGAGATATATCAATGAGTATTTTAAATAAAAATACCCAAACATAAATTTATAACGACTATTGACAATCATATCTATAAATCAATACATGCAAATTAGTTATTTATCTAGCCAATGTTATTTGTGAATATTTCACCATTAAGTCATTTATCTGGAATAACCGCCGTAATTGGTGTCTCTTTTTCGTTCGTGCTTACAAGTATGATCCTAAAGAAAGCTATCAAGGATCGATCTAAAATGATGTTGTATTTTGCAATCGCTGCTGTTATCATGAGTGAACCGTGGTGGCCGTATTATTTTGGATATATTTACTGGCTCGCAACGCAAAACATCGCAACTTACGATTTCTATATAATAATGGCTAATCTTTTAACTCCCTTCGCAATGATTGCTTGGATCCAAATTTACGCTCAAATAATAAGCCCAAAGAAAAAAAGAATATTTCTGATATTCTCTCTTATATATTCAATCATTTATTGGATTTATTTGTTTTCTGCTCTATACTGGCTTCCAGGTGCTCCCGTTCACGAGTTACTTGGTTTTATAGATTTACCATACCATCCATTTGATATTATATATACAGGTTATATTTTATTTTTCCATTCGTTTAACCTGCTTTTCACTTTAACAACTGGATTTCATTTTGCACGTAACACGATGGAATTAGAGGGAAAAAGATATAAAATACAAGGTATTTTCATGTTGTTAGGTTGGACAAGTTATTGCGTGTCATCTGCCATTGATGCTAGCTTCCAATTAAATGAGGTTGCCTTAGTGCCCATACGTGTTATTGTTTCATTATCTGGTTTGTTTTTTTACATTGGATTCATTTTTCCGGTATGGATTAGAAAATTATTCCACATTCAAGACGAATTAATAGAATCTCGCTGACTATCTGTTTATATGTGTTTAAAAAGAGAACTTCAATAAATTATTTAACCATTCTATTCTTGATGAAATTCAATAATATCTTTCAATATAATTGTGTGATCTAAAATGGTTATAATCATACAGATAAGCGATCTTCATTACGGAAGCGAGTTTGAGGATTCCTACTTTAATAATGTTATAGATTATATTAAACAAAACAAACATGATGTTGTTGTATTAACGGGCGATATCGTTCATAAAGGTAGATATCGACAATATCAAAGGTTTTCTGCTTATTTGCAGAAACTCAAGGATGCTTCAAAACGCCTTTTGGTTGTACCTGGAAATCATTGTGCTAAAAATAATGGTCTTATCTTTTTTGAGAAATTTATCGCTCCTCGGAGATCTAAAATGATCCTTGAGGATAGAGACACGATTATTGTTGGCGTTTGCAGCGCAAAAGACGATGTCTCCACGGGAGAAATAGGAGACGAACAATTAGATTGGCTTGGTAATCAATTCGTCGAAAACCTGGAAAATCGAGTCATTGCAATGCACCACCACGCCATTGCCGTCCCTTATAGTGGTCGTAAGCAAACAACATTAGTT
This sequence comes from Promethearchaeota archaeon, assembly GCA_016930515.1. GTDB lineage: Archaea > Asgardarchaeota > Lokiarchaeia > Sigyniarchaeales > SOKP01 > FT1-020. Next base: position 3,512 of record JAFGGO010000024.1, on the reverse strand, counting down.
GACGCAGGAGAACTCATAGAATTTACCCAACTCTTTGGAATTGACCTAGTCCTTATGGGGCACAAGCACATTCCTCACGCGTATGTTATCGGTCCTACTACCTTCTTATATTGCGGTACTTCTACATCGAATAAAGTGCGAGCAGACGAAGGGCCTAGCTTCAATCATATTTGGCTTAATGAAGGAGATTTAGAAGTACAAATGGTCAATTCAACGACTCTACAACGTTCGCTCTTGCTTGAAAGAAAAAATAATCGAACGAAATTTGTAAGACCTCGAAGAACACGGATTGAACATTTGATTAATTCGAAAGTGTGGGACGATTAATTTTCCGATATTTTTAATAAAAGATAAATAAAGAAAAAGAGATTAGATATGGGTAAACCCGAAACTCCTCTTCTAACAGTAGATGCAGTAATCTTGGTAGAAAATGGAAAAAAAATTGTACTCATACGTCGTAAGAACCCACCGTATAAAGGTGAATTGGCACTTCCTGGAGGATTTGTAGATATTGGTGAAACTGTTGAAGCAGCTTGTATGAGAGAAGCAAAAGAAGAAACAAGCCTGGATGTTAAAATAAAGAAGCTCATTGGTGTTTTTTCAGATCCAGATAGGGATCCGAGGGGACATACTGTATCTATTGCTTATCTCTGCGATTTAAAAAGAAAAAATCAAAAACCTAAAGCACAAGACGACGCAGAAGATCTTGAAACGCATCTTATTTCCCAAATATCCACTCTTGATTTAGCATTCGATCACATGGACATAATCAAGGCTTCTGGCATATTAAAAAAAGCACTTTAATTCTAGCAATATTTCTTAAAGCACCTACAGCAAGGGATTCCAATTTTTAAATGATCGTAGGCGAAAAATGGAAGGTCTTGAGCTTTTTCAATTAATTCTAAAAGCAATTCCTTTATTTTCACGCTCTCAGCATCTTTGCTATAAAAAAATTTTGCTAAGTAATTTTCGTGGTTTTTAGCGTTACAAGTCGGACAATTTGAAAAAAGGTGGTAGAAATCGATGAATTTTGGATCCTCTAAGGGCGAAATTATTTCAAATTGCTTGATTTCGCTATCCTGATTTAATAATTGAATTAGATGTTTGAAAATCCTTTCCTTCTCTTTTCTTCGATGTTCTTCGTTTGGTAAAAAGAAGAATCTATCGTTTAAGCCATTTTGGCTGATAAAATGGCTTATTTCCTCGTCCTTAACCTGAATTTCTCCGTTCTCAGGAAGAGTTCCTATTAAAATTAGAGGAATGTTTTTTGCGCTCTTCTTGAAAATTTCGATCCAAAAAGAAAGTTCGATCAATGTATTGGGATTTGATAAATCGAAAAAAAGAAAGCCTGCTTTGGCACCCCTACAAAATTGGGGGTACATGAACCGAAAAATCTTTTTAGCGTTTAAATCCCAAAAAATAAATTTGTATGAATCCCCATCGTTTACTAAGCATTCGAGTGATTGAAAGGATACTCCAATCTCTTCTTCTATTAAAGTGGTACGATTTAAAAACTTACTTTTTCCGGAATTTGAAACGCCTCCGATTACCACTTTAATTTTAAAAGATTTTGAAATAGAATCACCCTTATATTCAATAATCTAAACCTATTAATCCAACAATAATATGAAAATTCCAATAAAAATACTTTTGGTATATTTAAAATACCTTCGATATTATTATATTTCTTTTATTTCGTATAAATTTCCACGAAAATCCCTGACAAACAAGTAATACGAATCGCTTCCCTCGCGTGGTACTTTCACGGTATTAAATCCCATCTGATTTGCTTTCTCAAAAAATTCGTCTCTATTTTCGATCATCAAGCAAATGTGAGTGAAAATGTCTCGAGTCTTGGCATCGTCATTTGTCAAGAATACTTCGAAATTCACTTTGTCTTTTTCGTATCTTATTACCTCAGATTCACACGCAACTTGAAAAAATTTTTCCATTAAATCTTTTGAAACCGTGAAAGTCCTTGCCTTCTTGCAACCTAAAAGTTCTACAAAAAATAAGTCGCTTTCTCTTTCGGTATTACTTGCAATTGCCGCGTGTTCTAATTTTAATCCGTGCATAAATCATTTCGTGTAGTGAATTGTTATAGATCAATTTTCCTATATAGTGTAATGCATCAAATTATAATAAAAGTTATTATGAAGCAATTTCAAACATTTTTTTTTTATAAATGAGAAATGATGGTCTTTTTTTAAATGCGCTCATTATACATTATATGAGTGATGAAAAAGATTTCTCAAAAATCATTCAATCAGAAGCTTATCACCACACGAAACTTTTTCCAAAACGAGATTATGTTATAGTTAGGGGGGAAGGTGCCCTTCTTTACGATCAAAACGAAAATAGTTATATAGATTGCGTTGCGGGGCATGGTGTGATGAACATCGGGCATAGTCACCCGAAATATATCGAAGCCATTGAGGAACAGCTGAAAAAATTAGTAATGGTGCCCCCGGGGTATCCCGTAGAGGAAAGGAGCAAGTTATTAGAAAAATTAGCAGAAATAACTCCAAAACCGTTAGATCAATCTTTTTTATCAAATAGTGGCACGGAGTCGGTAGAAGCGGCGATAAAATTAGCGCTTGTCTCTGGCAGGAACAAAAAAAATCCTGAAATCATTGCTTTTAAAAGAGACTTCCACGGAAGATCCTTGGGAGCGCTTGCCGCCACGTTCAACATGCGATACAGGAAACCGTTCATGTCGTGGTTGAGCCCACATGTAAAATTTGCTTCGTTCGGAAATATAGATTCCGTGAAAGAATTGATAAACGAAAACACGGTCGCCGTTTTAACGGAATTAGTCCAAGGCGAGGGAGGAGTGTATCCTTCTGAAAAGGATTATCCTAAAGAATTACGGGAATTATGCGACGAAAAGAACTTACTTTTAATAGACGACGAGGTACAGACCGGGTTTGGAAGGACAGGTAAGATGTTTGCTTACGAACATTACGGTATTATACCCGATATTGTATGCATGGCAAAAGGCATAGCAGGTGGTCTTCCAATGGGAGCAACTATCTCCTCCGAAGACCTTTGGAACAATTTTCAAGTAAGCGAACATAATACGACCTTTGGGGGAAATCCGCTGGTTTGCGCTGCGGCTAACGCAACCATTGAAATTATGTTAGAAGAACATCTCGTAGAGAATTCAGCTAAAATGGGGGCCATGCTAATTAATAACTTTCAAGAGATCGCTCAAGACAACGATAATATAAGGGAAGTGCGTGGGTCTGGATTGATGATTGGAATTGAATTTAAGAAACCTGTAAAGGACAGAATTCAACAAGCTGTAGACTTAGGGGTTTTATTTCTCAACGCGGGCATGACTGTCATTCGATTACTACCCCCTTTAATCGTTAATGATGATCATGTAGAAAAGATAATAAGCGTTATGAGAAAAATCGCAACTTGAGAACTTGATTTATTTTAAATAATTTAAAAAATAAATTCTTTTAATAATATTTTATACTACGAAACATTTGATTGTGCAATGACTT
>JAFGGO010000023.1 GCA_016930515.1 Promethearchaeota archaeon | reverse complement strand
TGTACGCGCAGGAGACATTTGTCACCCCCTAAAATACACTTGAGAAGGGGACAAATGATTAAGGCTTGTATGAGGTCTAAAATGATTATACCTCATTCGAAACTCTTGATGATTTCTACAAAACTTTAATTCATTACCTAATGTTTGAAAGAATCTCTCAATCTTTCCTGTTGTTGTAGGGCTATGAATTGCTGTTCTGATATGTTTTATTCCTCTTCTTGTGCACCATCTATCAAACTTGCTATGCTTACTCCTTAATCCAAATACATTACCATTATCAGTTAATATTTCTCTTGGATATCCATGAACTCTACCGAGTTCATCTAATATTTTTGTTATAATCGAAGTTGTTACGATGTTTAAATCTGTTAATCCTAAACAATATCTAGAGCAATCATCAATAACAGCAAAGCAATATTTATCAGCAATCTTTTGATCTGAAACATCCATTTGCCATAGGGAATTAGGATGTTTCCTCTGCCAGCGAATATATTTTATTCGCTTTTTTCTATTTGGATTAGGGTTTGTTAGATTATCTTTTCTTAGAATTTTATTAATAGACCAATGACTTATATCAACATAATCTTTAATTTTATCTTGTCCAAATCCTGTTTTATTTCTTATTCCTATTACCCTCTTCTCAATTTCAGGGGTTATCTTATAATGAATCGTTTTTGGTTTTGTGGATTCATCACATAAGTCCCATTCAGTTTCATTAATTCTTTTGCTCCATCTTTGAAGAGTTCTCTTAGAAGTTTCAAATCCAAATTGAGAAAGAAGTATTTTTCTACATTGATTGTAAGAGTGATGCCTTACTCTTAGCTTGAAAAATTCTTTTCTTATCTCTTCTTTTTTCATAAGAAAATTAAAATTTCATATGAGAACTAATTTTCGGTTAAGCAGGTGACATATGTCAGTTGCTTACACATTATCCATTTTTATTGGTAATATTTTAATATTTGCAGTTAACTAAAAAAAGTTGTGAGTGGGAAATAGGCCACCTTTTGTTAATCTTCGGTGACATTCATCTTTATGATGAATATATTGTCTCGAACAGATTATGCCAACATCCTACTTAGCTTGCGTTTAAAGCAGTTGCATCAACCAAGGCACTCGTTTCATCAAATCCCTGTCTTCTAAGTTTCCCGCATGGTTCATTACTCAGACAAGGCTGTGTCGTTTCTGTAGTGGAGCTTTGCCTCACGACAGTTTGCTTTCGCAAATGGTTTTTAATGATGGGCGGACCTTCCTCAGACATCGAAAATCTTTGAGATTTTCGGGGTCCCAGAAATCTTTAATTTCTGAGATATTAGAACTCATTTTTCAGTCCTTGTTGATTTAACAGCAAATATCCGAAAGTTAGCTATCCCACTCACATAAAAATAAGAAAATAAGTGCTTTTAAATCTTGCTATTTTGATTTAAAATATACACAATAATTATTAGATTTCCTTATATTTTCTATAATTTAATAGAAGATTTTAAGCTTTGATTGAGTAGATTAAGCATGAATATCCTAGATTATCCTGTTTTCAATATTAAGAATAGAAAAAAGTTATTTTTTAGATACTTTGCTATCCCAATCTTCCATCTAAAATATCACAAAATAGATTATCATATTTTTTAGTGCATATTTCTAAACTATTTCTCAATACCTTTAATTTTTCCTCAAGCTCGTTTTTTAATGTTTTATAGTTTGAGAAAGGCATATAATTTTTAATTCTTTTAAATAAGTTATCTTCAAATTCTTTTTCAAAATTTTCTAACTCTTTTTTTGTTTGTTCTATTAAACAAGGAAAATACTCTTTTTTAGAAATAAAATAAAATCTAATCTTATTTGCTCTAGAAAGTGTTGGTGGAAATTCTTCATATTCCTGTGATTTTTTCTTAAAATCAACTTTGTCTTTTTTATATTCCAATAAGAAAAATTTTCTTAATTCTATAATTCCTTCTAAACCTTCTTCTTCTAAGCCCTCTTCTTCTAAATCTTCTTTTTCTTCTTGCATAATTAAAAATATTTTTTTAATATATAAATATTATCAATATAGGGAATATGTTTTAATATAAAAAAGTAGTATGTTTTCAAAAAAACAGGTAGAGAGATGTAATCTTAATTTTTTATTTTAAATAAAGCTTTTAGTAGTTGCGTGCTGAAATCCTCGGGTTCTTGGATATTACACACCAACTCTATCAACGTCGTCTTTTGCGACGGCTTTTGTTGTCTCGTTTTGCGGATGGCTTCGTGCTTAGATGCTTTCAGCGCTTATCCACGTAATGCGTAGCTGCACAGCCTGCTTCATAACAACTGTTACACCAGAGGCATCTGGTCCTGGTTCCTCTCGTACTACAGGATCATTCCACTCAGACAACGACATGCCTAATAGATATCATACAATCTGTCTCACGACGATCTTAACCCAGCTAACGATCCCTTTTAATCTGTGAACTCCATCACCCTTGGTCGCTTGTGCACGACCAGGATAGGAAGAGCCGACAGCGGAGTAGCAAACCTCCCCGTCAATATGAACTATCGGGGGAGACAACCCTGTTATCCTTGGGGTACCTTTTCTGTCACAATTGAGACCCATTAAGAGTCTACAATGGTTCGCTAGGCTCATCTTTCAATTCTGCTTTTCGTGCTATTTGAAAAACAGTTAGACAAACTTTTGCCCTTACACTCTACTCCAGATTTCCGACCTGGATGAGCTTGTCTTTAGGCCCCTCCGATATCTTTTCAGAGGGGTGCCGCCCCAGCCAAACTGCCCGCCTGCTGCTGTCCTCGAAAGAGTAAGTGGGTCTATAAAAGGTAAGTAGTATTACATATTGTGAGCCGCCTCGCCGAAACTACGCGTATTCTCCTACTTATTCTATGTATCAATTATAAATCCACAACAACAAGTTGCAGTAAAGGTCCACAAGGTCTTCGCTTCCCGTTAGGCATCTCTGGCCTTTTCACCAGATAATAATTTCAGAAGTTTCTAGTTAGGGACAGTGACGATTTCGTTAAACCATTCATGCAAGTCGCCATTTAGACGACAAGGTATTACGCTCATCAATGTTAATTAGAATTTTTATACTAAAATTCAATTCTTTATGTCGCCATAAAGTTCGGACTTTATCTTCACAAAATTAAATTTGTGTCGAGCATAAAGTCTCTGAGGATTCTAGATACTTAATATTTGGTTGTCGATTCATTTTAGAAATTAATTGAGCTATGTTGTCAAGACCATCTTTTTTGAGATGTTCTTTATTGTTCATCTTTTCAATTATTTTGTTTAAATTTTCTAACCCTCTCACTTTAAAATCTTTTCTTGTTCCATGTCTATCAATTCTATTGATTTTAACTTCTCCAAATCCAAAATAATTTTTTATTTTGTAAAGTGCTTGTTCGTCAATATCTTTCTGAACAATTCTAAATTCAGGAAGTACTTGCCATCCTAAATTCATTTTTGGAAGTTTATTTATTGAAACATGGAAACAGCCTTCTCCATCTGTGAATCCTACAATCCAATTAGCATCCAGCCTTTCCTGCTGATTGTCCGCATTCATCTCATTTTCACGCAAACCAACTTTAAAAAATTAAGTTGTCGTCGTAGAGTGACATACTCGGATGTTCCAGCATATAGCTCGATTTTCTCCATTTGGTTTATTTTTTTCTGTTTATATTATTCATGAAGCTTGGAGCAATACATTTTTAGTATATTGTAAGGCAGCGATTCCACCTTAAGAGCCTCAGGAATTAGGCCCGCCGTTTGATGGGTCTTAGCTC
>JAFGGO010000022.1 GCA_016930515.1 Promethearchaeota archaeon | reverse complement strand
AGGCTTTTTTTATAGAGACTATAAAATTTATTGATAAAAATTTCGTGGAACTAACAAACCAAATAAGAAATATACCAACGAATGCATTTATTTTATGCCTTCTATTAAAATAAATTATTATTTAATAGGAGAAATTTAGTCTAGGCTAATATCTAAAAACCAAAAAATCTTATTTTAATCATTCTTTTAAAGCGTATAAACTAAATTTTTTAAAAATATCTAATAAAAAACAATAGAGATTATTATGGAAATTAAAGAGATGAATCCTCACTCGTTAGATGTCGATATCGTGGTAAAAAATTTAGATACCAACTTAAAAACTGGGCTAACTGAGGTTGAAGCGGAAAATCGGTTAGATAAATTTGGTTTCAACGAGTTAATACAGACCAAAAAGATTTCGGCGTTACAGATCTTTATAAACCAGTTCAAGGACTTTCTCGTGTACTTGCTTTTTGGTGCCATCCTCATATCTGTAGGGGTTGGTATTTACGAGTTATCGAAAGGCGGAGAACCATCAGAATTCTTGGACGCCATCGTTATAATGGTCATACTCATATTGAACGCAGTGCTGGGATTTTATCAGGAATATAACGCAGAAAAAGCGTTAGAAAGCCTGAAAAAAATGGCCCCGAGCATTGCAAAAGTTAAAAGAGACGGTAAAATCAGGGAGATTCACGTGAGAGAGGTCGTACCAGGAGATATCCTTCAACTTGACGAAGGAGATAAAATCCCAGCAGATGCTCGATTAACTGAATGTTTTTCCCTTTATCTCGACGAAGCCATTCTCACGGGAGAATCACAGCCAGTAAATAAGAATTTGAAGCTCGTAGACGAGAAAACGATGCTTGCCGATAGGAAAAATACCGTCTACAGCAACACAATAATCACTCGTGGTAATGGAGAAGCTATCGTATTTGCAACTGCAATGGAAACTGAAATTGGTAAGATTGCCGAAAAAATTCAAGAAGAAGAACCAGAGCAGAGCCCATTCCAACAAGAAGTAGATAGATTTGGAAAGCAACTCGGAAAAATCATTATTGTCATTTGTCTCATGGTTTTTATAATAGAGCTTATCATTATACTCATAACTGAAAAACCAGGAGACGAAGAGATAGAAGATATCATTGACGCCTTGACTATTTCAATCAGTCTTGCCGTTTCTGCCGTTCCAGAAGGATTAGTTGTTGTAATCACTGTCGTCATGAGCATTGGTATGAGAAAGATGGCCGCCAGAAACGCTCTCGTCAAAACATTAACTGCAGTTGAAACCTTGGGAAGAGTTAATGTGATTTGTTCTGATAAGACGGGCACTTTGACGAAAAATGAGATGACCATCGTGAAGATCTTTTTGGGGGGTAAGGAATATAATGTAGAAGGAGTGGGCTATACTATCGAAGGAAAAATAATGGACAACGATAAAGCCATGGCCATGACTCCAGACCTAAAAAGATTCCTGGAAGTTGCCATGTTTTGCAACAATTCAAGCGTGAACCTCAGAAACGATGGTACCAACAATACGGATGTTGTTGGAGATCCGACTGAAATTTGTTTTAAAGTCTTAGCAATGAAAATGGGACTAGAAAGCAAGGCACACAAGATAAACGAAGTTCCATTTAGTTCTGACAGGAAGATGATGTCGGTTGCCGTTGAGATGGGTGGTAAAAAATATTCGCTTCTTAAAGGCGCTCCTGATGTATTGTTGAATGGTGCTAGTAAAGCACTCATTGACGGACAGGAAAAACCCATCAGTGAAGTTAAAAATACCATACTAACTAAAAACGAAGAGTTCGCTAAAAACGCCTTAAGAGTATTGGGCGTAGCTTACAAGCAGTTAAACGAAGGATTTACGGAAGAAGACATGGAAGAAGATTACGTTTATCTCGGTTTAGCAGGTATTATCGACCCAGCAAGGGACGAGGTTAAAGATTCCATAGAGGAAGCGAGAATGGCAGGTATTCAAACTATCATGATCACGGGAGACCACAAAATCACGGCCATCGCAATCGCCAAGCAAATAGGTTTAACAGACAGAGAATTGGCAATCACGGGAGCCGAATTAGAGGAGATGACGGACGAAACATTAGCGGAGAAACTAAAAGATGTGGATGTTTTTGCTCGAGTCACTTCGGAACATAAATTACGCATCTTGAAAGTTCTTAAAAACATGAAAAATATCGTATCGATGACGGGAGATGGTGTGAACGACGCTCCAGCGGTAAAAGGCGCGAATGTTGGTGTAGCGATGGGTTTGAAAGGAACTGAGGTTACCCAAGAAGCATCAGACATGATCCTCATAGATGATAACTATGCCACCATTGTGAACGCAATCGAAGAAGGTCGTGGTATATTCCAAACGACTAAAAGCTTCTTTCGATACATGTTGAGTGCAAATTTTGACGAAATTTTCTTAATTCTATCTGCGTGGATCTTGATGAAAGTCACCGTTAACATTTTTCTCGCCTCACCATTAGAGGCAATCCAAATCCTCTGGTTGAACATTGCAACGGACGGAATTCCCGCCATGGTACTTGGTTTAACGCCAACGGATCCAGATGTCATGAAATATAAACCCCGAAAGGGATTTAACATGATCAAGGACATCAGGAAAGCCATCATCATCGCTGCGGTGTTCGCTGCTTTTACAGATGTTGCACTTTATGTCGTTTCATGGTCCGTGTTGATCCCTGCTTGGTCCGATCCAACATCTCCTTTCTTTGATCCACGATTGGTAAATGGTACGGAAATTTGGGGTATTGTTTACACGGCAGAACAGTATCAGATCGGGGTTGTTCAAACTATAGTGTTTACGAACGTGGTGTTTTTCGAACTGTTTTTCGTGTTTTCCTGTACCTCGGAAACAAAACCATTATGGTCATTCCCAAACAAGCACCTATTCTGGGCAACTGGAATATCGTTTGCGTTGCACTTGTTAATACTATACACGCCGATGGGTATCGCATTTCACGCAGTACCCATGGACAAGTGGTATCATTGGCTTGCAATCTTCATCGGGTCTTTTGGAATCATTCCACTCGACGAAACGAGAAAGTATCTCATAAGGCGCAAGCAAAAACAAGGCATTTTCGTCCAATAAATTTGATGGACTCAAATCCAAAAATTTTTTTTTATTTTCTTCCACATTCTCGTTTTATAAACATATTATGATTTGAAGCCAATACTATTTCGCAAGGATTCTTATTCGTTTTTTACTATTAAATTGCACCATTAGAGATAGTTTTTATAATTCGTTTTACCGATTTCAAATTGAAGTTAAAGGTCTTTTCCCTTGAGATCTTTTTTATATCGAATAAAACCTAAATATTAATATAAAAACGTTTTTATATGTTACAAATCTAAATATAAGAATAATATAAGTTAAACACCATGAGAAAATCAAGAATTGTTAAGTTGATTCTGACCATAGTTCTTCTCTTTTTCACCCTATCTCTATCGATAGTTTCCGTGCTTGCTGGAATTTCGGCGGTAAATATCTTGGGAAACCCAAACAATGTACAACTCGTGGGCGCTCCAGATCCAGACTTTTCAGATTCTAACCCCAATAACTGGCAAGTGAGCATTCAATTTTACATAAACAACGACGGGTATTTTGACTTGACGAGATTGAGTTTTTCACTTTCCATGTCTTATTACAATGGTTCCAGTGAAGGAACTGAGATATTATCAGTTTCTCAGAATTATCCAAATATCCCAAGTGGGCGGGATCTATTAACTTGGTTTAATATTACGGGCGTGGAGGTCCCATCTGGATTTATTGTAACATCGGGCATGCAGTTTAAGGGCGACATGACACTCAGTGGGCGATATTCGCTTGACATGCTCGAATTTAGAGCCGTTTTTACTAACCAAACAATATATGAGGTTCCCTAAATAAGGAGGCGATATTAATATGGAGAGTAAGAAAAATATAATAAGAGGCTTCTTTTACATGCTCGTTTATCTCGTTGTTACCGTTATTGTTCCATATCTAACCTTTTCTTGGGTTAGAGACTTGGAAGTTGCTGGTTTTGACATCACCCTCACTCAAGTTCAATACAACAACATCGTGTTCTGGGTTTTTGCTTTCGGTTTAGTCATTACTGGATGCGCCTTCGTTGCGTATTCTTCACCTCCGCAATCGGTACGCAGGGCCATTTTTGCTCTTGTTCAGGTCATACTAAACTGTTTTTATGTGTGGAGTTATCGCTTTTCGGGTGCTCTCGAAATAGAGTTCTTAGTAATTGGACAAGGTTCTGTCTATATAAACTTGCAACAAATGATCATGGTTTACTTGGGATTGTATTTCTTAACGATAATCTTACGACTATATGATATCGTTGATTTCTCAATAAATAGACACAAAATTCAAGAACAAAAAGAGGAAAAAAAAAGATTAAAAGAGGAAAAAAAAAGATTAAAAGAGGAGGCTAAAAAGAAATGATCTTTGAAATAATACCGGCCCTAGAAATGCTCGCCACGATAGTTGCTGCGTTAATTAATTTCATAAAACCATTAGTAGTGCCCATTGGAGAAGTTATGGTGCGAGCGATTAATGTCCTTTTAGCGTATTTCCCCGACCAAAGTTTGGTGTTATACATCGTTATTTTCGCTATTTTAATCGTTTTGGGCGTCCTCGTGAATACCTCACCCGTGGGAGACAAATTAAAGGCAAAATTCGACGAATTCGACGAAAAACATTTTGGAAAAAAGAAAAAAGACTATTCAGACGATTCGAAAAGAGAATCGAAAAAGAAAGTCAAGGAAACAAAGAAGGCAAACGATAAAATAGAAAATAAATCAGACGAAATTGAGTTTGAAGACGAAGAACTCGAGTAAGTCTACAGCCTTACTTAATTTTTATTTATTATAATTTATAATATTTAAAATCCAAATCAAAAAGGATTAAAACATACCAATTATTTTATTCATTCAAAGTCATGATTATAACAAGGAGAATTTGATATTATGGAAGGCAAGGATTATGTCGAATGCTCACGTTGTGGACGAGAATTGCGTGATAGCAAGGCCATCTATATAAACTGTACTCCGTTTTGCGAGAGATGCCACGGAGAATTTGATTTCGACGAAGAGGACGAAGAGGAAGAAGACAATGATGACGATTAGTAGTTATAGTTCATGCAAACATTTAATCGATATTAAAGAGGAAAATCAAGAATGTCCAAGAAAATAACTTTGATTGTTGGTTCACCAAGAAAAAATAGAAGCTGTAATTATCTAATAGATTGTGCGATTGATGGTATCAAATCGGTTTCTGAAGAGCTAGAGATAAACAAGCTGCAAATATCGGATTATAGTATAACGCCGTGCAACGGATGCGATCAATGTTTGAGGCCTCCAAACGACTGCCCGCTAGCAGAAAACGATGATACGAAAAAGCTTGAAGAAACATTACTGAATTCAGCAGCGCTTTTAATTGCGGCCCCAAATTACTTTGGCTCCATGAGTTCACAAGTAAAAGTGCTCATTGACCGTTCAAGACCGTGGAAAATGAAAGGATATTTATTAAAAGATGTAATATTTGCTCCCTTGGCTTCCACGGGACTTCGAGGATACGGGGAGGGCGTTATTTCAGGGCTCATAAATTTTGCGCTCATCCAAGGAATGATCGTGGTAGGAAATAATCTTGGTAGCCCTGTTTTGGAGGGAAATATCCCAATTAATAGCCTGCAAAAGTTCACGCTCAAGGAATTCATGGGTAAAGGCGAAGTTGACGAGTTAGCAGGAACGATCGCTAGGGATGTGGGCAAGCGCGTGGGAGAGTTAGTATTAAAAATTTTGTAATGTTTTTACAATATGAATTTTCTATGTGATTAGGAGTAAGATCATACTTTTGACATCGTAATTAACGATTGATTTTCTATTAATTCTTCTTCCAATTTTTTTATTACTTTATCTGTTTCGATATTTTTTAATTTTTGGATCCTAATTTTTAGCGAATTGCTAATCGTTAATTTGAGTTCTTGAAACTTAATTTTATCAAATTGAAAGTAAGGTCCTAATTCGTCTTTTATGGCTAATTTAATCAATCCCCTGGCAGCTAGAGGTGAAATTTGGACTAGTTGGGCTAAATGTATCCCAAGATAGTTAATTATCTCTACCAATCTTCCCCCCTCGATGGTAATTGGTTCTTTATCAAAGTAAGTAATTCAGCTTCTGAATAATCTATGTTTTCATCGAGAGAACGATAATTTCTATCCAAGAAAGTTTTTAGCCATTTTGGCATTATCCAAATGAGCAAAGAACCAATGGAATACATCATGGCTATCAAAGCAGTAATCCCAAAAATAACGGCACTTTGGGTAGGATGAGGAGAACCGAAAGGTATTCCATAGGGCTGGAAAAAAAGGACGATTGGTTGAAACCCCAAGAGAAAGGAGGTAAATGCAAATATTTTATATCTGAACTTTATCCAAGGGCGAATATTTTTATCCCTAAGCTTTTTATACGCAAGATAGGACGAAAGAGCGGCCCAGTGAAATACCAAGAACCTCTGAATTACCGTAGCAAGGAGATAGATTAAATTATTTTCGGGAGTATTTAAAGGTGTATCGATGAGAATACTACAACAGCATGTTACTATCGAGGCCAAGATTGTTAACGCAATCAAGATTGTTGGCAAGTAGGTACGACGATTCTTTTTAAGGATCATCGATTTTCGCTCTTTATAAAAGGTTTGATTAATAAATAATATTACAAATATAAGGCTAATCGCAATTAAACTAACTTCAATGATTTTTAACGATCTAATCATCCTGCTAATTAATTGAGATATTGCCATTAGTAAAAAACTTAAACCGGCATAATATAAGTTGGGCATCTTGACCTTATATCCACGAAATAAAAAATATATTCCAACAATTAGAAATGTTGCCATGTAGAATATCATGAATGCGTAAAATATATTGTAAAAGATATCGCCTAACATCTGTCTAATAATAAATTTAAGTATTGATCGATAACATAGTAATGAAAAATCTAATAAATAAATCTGCGCTTATCAAAATACAACTTGTTTTTATTTGATAATTTTTTCCTACCCGAGCCTAATATTACATAATTCGATCGCTCTTGGATTAATATCCACGCCAATCCAGTTTCTATTGTGTTTTTTTGCGACAACTAGGGAGGTTCCAGAACCACAAAAAAAGTCGGCAAAAAGGTCTCCCTCATTTGAAGAAGCTAATATTATGCGCTCGAGAAGCCGAATGGGTTTTTGTGTAGGATATCCGGTATATTCTTTCGAACGGGTTCTCGTTTGATAGGAAAGAATGTCGTTCCAAACATCACCTATCAGAATATCGGTCCAAACATCGCCTACGGGATTTCCAGGTTTTTCGTCTAAATACTGACGCCCTTTCCTGCGTGTTCTATAGACTCGCCCGTCTTCATCTTCGTAGCGGAACATTTTTTTGATGTATTCTTCCTTATAGGGAAGGTATTGTTTATTAAAAGTGAAATCTGAACTTTTCGTATAATAAAAAATGAAATCGTGTTGCCTCACCCACCCTTTTATTTGACTTTTAAATCCCGAGACGCTTCCCACATTCCAGATAATGTCTCTTTTAAAGTTTTCACGTTTAAAAATGCCGTCGCATATTGGTTTTAAATCAAATGCCGCACTGGAATCGCAATGACAATAAAAACTTCCAGAATTCTTTAAAACCCTATGCATTTCCTTTATCCTAACGCTCATGAATTCTAGATAATTGTCAATAGACTTCCATTGATCCGAAAATTCCTTATAATCAACGCCACTGAAAAAAGGAGGATCTATATAGATGAGATCAATCGAGTTTGAATCGATTTTTTTAAGCAATTCCAAATTATCAGCAAGGTAAACGGTATTTGAAATCACGGTGAGAATGAAATAGGAACGAGGTCTAATAAAGGTTTTTAAATTCCAATTCTTTTTACGAGTAAGATAAAATTTTTTAGTATTTTTATTGGATACAGCTCAACGGTGAATATTGAAAAATGGAAAATAAGCGTTTAAATCAAGAATTTCTAGAAGAAATGAAGATCTACGATTTTTCAAGGATTAAGGAAAGAGTAGTATTTTTAGCAGGCTCAAACTCTCGTGCAAGAGAATATTTTTTCAAGGTGGAATCAATACTTCAAATTTTATATAACAAGCTAGTTTTTATTTGTTCCATAGATGGATTATTACACAAAGAAGAATTTTCAACGCAGGAATGGGATAAATTACAGGAAATTGCCCTAGAAAAATTAAAATCCCAAGAAGCCATGTTAGTATTGGATGTGGATGGGTACATCGGATCTCACACGAGGGAAGAAATAGAGCTTTTTGAAGGTTCTTTGAAACGCCCGATTTATTACTTGTCAAATTTGCGTAAAATTGAAAAGTAATTGTTTTTTATATTGATAATCCTACCGTTATCTATTCAAGAATAACAAAGGGAGGACTCGGAAAATTTTATTAAATTACATCATAGGAAGCGCCGGAAGTGGAAAATCTAATCTCACCGGTGCTCTAAAGGAATTTGTATTGCATCGAAATCCCGAAACTTTCGCCATAACCATAAATTTAGATCCTGGAGTAAAGAAAATGCCCTATATTCCAGACATAGACATTCGAGATTTTATTGTTTTAGACGATATCATGGAAGAATACGGCCTCGGACCAAATGGGGCAATGATATTGGCTTCAGATCTGATGGTAAATTATTTAGACGATCTTAAAGACGAGATCGACGAATACAATCCAGAGTGGATTTTCGTTGACACTGCAGGTCAGTTAGAGCTATTTGCCTTTCGGGAAACGGGACCATTGATTGCAAGTTCGTTAGGTTTTGGTTCAATACAAAGAGCGGTCACGTTTCTCTTTGATTCGAACTTCGTTCTCAGACCTAACGGATTCATCTCAACGCTTCTTTTAGCGGCTTCAGTTCAATTTCGATTCAAAAACATCCCCCAGATCAATGTCCTTTCCAAGTCAGACATTCTTAGCGACGATCAATTAGATATGATCGTAAACTGGAGCCAAGACTTTCAAGCGTTGGAGGATTCCACGAACGAAAGAGAAGCAGGGCTTATCAGGGAGTTGTCAATGCTAATCTCAGAAGTTTTCGTTCAAATGGGATCAACGGCAGAATTAATTCCTTGTACGGTTCGAGAAGAAGAAGGAGAATCGATGCTATTTGGCTATTTACAAAGAATTTTTGATTCTGACGAGTCAAAATTTTATTAACCAACAAACACTACTACAAATATCGTCAAATAAGCATTGTTTCAAAAAATTATAAAATGAAAATAATTGGACCTATTGCTGGTATTGGTTCAAGACTACGACCGTTCACTCTTAGTAAACCCAAAGCGTTTATTAGTGTAGCGGGAAAAACCGTTTTGGATCATATCCTCCTCAAATTTACCGACACATTTAACAAAGATACGGAATTGATACTTATAGTTGGCTATAAGAAGCGTCAAATCATATCTTACCTAAAAGAACACGATTATAACCAACTCTTCAAACTGAAATTTATCGAGCAAATTCCTCGGGGATACAAGGACGAAGTTCCGTATTATTGGGGTCTTGGTGAAGCAATTTATCTCACTAAAAACAGTTTTGAAGAAGAACAAATTGTCAATCACGAAGAGAACAAGAGAAAAGGCGCGTTAATCTTTCTAGGCGACATGATACCTATCGACGATTATTCCTATTTATTATACAGATATTACGAATCCGATATTGACGGTATAATCACGGTCATGAAGGTTCCAAAAGAAGAAGCCAGCTCTTATGGCGTCGTTATAGTCGATCAAAACAATTTAATTCAGAAACTCGTGGAAAAACCTGAATATTTCGTTTCAGATTTGGCAATTGCGGGGATCTACGCTTTTTCTCATGATACAATGCAAGCACTTTACAAAAACATAAAAAAATACCTTGATAAGAGAACGGAAGATTCTAAGGAAATTTATCTTACAGAAAGTCTTCAAGACTTGGTTGATCAAGGCTATAAAATAGCCGCCGTGGAATTAAAAAAAGGAATTCTGGATTTTGGTCGTCCATCAGAGGTTTTAAGCGGAAATCGCTTTTTATTAGAACAATATTCAACAAAAAAAGAAGAATTTCAACAAAAAGGGATTCAAGTCGAAAAATCATGGTTAAAAAATCCCATCCACATTGGAAAAGGCGTGAAAATCGTTAACTCCGTAATCGGACCTCACGTTTCGATTGGGGATAATTCGATTATTCAAGACTCGATCATAAGTAATAGTATTATAGAACAAGAAGCTTCCTTAAAAAAGGTGATCACGGACAGTTCAATCGTAGGTAGCAACGTGAATATCAATGGAATCATCAAGGATAGCCTTATAATAGGAGATAAAAGCGTTTATTAACAATTCAAAAAAAATAATGATTTTAGTTCAAACTCATAGCGTTATTATTTTTCTGCTTAAATGGAAATAAATTAGTCTAAGCAGTAATTACATGTACATTTATTTGATATAAAATCTTATATAGTATTGTTGCGATTGATAGAATATCAAGTAACAAATACGGTTTAAAAAGAATTTTCGAGCAATTATAAACCTTTTATAATCTTATCAAGTGAAACTTAATGAGTAAAAAATATATAGCTTTCGATTCCGGACATAAGTGCCGGGGAAATATCGCTGAAAATTATTCTCATCTAAAAGAATTGTTAGAATCAAAAGATTTTGAGTGCCATTCTTTTAACGACGCAATCACACAGTCAAGCCTTAAACTCTACGATATTTTAGTGTTTGCCTGTCCTGATTTTGCGAAGATCACCTCAAGAGAGATTAACGAAATAGATACTTGGGTAAAAAAGGAGGGGGGAGGGTTGCTATTACTCTCTCACGCAGGTGGAGACCGGGGGAGAAGTAGTAATTTAAACGAATTAGCAGAATCATTCGGTATTGCGTTTGAAAACGACCAAGTTTTAGACGATAAAAGTAACTTAGGCTTGGAAAACCTCCCAATAATCTATAGTACTTCTTTCAATCCACCACACATTATTACAAACGGATTGGATACCATCTGTTATAGAGCGGGATGTTCCTCTACAATAATTGGCGCAGGAGCCATAGCCATTGCATCCTCAAACGAAACATCGGATCCCTTCTCAACACCATTAATTTGCATTTCCGAAGCTGAAAAAGGAAGGGTATGTTGTATGGGGAGCTACGAGATGTTCAGAAACAAGGTGGGAGGAGGGATGGCATACGAAACGCATTCCGCACTTGCATTAAATATTTTTAATTGGCTTTTCTCAGAAGAAAGGGCGGAAATACGGAAAAGTAAAAACATTCCAGCACCCATTAATCACGATACAGCTGCTTATCAATACGATTATGTTGGAAATAACGCTTCTTCTAAAAAGAATGTAAATATTGACAATGTAAATATCAACTACGATATTAAAATATCTAATAAAAGCGAATTAATGTCGCTACTCAAGCTATTTTCTGACCAGATCAATACAATGAAGAAGACTATCGATCACCTCATCGAGAAAGTTGCGTTTGATGAAAATAGCATAATAACTGGAGCTCAAATAGCTCAAAATATGAACAGTCATGAACAGCAACAATACAACAATTGGCAGCATTACGAACCTCAATACGAAACGCAAGGTCCAGAACATCAGCAGGAACAGTACGTTGAGGATACGACCGATTTTATCGATTATGCTTTTGAAACTCAAGGAAAACACGTGCTTTCTTCTTTGCCCGAAAAACCATCAAGCTTGAAAGAAAAACATGACGCCCCCTCAGGAGAATTAGATGAAAATCTAGAACCTGAAAGAGAAAGCTTAGGAACTAAGGTGAAATCGGTAAAGGAATTGATAGAATTCATCGAAAAAAAACACGATGCGGGAGAATTAGACGATAAATCCTATAAAAAACAAATTAAAAAACTAAAAAGCGACCTAAATAAATCCCAAGATCGAATAAAAGCCATTGATAAAATACTTAAAAAATAGAGATTCTAATAAAATCAAGAAAAATATTTTGCTTAACACGAAGGGGATGATTCTAGCTCGCCTTTTTTGGAGCAAGCTTGGGTTTAAATTCTTCTGGTACATAAGGTTGAGCGTATTTGTTAACGATATCAAAAAACTCCCTATCAGTTAATGTTTTTATCATCTTCGCCAGTTCCTTTTTTATTTTGAAAAACGATTCTCTCAAGTCTTCCTTTGATCGCGATTCTATCTTGCTTTTTACCTCGTTCACGATTAACTTAATGATATTCGTAGGAATATCTAAATCTAAGATTTTAAGTTTTTGCAAAAGGACTTCTTCTGGTTTGAGATCTTTTATCTTTTTCTTAGCTAATTGTTTTTGATGCGCTTGTTCTTGTTGGATGGCGTGTTCTATAGATTTTGTACCCGAAAATTTGCCCAAGAAAAATCGCCTATTTCTTCCCACCATTTTTGGATTGATGGGCTCATAGGTGAGAGGATGAGCAAGAATCGCTGCAATATGAAGCCCACTTTCGTGACTGAACGCAAAATCACCAACAATAGGCTTGTTTCGAGCAAGGGGCTGGCAGAAATACTTTTCACAAACTGCACTTAGTTCGGGTAATTTTTGTAACTTGATCCCCGTATCAATCCCCATCCGCTTAAGAATTGTAACAACTTCTTCTAAAGCGGCGTTTCCAGCTCGTTCTCCGTATCCGTTTATACATGTATGGGGAAACTCACACCCTTCAAATACTCCTGTGATCGTGTTGGCTACTGCCAATCCAAAGTCGTTGTGTGTGTGTATTCCCAAGCCAACATCCATTTTGAGGGGATCTATGACCTGTTTTTTTATACGCTTGATTAAATAAGATGTAGATATTGGAGTTAAAACTCCTACAGTGTCTCCAATTACGACTCGCTCGGCGCCAGCTTTAATAGCGGTTTGAAACACATTTTTAAGGTGAGTAAATTCCGACCTTGTTCCGTCTTCAGCAACCCAGTTGACTTTGAATCCGTTATTTTTAGCGTAAAGAATTGATCTTTCTATTTTTTCTAATTGTTGCGCTTTTGTTTGTTTGAGTGTCTTGAGAAATATAGGAGAAATAGGCATGAATATGACGATTTCTTTAAGATCTGCATCGATACAGTGGTCAATATCTTCGATTTTTGGTCTCGCTACACCAACGATCGAGGCCCTCTTACAATCCTCGTTCACAATTGTCTTGACAATAAGCTTTTCAGAGTCTGAGACCGCTGGAAATCCAACGGCAATAATTTTTACGCCAATCTCGTCCATCATTTTAGCCAAGTGGATTTTCTCATCTAAAGTAAGATAAACGGTAGGCGTTTGTTCGCCGTCTCTTAAGGTTTCGTCCCAAATAGAGACCTTGGAAGGAATATTCTTGCCCTTTAGTGCGATCTTGTTGTAATCGACCAATAGCTCTTCTAATTCTTCCGTAGTAAATTTATAACTCATTATTCAAAAATCAACTAAGGTGTGAGGTAAATTATTTCTGATCATTTAAAGTTTGAAATATAATATATTATTTTTGTTTAAACAATTTAATCGTGAGGTCATACCGAATATCGTTCATTCTCTTTATTTCATAAATAGGACTTACTTAAAAAGGATATTTGTGAAAAATTTTTGTTTAAAGATCGTCGAATGAAATGTGGACGAGAAAGTGAAAATCTCTAAATAATTAATGGGTATTTGGATGAATTTATTTGTCAAAAATCGAATAAATATGAATAAAAGATGTATGTTTTTTAACGGATTATTTGATGATATCCGTGATAAAACATGTTTCAACGATTTTAATGCCCTTGATTTGGCTGATTTTTTCCTCGATTAAAGGATTAAATTGTTCAATTGAGGGTATTTCAACTTTCATGAAAAGACCGCAATCTCCCGATAACCGCCAAATATCCGTGATCTCATCGATATCTCTAAGTTCTTTTAAGATCCTTTTAATTTCCTTGAAGTCTGGTTCAATCTTAACTGTTGCTCGAGTTTGAGGTTTAGAGTTAATGGAATAATCAATAGTGAATTTCTTAATTATGCCATCTTCGCATAATTTCTTAACTCTTCTCCTTACGGTTGCTTCCGTTTTTCCCACTCGTTCTGAAATGTCGTTAAAAGAGATTCGCGAATTCTCTTTTAATTCTTCCAGAATTTTTAAATCAATAACATCCATCGTAATGATAATATCCTTCTTTGCTAATAATTGCCTATATAATTAATAATATCACTCAGAATTATTAAATTTTGCCATGGTGTTATCAAAATTTCGCGTCGAAATTTTCGAAAAAAACATTTTTGTCGTGTTTTAGAAATTAGACAGAAGAAAACTTTACTGAACCATGAGAGAATTTATTAATTTGTTAATATAACTTTTTGTTTTTTATACAATGATAAATGATATTAAAACACCAATTGATTTTAGGAATAATCTATCAGAAAAGTATATTACTTCTCTTATTAGAAAATTCAGAAAAATATTCAAAGTCTTAGATGAGTATTAATCCTATTATTTTCAGCGCTTTTATTAGGTTAGAAAAATTAATACTTTTAAAGAAAGAATGGATACTAATTTCAAGAAGCGTGCGAATATAAATTGTCTAACGAGATTCCTGAGAGCGTAAAATTAAGTTTAAAAGCATTGGGATTCACAGATTACGAGATTTCAATTTATTTAACCCTTATTTCTAGAGGACCAATGGACGCAAGAGAATTATCGGAAGCATCAGGAGTCCCATACTCTCGCGTGTATAATGTGCTAACGCACCTCGAAAAAGAAAAAATGTGGATCATCAAAGAAGAAGATTCGAGACCTTCTAGATATTTTGCTAAAAGCCCTGAAGAAGCCCTTATTATTTCAAAAAGAAAATATAAAGAAACATTTGAAAACCATTCCGAAAACATAATTCAAGCCTTAAACCAAGCCTATCATTCTCACGACGTGCCTTTAAAGGTTCCACTTTACGTCCACGCCGGAATTAACGCCTGCCTCAATAAAATCTTAGATCTAGTTCAAAAAGCTAGAAGTTCCTTATATATATCTTGTTCGGAACCAGAATTCTTTGAAGCAATACAAGATAATATTAAGGCCAGGAGAATGCGAGGCATGAAGGAAATCAAATTAATCATAGAAGACGAATTATTGGAAAAAGACGATATAAAAAATTTATACGAGACTTACAGTGAAGTTTTAGAAATCAAAACACAAAAAAAGCTTTTTGCAAATATTGTCGTGATTGATGGTGGTTCTAACGCGTTTGTCGTAATTTCTCAAAAGCAATTGAGAAAAAACGTGTATTTTGGTATCTACACGGATTATATAGGTTTTGGACCCATTGTCAGAGATTTTTTTAAGTTTTTATTCAAGGGCTCGAAAGATATAACTGTTTAAATAGAAATTAGTTAACCAATCCTTCCATGTGCTTAGATCGAATCAATAGAAGGAATACTCTTGTTGAGTTACAGGTATTAACAAAAGAATGAAAATTAAAAAAGAAAATTATCTCTGTAAGCAAGAACTTATTTCAAAAATGCTCTTTTTCCTAGGAAAATAAATAATTCTCCTAATTCAAAAAGCGTGAGAGGTTGTACGAGTCTTGCCATGCTATTCCTCAATTCTTGCTTGTCTGCCCCAGAAAGGATGAGTTTTTTAATGTCCTCCACATAATCCTCCATGTTTATGAACAAGATCTCTATCTTGGCAACCCCCGTGAGTTCTTCGATGTCTTTATCCAGGTGTTCTTCTATATCGTTTAAAAGGCCTAACTTCAGCTTGGGGCTGAGATCGTATTTAGATATGAGCCTATTCATCTCTTCAATGACGATAAGCAACGTGAGGTTCCAATCCTTGTTTTCCTTGTATTTTGGTATGAGAATCTCGCTGATCATCAATTCGAACAAGGTTTTTGGATTCTGTTCTTCAAACTGTACTTCCATTCCCGTTGATAATTTTATGTTCATTTTAAGTCCCGATGAGGTGAATTTTTTGTTTTATTTTTTAATTAATAATAGATTTAGCTTTTTTAAAATTTAAGAATACCATTTTTCTGATTGACTTAAAGATACGAATCCAGAGTTTTTTAATTCAACGAGATCTTCCGTTCGAGCGCCACCCAAGCCAGGCACATATAGTCCAGGTTCAATAGTAAATATCATTCCCTCTTCGAGAATCTCTTGGGATATGGGAGATAAGAAAGGCTTTTCGTGTATTTCCACGCCCACACCATGCCCTAAACTATGGAGGAACCGAGAAGCCCATTTAGGCCTTTTGCTGCTAAAGAAATCTCGAGTAATTTTATCTATTTGGCGACATTCAATACCAATTTCCAAAGAATCGAGAGCAACTTGCTCTGCTTCGTTAACTATTCCAATCAGATCAACTTTATCGTTATCTTGGGTTCCAAACACGAATGTTCTCGACATGTCCGAGCAATATCCCTCGTATTTTGCACCAATATCTACCAAGACCATGTCTCCTTCCTTAATTTCTCGTTCTCCCGTGCTCGCATGCGGATAACAGGTTTTCTCGCCCGTGGCAACGATAGTGTCAAAAGAAGTCCCTTCAGAACCTTTTTTTCTCATCTCGTATTCTGCTTCGGCTGCTATTTCTTTTTCCGTCATTCCACTCGAAAGGTTTTTATAAATTGTTTGAAACCCAATATCAGCCAAATAAGCGGCCTTTTTGATCCTTTCGACTTCTTCGGGAGTTTTTGTAGCCCGAACCGTATTGATCGCGTTAGAAAACTCAACCAAGCGATGAATTTTGAATTTTTCTTTCCATTCTACATATCTCTTAAATGACACGTGCTCTTCTTCAAAACCGATCCGATTTAATTTTAATCTTTTTATCGTATTTGCGACATATCCTTGATTGCCAGGAGGAATTAATTTCAGTTTCACGTTATTTGCGAGATCTTCAGAATTTTCAATGTTATGCTTAACTTGGTCGTATTCGAGCGCGCTTAAAAACAATAACAGCTTGTTACCCGATTGTTTTTTTTCCCTATTTGGAACGAATAGCAACGATTCGCTTTCGATTTTAAATCCTAAAAAATATAAAATATTTTCTGGCTTGGAGACCAGCAGACCATCAACGCGATTGAATTCTTCGATTTGTTGGATTTTTAATAGTTTTAATTCGAGAGTCATTATAGAGTAACATGTATTATGTAATTTATAGTGCCCGAGTTATTTTTCATGTCTATAATATAATGTGATAAGAATTCCATTTCAAATTTAAACCCAGAAAGTAATCAATGTTTTTGCAGAAAGATTCCTATTTCTTGTTTATTTTTGATAACGAAAATCAAGGAAACATCCCAATATTCGTTAAGTGGATTTTGATAATTTCGTTGTGCTTATTTAATACCTCAATCTTGTTGCTATTGCTTAGCATGCGATTAATGAGAGGCATGAAATTTGATTTGGAAAAGATAATTACTAAAATTCACAAGGAGGAATTAAATAAGGCGAGGAAAAGACTGATAGGGAATTTGATTCAATTAACAAAAGCAATGACAGTGACCAATGATAATAAAGTGAAATGGATCTATTTTGAAACCTTATTTTTTTTTGGTTTAGTATCAATGATTGTTGGGATTATTGGTGCAATTTTTTTTGTATAAAAGGAAAAGTTATATATTGATGTTTTTACCTTAAATTTTCGTTTAATTTATAAGCGTCTATTTTTGTAGGTATAACTCAAATCATTAAAACATGATTAATTCTGGAAATAGATGCTAATTTGGAGCATGAAATAAAAATAGAAAATATATATATTAACAAGATTATAAGAAAAAGGATGAGAACAAAAATCGGAAGACACGACGAAATTTATTAAAAAGAGGAGATGTTTTATCTAATAACAGGGTTAAGGGTTGAGGTATTCCACCGAATTATATCGGTCTTAGGTATAAGAATATATTTGGTCATCATGCATTATCCGATTTTTATTGTATAATAAATTATCCGGATAGTTAATAAGCTTTTCTCTTTTGTCATTGGAAAAAATTGACATATCATGCAGTAGTGTGAAAAATTAGTGATCACTCAACGGATTGAATCACCAATATTTGCATTATTAGCTTGTTAATAATCTAGAACACGTGTACTAATACAGATAACATGGCGTGATTTTATATAGGTATTGACTCGTTTTGGAACCATGGAAAGAAGAAATTATCTTGATTTTTAAGAATGTTTTCGTTTTAGAAAAAATGGTTTAAAGATTTGTAGCTTTCTCGTTCTCATGCATCGAATTATCAATCATGTTGTTCCCAACTGGCGACCACGAATTTTTATGAGCGCGCTTTCGACCAAAAAGCAGAAGTAAAATTAAATATGAGAAATAATATTATAAGAATATTACTTTCAAAAAAATACTGGTTTGCCGAAGTTAAAATAGAATTACTTGGGATATCGAAAGCAATGTCGATCAATTTTGTAAAATTTCTCATTCGAATAGGAAAAGAAAGCGAGTTCAAGCCGCTTAAAAATTCGCTCGTGAATTCGCTTCAAAAAGACAGTTCCCGAAAGTACAAGAATTATCCCAAGCTCCTTGAAATCATGAAAAGTCACTGGCCACAGTACCAGGCCCAGTCCCGCATCTCTCATCTCCTCAGGGATCATTACGAGGAGATATTTACCTTCCTGCTCAATACCATCTTCCCCTTTAGAAAACGGGGCTTATCCCTCGAAGACCCGGAAGCGCCTACACCAGTGGACTTCAAGCTGGTTTACAAGTATCATTACAACAAGAAGGAAATCGAGGCAATAGAGCAAGTCATGAAGGAACTAAACATAGACGGAAATGTGGATGGCGTCGTGAAAAGACTCCTTATCTTTTCCATCAGCTCCTTCGCACCGCTCGTGGAAGAGATCTTCCAGCGGCCGTTTGCGTTCCAATTTTCCAACATTGACTTGGAAGAGCTTCCGGACGGAGAAAAAGAGGTCATCGCCGTGATATCGGGGCGGGAACAATAACAAACATCATTTAAAATTTAGATTAGATTTTGTGTGTAAAAATTAAATCCTAAATTTTAAAATGAAAATCAACTATTCTACTATTCTACTAAAACACATTGAGAGAAAATCGATTTACATTGTTGAACTTAATAAATCGTATAAAAGTGCTTTCACGGTATAGAGTCGATTCTCTGCTTGATCGTAAACGATCGAGTGCTTGCCGTCCACGACCTCGTCCTTTGCCACGATATTGCGCCTGATCGGCAAGCAGTGCATGAACACGGAATCGGGTTTGGTGAGCGCCATGTGCTTTTCGCTCACGCACCATTCGTCTCGATACGGCGTCCTCAATGCTTTTTCTTCCTTCGGTTTACCGTACTGCTGAATTGATCCCCAACTTTTTGCGTAGATCACGTCAGCGTCCTGATAAGCCTCTTCGATGTCGTGTGAAATCGTGAGCGTACCTCCCGATTTCTTGGCGTTGTTTTTAGCGGCTAACATTATCTCGTCGTCTAACTCGAAATTTTTAGGGTGAGCCAAGGTGACATCCATGCCGTATAGGGTCGTGGCAAGCACCGTTGAATTGGGAACGCTTAAAGGAAGTGGTTTCGGATGGTAAGCCCACGATATGACGATTTTTTTACCTTCGGACTTCTCTTTCTTTTCCTTGATGGTAAAGATGTCGTTGAGGGCCTGCAAGGGGTGATACTGATCGTCCTCAAAGTTGATGATAGGCACGGTCGACCACTTAGCGAATTCCCTTAGAATCCTGTTGCCTTCCTTATATTTCCAGTCAACGGCAACGGGGAATATGCGAATGCCAATGGCGTCAAAATAGCGCGAGAGTACGATCGCCGTGTCCTTGATGGATTCGGAATTGTATCCCACCCAGGAATCCTTTATGCTATTGAACGTTGGATGCATGCCCAGTTGATAAGCCGCGATCTCCGTGGAATTTCTCGTTCGCGTCGAGGGATTGTAAAAAAACATGCACAAGCTCTTACCATCCAGAGCATTTCGATATTTACTTGGATTTTGCTTCATGTCTTTAGCCAAGTTAAGAAGCCGATCGAGGTCTGCCTTGTTCCAATCTCGAGTGCTTATGAAATTCCGCTCGTGTTCGCTTGTTGTTGGCATTCCCTTGGTGCGTTCAAATTAATTGATTGAATTTTATTGGTTGATAGTGAAAAATATAAATTAGAATCGATGTTATTAGAACCTTATTATTTTATATAATGGGTAAATAATTCGCTATTTCGTCAAGTAGGACCCTAAATCGAGCGTTTCGTCCCCGCGCTTGACCTGGATCGTGCTTTTAATACCCTTTATCTTGCGTTCGAGCATGATGATCACGTCCAACGGGATTCTTCTCGGCAAGGGGCCTCGAGCCACGATCGAGAGCAGGTAATCCATGTTTTGTAACACATCAGGGCTGATGAGCTCGTTAAAAATATGCTGATACACGGTAGGTTCGTTTTCCTTAAGCGCTAAGAGACGGGCGTAAGCGTCTGGAGCGAGCACGGCCCTCAAGATCTGATCTGCCTTTTCGAAAATCGTAACAGTTCGCTCTTGAACCGCTTGACTCCTTTTTTGAGCATCCATCAACGCTTTCATCTTTCTCATGCGGATAACATCTAACTCGTGCTGTTCCATATCCTTGCCAGTATCGTTCATGACACATTACCTCTTAATCTTATAAAATGATATTTAAATTAAGAACATTTCGATTTTCATTCCATGACCTTACATAACGCTTCTATTTTCTCAAAAAATCGATCCCGTATAAAATTATTAATAACTTCAATCAAGTGAATTAATTATTCAATTTATACCAAGATATCAATAAGATAAGAATCGAAAAATATTGTCTGAAGAAAAAGATTAGATTAATTTCAGGCGGATAGGGAAAGAACAAGATAAATAAGAAACCATTGATAAGACAACAAAACCACGGAAGGAGTATTGATGAAACTCAAATGCAGACCTTTTAACCAATAAATATAGTTAAAAAATAAGAGAGTTATGTTAGAGAAATCCTTTATCTAAGGCGAGTGCCCCTTCCACTAAGCCTAATATCCCAACAATTAATTCTTTATTTTCCATTTTTATTCTCTAATTCATGTTAAGTTTAAAACGGTTAAAAAAAATTATTGATTTAATAGATTGAAGGTTGATTTTTTCTGTAATTTCATTTAAATCTCAGGGTCGCCACATAAGGTCGGTGATCGGAACCAAATTCGGCGGCAGTGTTTCCCGGTACAAAACTATCAATTATTCGACCACGTCCCCCAACGATGGTACAATTCGTTGCGAAGATGTAATCGATGACTCCCTCTGAAATTGCATCTGGTGGGTAGCTGGGGAAGGTATATTCACCAGTATCGTATGGAGCGCCAGTATTCGTCATATTAATTAGGGAATTGTTCGAAATTCTTTGGATCTCCTCGGTAGATTGGTTGAGATTGAAATCGCCCATAAGCACTTTCGGTCGAGCATGAGTCTGGGCTCGAATAGCCTCAAGCACGTAATCTACTTGAGCGGAATTATTTTCTTCTCGAATTCCGAGATGAGTTACAAAAACGTCAATGTCAAGCGAGGAGCTGAGCTCGATGATTGCGTGTAGAAGCACTCGTTCTTGAAGTAGAGCAGGTATTTGGGTACCACTGGCGCTCTTGATGGGAAACTTGCTTAAAATGGCAACTCCGAACGCGTGATTGTTCACGGCAGGGTAATAGAAATAATGCATGTTCAATCGCTTGGCGAGCCAAAAGGCCATGTCAATCCCCTGAGAGGTAATTCTCCCGTTTTCGACTTCTTGCAGACCTATAATGTCTGGATCCTCGGTTAAAATGTTCTGTGCGATGCGTTCCATGTTGAGCAGGTCGTCCATACCCTGTCCAAAATGAATGTTGTAGGTCATGAACTTGATGTCGGTTTTTTGGGGAACCGCTCTTGGAAGTTCGCCCAGGCCAATCATCACGAACGATGTCAGCAGGGGCACGAAAAACAATACAATCAATTTTATTTTTTTTTTGTTTCGTTTCATCGTTCAATACCTCCACTTTTTTCCTTGTTCATAATAAAAATAGAACCTAAAGAACAGGCAGAAAGCAAGATGCCCCCCAATAGCAGGATTAAGGGACCTTTACCTTGAAGCGCCTCGATAGTATAGGCCCAATCGGTAGTGAATACGTGAAGCACGAGAAACAATATGTAAAACAGGAAGGCTAGAGTGATTGCATTGGAAATCGACTTTACATCAACCCACTTAAACCGTATTCTCGTTGTTAAGACAAGAAGGAGGTAAAAATCCAAGTAGATTACAACAAGAGAGAATGTGAAAAGAATGCTCGCTAGAACGGAGGTAATTTTCCCAAAAAAAAGAAATAATATCAGGGAGAGAATTAAAAAAGCGTTTAGGACGCCTTGAAGGACGATGTTTTTCAAAAATCCAAATTTAAAAAACACGACCGCGCACGCAACGATCATGACCGCAATAATGCTCAAGATGTTATTCAGATAATAATTTGTTGATGTATATTGAGCAATGGCGTTAGGATAAAGAAACAGGCTAAATTGAAGGAACAAGAACACGCCCATTCCCGTAAAGATCAATAAATAATACGATTTTAAGGGCGTTTGAGTTTCTGATGTTTCAGCTTCCTTTATTTCTGGTCTGTTAAATCGCGGGAAATATTTAAACGCAAGATAAATGCACGATGCACTCAAGGGGATTTGAAAGATCAGCCAAAAATATTGCGTTACTTGCCAATCAGCGATTAACCCGGGAGCGACCAAAGACACGTCTTCGCTAAACCCTATCGTTCTTATCAAGTAATCGGCGAGAAAAGCAACGGTAAAGGTTGTAAGTAAGACGACGAATTTATGAGCAGGTTCGACCCTATGGCCTCCTTCTTCTTTAAACCATAGAGAAAGAAAAGTGCTTAAATAAAACCCATAAAACGATATGATCAACCCACAGCATATCACGTGCCAAAGGGAGGGCAAGTTGAACGCCACAAGCAATCGAACGATTGCTACCACGTAAATAGAAGCCATCATTAATTTTTGTTTTTGAATCTTCTTGCAAATGACCACGGTTAATCCGGGAACAAAGAAGAAGAGAAGCGTTAAAAGAACCAGCATGTTGGGTACTATATTCTCCCCAAATACCACGTGAAATATGGCCACATAAACGCCGGGAATGTAAGCCCTCATGGCTTGAATGAAGAACAGGTTCATCAAGACGGAAACCACGCTCAAGGATAACAAGGATCTCGGAGCCATTTGCTTTTCCATTTTTGCGTAAGAAAAATCTGATTTTAAGTCTTTTATCATGACTAATTCACATTTTTAATAATTATAGAATAAATAGGATGGGTTTCTATTTAACGCTTTTAGACACGTTTGAAAAAAATCAGCATGATAAATCGTCAAAGTGTATCTAATTCAAGTACAATCTATTGGAAACATTTATTTCGGATCTTGAATTTAAATTAACAAGTTAGTCGCGTGATATCATTCATTTGAAACACATGACTGATACGCAAGAACAACCCCCCATAGCTCAGTTGGTTAGAGCGCGCGGCTGTAGATAAATATCGCGCAACGAGGCACGAGCCCGTGAAATTGCGTCAGCCGATACCGTGAGGTCCCCGGCTCAAATCCGGGTGGGGGGACTATTTTTCTCTTTTAAAAAAGAATAATAGTATTAATCCATTAATACATGACGATGTACTTATTCTCGTTTTGTTTCTGAATTGAGCTTAATTTGCACAATTGAAGTAATTTTTCTTGACGGGTGATAACGGCAAAATCGTGGCATTTATTGTAATATTTCGAGGGACCCTTTCGTGCCACTCGTTCTTTTATAAAGTTCACGTGCGATTCGATCCTTTGGTCGATGTAATCGTTCCCAAACGCAACAATACCGTTAATTCGGCGTTCGATGACCTCCTTGAAATTGGGATCGATTTCGTAACCAACGCTATTTCGTTCAGAAATCATCGCCGCAAGGGTGGTCGTACCCGTGCCAAGGAAAGGGTCAAGAACCAAGTCTCCCTTGATTGAAAACATGTTAATCAAGCGATAAGCTAATTCAAAAGGATAGGCAGCACTTCTTTCTCTCGTCTTTCCCACATCTTCAATGCTTCCGTCGTCTAATTTCTGATTGGTTCCTTGTAATTTCGTCCACACATCTGAAAACCACCTATTTCGCTCCTCCCAAAAATACGCGCTTTCTCGCCTTTTTTTTTTCATATCTGACCCGTTAAACTCTCGTTTTGCTCCTTTTCTGAACAACAATATAAACTCGTGTTCGAGGGTAACATATGCTCCTGGAGGCATCATTCCCGAACCCATGAACTTATTAGGAGCGTTCGTTTGCTTTCTCCACAAAATTTCTGGCAAGGATTGAAATCCTAATTTAAAGAAAGAATTCACTATTAAAGCGTGAGAGGGATAAAGGCAGAAAGTATTATCGACATTTCTTGTTGCATCTCCAATATTCACGCAAGCGATACCACCCGGCATCAATACTCGATAAACTTCCTTCCAAGTTTTATTGAGTTCGTCGTGCATGAGCAAGAACGCTTCCTTCGCGTTTCTTTTTTCTAACGCCAAACCGATATCAGGATTTCGAGCGGAAAAAGCCTCGTCCCACATTTCAATCATTGGATATGGCGGAGAGGTTAACATGAGTGCAATGGAATCGTTCTCAAGCTTTTTCATGTGTTCGGAAGATTTATAAAAGATTTCGTGACATGTCATCGTTCCAACTATTCAGTGTTTTGATTGCGGTTTGCAAGTATTATAAAATTATCAAGACAGTTCTTGGTAGTTTTATTTATATTTCAGATTATTTAATTATTCTGAAGGATCGTTCTTTAAACTAAACAAGTTCAATTTAACAATCTGCGGAAAGGGCATTTTTCATCCTAAATAAACCTTTATCGTCATGAAAAATTATTTAAACAATTAAACTATTTTAATGTTATAAAATTAGAATACAACTATTTGACAATTTAATTCTGCGAGTGTGATTACGATTAGAGAAGAGACAGACTATACCGAGGCTTTAGAAGCGTATAAAGAAGATAAGCTCGTCATTCTCGAGCCTTGGGGAAGGAGCATCGATCACTTACGCTTGACCATCATCGGCAAGGAAAAAACCCCATACGAAAAAGGCAAGTTCGTGTTTGAAATCAAGTTTCCCGAAAATTATCCCTTCCAACCGCCCTACGCATATGCGGTAACCTTGATGTGGCACCCTAACATCGATTCGAGCATACCACCAGGAAAATTAAACATTTGCCTCGACTTGATCAATCCCGACCTGGTCGGCAAGGTTGACGCTTCTACGGGCGCATCCGGGTGGACCCCAAGCAAGACGTTAACCAACATCATCGAGGCCTTGAAAGGCATGATGCACGTCGAGCCTCCGTTTTTCAATCCTGGCGATCCCCTCAATCACGAGGCGGGAGAGCAATATTTCAGGAACCAAAAGAAATTCTTCGAAAAAGCGAAGAAATGGACTCAGAAATACGCAATGGATTAATTTTAACCGATTTTTTTCTCACTTTTTCTTTAGATATATTAACAAATTTGAATTAATCAATTTAAAAATAGGAAGAATAAATAATTTACCCTAAAATGATTTAAATTAATCTATAATGTATAGTTTTTTATTTTTTTATTGAAATTATCAACCTAACAGGGCCTAAAAAGCCCGAACGAGGGTCGATATCCGAGCGATAGAAAAACGACGAGAATTGGTAATCGTTTAACTTATCTACAATGTCGGTACCAAATTGGGTAAAAACAAGTGCTCCTTCGGTCCGTAATGGATCAACATGATAAACTAAATTTTGAACCAGTTGTTTCCCGTTTTCGTCAAAATAATGAAAGGTTTTTTTATTATTTCCTATAGGAACCGTGAATAGATGAATGCCCTCCGGTTTCAAGACGCGATGAATTTCTCCAAAAGCTTTAAATGGTTTTTGCACGTGTTCGAGCACATCTTGCGTTATAACCAAGTCAAAATAATTATCTGGGAAAGAAAGCGATTGGAGATCTTCAAAAAGCACGTTTTTAAACACATCACCGCTTTTCAGGTGAGGATCGGGAAAAAATTCGCTCGAGATAAGAATTTTCGATTTTTTTAAAGAATTATGTATCGCCCCTAATGTGCTTGGTTCATAAATCTTGAAATCACGAGATTTATTAACTTTTACAATCGTTTTAAGGGGATATTTCTTCAAGTTGAGCTTATTTATTAAGTTTTTTAATTCCAACGGGTTAATCTTTTTTTGATATCCTATTGTCTTGATAACAATAAGCCTTTTCACGAGTTCTCCAATTACTTTATACCTCGTACTGGCCGAGCAAAAGAGACACCATCCCGACTCTCGTAAATTATATCGTTCAAACATCATAAGCGTTGATTTACCGCATAGAGCGCAGTTTCCGCGCATAATCTTAAGTTTTGATTTTGTATCAGTAACAACTCGATAACCGAAGTAAAACATTGATTGAACGAGAGGGAAGCCTTTTAGGAGAATTCTTATTTTTTGAGCAATATTTTCCATCATCATTTAAAATATCCCGAGAACTTAGAGATTTTTGAATTACAACCATTATTTAAGACATTCATTAATAAATAATCGAAGTTGTAATCATAAAGTAAAGCTTTTTATTATAAAGATTTCGATTGTCCCTGAAAAAGCAAGAATGTGTAATCGTTATTGAAGAATTTTAGGAGGTCAAAATCTTTAAACTAGCCAGTATTACCAAAAATAAAGATATTTTATGATGATTAGCGTGTTTAGTAATAAAAAAGCGATTATTTTTGATTTAGATGGTACTATTTTACACCTTAAAGTGAATTGGGACGATCTACGTAAGAAATTAAGTAAGAGGTGCTTGGATAACTATGGTGAAAAAAGGACTTTTAAACGAGTGTCTGAATATCTCGATATAATCGTGAGCAAGGGAGACGAAAACGAGCTTGAAAAAACTTTTGAATTAATAAAAAGATACGAACTTGATAAAATAGAGAAAATTGAGGTTCTAGAAGATCCTATTTTTTTTATCAACAATTACAAATTGTTTGGTATCAAGAACAAGCCCATATTCGCAATTTTATCTCTAAACATGAGAAAAACCGTACAAAAAGCCTTAAAGTTCGCAAAGATTTACGATAAGTTCGATTTTATCGTGGGCAGGGAAGACGTGAGAAAATGGAAGCCCAATCCAGAGGGGTTGTTACTTATCAAGGATAAGTTTGGCTTAAAAAACGAGGAAATGGTATATTTTGGAGACTTACAAAGCGACATTTTAACGGGACGAAATGCCAAGATTGATGCATATCCCATCAATGAACTCGTCTCATTGGCATCTAATCTACGAAAGATAGAATAAAGAATCAGCTTTTTACAACTTGTTGCAGGACTTCGATAACGCCATCCGATTTAAACGGCTTTCTTACGAACCCTTTGACTTCCTTTGGCATCTCTTGACCTAATGTTTCTTCGTTTATAGTCGAAACAATGATAATTATGGCTTTCTTATCGATTTGCAGGATATCCTTAATTGCCTCTATACCCCCTTTTACGGGCATGATAATGTCCATAGTAACGAGATCGGGTTTTAGATTGTTGAATTTTTCGACGGCTTCTTCACCGTTGGAAGCTTCCCCAATCACTTCACAAAAATCAGTAGAATTCACGATCTTCTTTAACATTGCTCTTGAAAACGACGAGTCGTCCACGATCAATACTTTCTTTTTCGTCATGATGCTTCGCAAAAGAATATTTTTAAAATAAATCTGACAAGCTAGAGAGGGTTATGTTATTTAAACATTTTTAATACCAAAACAATGAAAAATCAATTAAAAATAGAGTAAAAAATGTGATCGTAATAATATCTACTTTTTAATATTTGTTCACATAAACTGGATAACAACATTGTATTTCTTTATTTCCGAATCTAACCTAGCATTTCCCACGGGAGTTAAGGTGACGGTATCGTTATTCCTGAGTTTCAATTCTGCTTGAAGAGGGACGCTCAAATCCTTAAAAATCGGATTGTTTGAATTGGGATCCCAATAAATCTCCTTGGTAACTGGATTAATAATCATCCATTCGTCCTGATTCAATGGAATTTCGATTTGTTTCAAAGCCCAAAAAATTTTTGCGATGTTTGCGTTAAATTCAAGCACTATCTGAACATTTTCCTCTCCTTTTATATTGCCACAAGCCAAGCAATCGTCTCTTTTAGTAATATTTAATCCTTCGAATAACCCATATACGCCATTATAATTTAAATATGGAGGATCCATGGGCGGTCCGATGTCCCTCCCCTTGACTCGGAATAGGATTTTCAAGGCTTCTTGGGTTTCCAAGCTGGAGATTATGGAACTTACCGATTGAATAGCTGCGATCTTGTTTCCCAAAATATTTTCCATTTCCTCGAACTTGTAATCTGGACCGAAGGTTTCTTTAATATTATTCTTCCATTCTTGTATTTCTTCCGGGCTCATTTCAGTCATTTTTTCTTCAGCAACATTTTCCTTAAAAACGCGTTCTCTTAGCTGCTCTAACTGTTCTTGGGCCAATTTTTTCAATTCAACGACTTGATCGTCAACCGTCAGGTCAGGCTTCTTTCCGTGAATTTTTTCGTAATCCACTTCTGCTTTTATCACGCAATGGTTCCTATTCCGCGGTAAACCCTTTAATGTACACGCCGCAACAAGCTTGTCATCAGGGGGGGGGATTGGAACAACGCACCGATAACAAGGTGTTTGGTCTAACAATTCTGGCGCGTGTTTTTCGTCGAATTCTTCCTCAACTCGAGAGCGTATTTTCGAGATAATAGGTCTTACGATGTTCTCCCTTAATTTTTCGATCTTTTCTTCCAATTCACCTATCATTCGTTCGGCTTCAAAATATTCGGGATATTCTTCCTCGTCTAAATACCACAGCTCGGTCTCAACGATCTTATCAATTTCAAGCTCTTTATCCTTATAAGCGATACCAGCGCCCTTTGGAATGACGATTTGAATGTGTCCTTCAAAACCTACCGTTCCACCCTCAATCATGGGTTTTTTCATATTGAGACAAATCTTATTCAGATCCAAACGAGCGTTAAAATTGTCCAGCGCCGCAATGACAACATCTGCTTCCTCGTAAACTGACATTGGAAGTTTTTGTAATTTCTCAAAGTGATATTCAACCTTCAAATACGGGTTCATTTCTTTAAGTCGTTGAGCAGCTACTTCTGCTTTTGGTCTCCCCTCATCTCCTGCCCGAAAGAGCATTTGACGCGAGAGATTCGAAGTCTCAACCGTATCCAAGTCGACCAAAACGAGTTTGCCAATACCCATCAAGGCGAAATCCTTGGCTATCTCACACCCCAGGGCACCAACTCCAATGATAAGCACGCAAGCGTCTTCGAGAACTTGTTGGTCCCAACCTTCGATGAGTTGCTGTCTTGCAAACATCCGAGATTTAAAAATTTGATCGTTGTTTTCTACCATATTTTTTACTCGAATTTTTAGTGTTATATTAGTAATTCTTTCATTAAAATTTAAATCCTTTTAGTCAGGAAAAGTCGTATAAGATTTTTACAGTAAGATAAAAAATAAAAAATGATGTTCAAAATTTAGAGAATCGAAAATTGACGATTTAATCCTCCTTTTTCTTTTTAGCCGCTTCTTTAATCATTTTAGCAATATCGTTCACGTGCTCTTGTTCCTTCTTTTTTTCTAAATTTTTTATTGTTTGTTGCTCTAGATCTTTTGTTTTTTCCATTTCCGATAGGAGATCCTGCTTGAGTCGAATCATCGAACCCATTTTAGTTCTGAAATCCTTTGCCTCGTTTTTAATTCGTTCCCGTTCTTGTTGGGCTCGTTCTAATTCAAGTTTTTTCTGGTGCTCGATCATCTGAGTTACTTGGTTTGTTATTTTTCCAACTTCTCCCACAGCAACTTCTTTAATCTTGTCTTGTTCTGCTATCTGCTGTTTTTCATGTTCTTTTTTTATTTTTACCGCATTCCGAAGTTCTTCCATGTTTCGTCGTTCACTTTCAATCTTAGATTCTAATGCTCTAGTATTCTTAATCTCGGTTTGGATATAGCTTATTTCATCGTTCCATCCAATCTGCTTGAATTTATGTATTGCTCCTTCGAATAGTTGGTACGCCTTTGAAAAATTGTAATTTGAAGCAAATTTTTTACCCTCTTCAATGAGTTTTAAGCCTTGTTCTCTTAATTGATCGTAATTTTGTCGCTTTTGAACGATTTCTTGATAGTTTTTCTCTTGTTCTTGTTTTTGCTGTTCCAAGAGGAGTTGTCTTTTCCGAATCTCTTCTTGAAACGCCTCGTATTCTTTTTGTCTTTTTATTTGAGCCTGTTCTTCCAGTTGCTTTCTCTGGATCATTTTAGTTTTTTCTTTTTGGAGATCCTTTATTAATTCGGTAATGTGCTTAATTTCTGGCTCCCAACCAACATTTTCGGTAAGGATTGTTCGAGCTTGAGCGTATAAAGAGATAGCGGCGTCGTAATCGGGCATTAAGCCTTTTAAGTGCTTGGAAGCTTTATCAAGAAGTTGATACGCGACCTCCCGATGACTTGCCTTTTCCTGAATCATCCGCTCTCGCTCTTCTAAGGCTTGTTTTTGGGCGATCTTCTTCTTTTGTTCTTCTTTTTGTCTTTTTTCAATGATTGTTTTAAGTTGCTTATCTTCGTCTAATCGTTCAAGTTCAGCCTTAAGCTCTCGTTCTTCTCGCAACTCTTTTGCTTTTTTGAGTTTGGTAACTTTTACAATTGCTTCTTTAATTGAATCGGTGGGGAAGTTAATTTCGTTTAAAATGATACTGGCTTTCCTATATGCCCCAATTGCGCCATCATATTCGTTCTTGCGGAGCATTGATTCTGCCTGATCGAGTATTTCAAAGGCATTCTTTCTCCGAGTTTCGAACGACTGTTTGATTTCTTCCATTTTACGAAGTTTTAATTCTTTAAAACGAAGCCTTGCTTGTTCTTTTTTCGTGCTTTCTAGGATCTTATCTTGATATTCAAGTTCAACTTGCTGCTGCTTAAGTTGTTCTTCTAGTTTTCGTTTCTCTAAATTTTCGGCATCATTCTTCATCTGTTTAACTTTATCAATAACTTCTCTGAGCGAATCGGTAGGAAAATGAATCTCGTTTAGAGCAAGTTCGGCGCAACGATAATATTGAAATGCCTTGTCGTAATAGGCTTGTTTCGTGAAGTTTTCCGCATCGTCTAACATGTCGAAAGCCTTTCTTTTTTTATTTTCCATTAAAGCACTTATTTCTTCTTGTTCTCTTATTGATTTCTTTCGTTTGATCATCTTGAGCTTATCTGATTCCATCTTTTCCACGAGAGTTCTTTGAAACATGGCTTCCTCTTGTTGGGACCTTAAAGCTTGTTCTTCGGTTTTAATCCTCCTTAATTCGTCTTCCTTTTGTTTGTTCCGTACTTTTTGGATCGTTTCTTTAATAGAATCCGTAGGAAATTGAATTTCGCTTAAATATAATTCTGCTTGCTTGTATAAATCGATTGATTCTTCGTATTTCCCTTGGTTTAGAAGCATTTCTGCCTCATCTAGCAAGTTAAAAGATTCTAAGCGCTTTTTTTCCATTTCTTTTAAGAGAACTTCCTTTTTCTTTAATTCAATCGCCTTGGTCTTGTATTTTTCTTGTTCACTTAACATTTGATCCGAAATTTTAAGTTGAAAAAGGAATTCTTCGTCCTTTCTAGCTTTTTCAAGCTCCAGGTCGCGTTGTTTTTCTTTTTGGTATTGATCCTTTTTTATTGCAATTAGGTTAATCCCATCGTGCAATGTTTTAAGATAAGGCTCCGACCAACCGATGCTCTTCAGAAGATCAATTGCAGTCTTATATTTTTCAATGGATTTATCAAAACTTTTTTGTTTGAGGAGGAGTTCCGCTTCCGCCATGATGTTAAAAGCTTGATCTTGTTTTGCTTGGATTTGAGCAGCATTTTTAGATTCTTTGATTAAAGCTTCTCTCTGAACATTTTGTCTTGTTTCTTGCTTGAATTTTAAGGACTTAATAGTCTCAACAAAATTGTCGTATTCAATTTCTTGTTTTAATTCTAATTGATGTTTTTGTTGGACCGCTAATTCCTTTTGATATCTTTTTACCTCGATTTCTTTAATTGCGTTTTTTAAATGGACTATCTCGTCGTCCCACTGTATTAAAGCAAAAATATTTACGACATTATTATATATATCTATTGCTTCTTGAAACTGTCCTTCGATAATATGTTTTTGAGCTCGATCAAGAAATTTGAAGGCTTCTTCCTTCTTTTTCTCGCGAAAAAGTAATTCTTGCTCTCTTTCTCGGAGAATAAGGGTTTTCTTTTTTAATTTCTCTTTTTCAATATTAGCTTGGTTCGATAAAAACGCTTGAAATTCACGCTCTTCTTTTTGTTTTTCAAGTTTTTGTTGTATATTTTTTAGCTCACTCAAGTTTTTCTCGCGCTTTTTATTCTCGATTTCTATTATGGCGTTCTGGATCGAGTTAACCTCGTCACTCCAGTTTATTTGTGCAAAAATGTTTGCTGCGGAATGATATTCTTCAATAGCAGCCTCAAACATGCTTTCATTTAACAATTGATTAGCTCGATCAAGAAATTTGAAGGCTTCTTCCCTTTTTTTTTCTTGAAATGCCAACTGATCTTCCCTCTCTTTTAAGAAGATTCTTTTTTCTCTTATTTTTTGTCGTTCGAGCTCCAATTGATTTGAAATTTCGTCTTGTAATGCCTTTTCTTGCTTTTTTCGTTCCAGCTCTTTTTGGAGTTCTCTTTGCTTTGCAAGTTGTTTTTCTTTCTTCCTTCTTTCAAGTTCAGTTATGGAATTTTCAATAAGCGGAATCTCCTCTGACCAATGGATTTCACCGAATAACATTGCCGCATTTTGATATGCGTGAATAGCTTTATCTAAGTCTTCTTTTCTCGTATAAATCTGAGCAGTATCAAGAAATTTGAAGGCTTCTTCCTTCTTTTTTTGAAGATATTGCAAGTCTTCCTGTTTTTCCTTGAAAACAAGTTCTTTCTCTCGAAGCCTATTTCTTTCTTTTTCCAATTGCTCTGCAATTTGCCTTTGAAACTCAAGTTCCTCGCGCTTTTGTTCTTCGATCTTTTGCTTTTCTTTAAGGAGCTTGAGCTCTTGTGATTCTTTGAGTTTTTGCACGTGATCTATCGTATTTTGTATGGTAATGACTTGAGTTTCCCATCCCGAGCCTAGATCTTTAATTAAATCCAATGCTTGCTGATAGGCATGAAGTGCGAGGTCCAAGTTTGCGGCGTTTTGAAGAGTTTCATCGGCCTTGTTTACCAAGGTAAAAAATTCCTGTTCTTTTTGCAATTGAGCCCTTCTCTTTTCCAAAAATTTCTGTCTTTTCTCTTGTAATGCTTGAGTTGATTGAACAAACTGCTCTTTATTTTTCAGGTAAATGCTGTCCTGCAACTGCTTTAGGTCTTGTTGCCTTTTCTTGCCAATCTCAATCGCTTGAAGCTCATTTTGGTGTTTTTCTTTCACATTATCGATGAAGTTCAAGATGGGTTGAATGTATGAATGCCATTCGATTGATTGAAACAATTCTACGGCTTTTTCAAACTGACTTATTGCTTCCTCGTAATTTCCATTTCTTTCAAGCCTATTACCAGATTCTAAGAAGTTAAAGGCTTGTGTTTGTATTGCTTGCTCTTTTTTTTTCAATTCTTGATATTTTCTTATTCTATCTCCCTTGTCGCTTTCTTGAATCTCAGTAGATATCTTGGTTTTGGGGGTCTCACTATCCAAGGAAGGCATTTTTTGCGTTTTAAATCTCTCTGAATCTAATTTTTTCTGCTGGATCTTTTGCACGGCAACACGAAGGTTTTTCGTCTGATCAACCCATCCAATTGAATCTAATAGCTTGATAGCTAATTCGTACGATTGGATTGCTTGATCGAATTCTCCTCTTTGTTCGAGATCGCGAGCTTTATCTAAGTGAGTAAAGGATTCGTCCTGGATTTCCTGTTCTTTTTTCTTTTTATCCTCAAATTTTTTAACAGTTTCTATCCTCTTGACCCCTCCTTCAAAAACTCCAGATCCTGCTTGAAAATGTGGCGTGAGCAAGGTGGGATGAATTATTTGCGATGCAGCTTGTTGTTGTTGAGCCTCGCTTTCACGTCGATTATCCACGACTTCTGCAAGAGCAAGCATTTTGGTTTGAATCGATTCGAGTTGTTGTTCGGTCCATCCAACTTTAATAAAAGCCGTGACGGCCGTCATGTATTGCTTGATTGCGTCTTGAAGAAAACCTTCAGACTCCAGTTTTTTCGCACCATCTAACAAGGCGTAAGCTTCGCCCTCTAATTTATCCTTATAATCTTGAGTTTTTTCGAGTTGAATTTGCTTTTTCCTGCTTATAATGTTGTTTAATTCGGCGATTCTCGAATATATTTCTTCAACACGCTCGGACAAATATCCGCTTTGCTTGAGGTTCTCGACACCTAATTCGTAATTCTCGATAGCCTTTTCCCAATCTTTTGATTCTTCGAATTTTTCGGCTAATTCAAAGTATTTAATTGCATTTTCAGCCTTTTCAAGGTTCGTATTCATTTTAACGAGCTCGATTTTGTTATTAAATAAATAAATTTCTTAACTTGGGTTGATTAGTAAAAACATCAGATTTATACTTAAAATTAACGAGGCGAGATAATTAAACTTTTTATTTATTTGATCTTAATACTATAAAAAGGTCTTAAAATCGTTTTATTTAAAATGAAATTTTAAAAGGATCGAATGGCTTTAACTTGCGTTAAAAATTAAAAAGATAATTGGAAATACTCAATAAAAAAATATTATTTGAGTTGATAAACATAATTTTTTTTATTAATATCTCTTTTAATTGAAAAGGTTCCGATCTTTCATTCTCTATCGCATTTTGCTTCATTTGAAATAGAATGTATTTATTCTTGGTAACCGAATATCTTCCTTCTTGAATCGAAAGCAAGCATATATTGACAAAAATCAATGGAATGATGAAAAAAATATTTAATACCCCCTCAAAACACCCATTACCACTTAAATGTGAAATTATTAATGCTATAAAAACACAATATCTGCGTTTATTTTTTCGAATATCCAATAATTTTTTACGATTTCTTAATAGAAATCTTTAGGACTCCTTGTGTAGTGATTATAATTGTTGATATATAAATGAATCTGGGTAATTCTTACAGTACTTGAGATTTAATTATCTTCAAATATTTCTTTAAAAATTCAATTTTCATCCATATATGCTAATACATTCTAAATAAATCATTCGTTAACCGATATTTTCTTTTAAAAAGAGAGTTCTTATTTATGGAATTTGCCTTATCTGTTCTGCTCCACATTGATCGCAGAATTGTGCAGCCATTTCTATGGAAGCGTCACAATTAAAGCATTTTTTCATTTTGGGCGCATCTATAGCGCTTGCTTGTTGGAACGATTCTTCTGTTTTTGCTGCACCCAATTTCATTATAGTTAGTTTTTTCCTAAAATAAAAATACCTCCCCCCCAAGATTATACTATTCAATAGAAGAAGTAAAAATATAGGTACGTCAACATAAAGACTTAGCATGACCCCGAATATATAATTCCCCGAAAATAACTCAATCGCAACGATTATATATACGATGATCATTGATAGATCAATCAATCCAATTATTCGTGCTAGATTCTTTGAGTTATGGATCTTTTTTTCTCGAAGTTGTATGTTTTCATCTTCTAACATGCCTTTTTGATTGTTTTCCGAATTAGATCTCAGATACATATTCTTTAGAGAGAGATATTTTCCACCAATAATACCAAAAAAACACGCGCTTATTAAAATCAATAAATAAATAAAGATTCGTATTAAATCTAATAGTAAAGTAACACCACATATCCAATCTATGAATATTAACAGGATAAACAGTATAATGACATTAAAATCTATATAACCCGCCATATATATTATTTTTTTTAACTTCCTCAACTTATTTCTTAAATTCTTGCTTATTTCCTTTTCAGACACAAATTTCACCGCTTTATTCAAATATCAACTGAATGACTTTTTTTTTTTGAATATCCAATTTTTTTTTCGATTTCTTGATAGAAATCTCTATGATTATTAATTTAATGATAATAATTGTCGATATATAAATGGATCTGGGTAATTTTTGCAGTACTTGAAATTATTGATCTTCAGACATTTCGTTTAAAAAAGAGAAGTATTTCTTTATATAAAACGCCTGAAAATTGATAAAAAGAGCGTGTTTATTATAAAGTAAAAAAACACGAGAAAATAAAAGAGTTTAAGTCCCTTGGGGACTGCCGAAATTTAAGCGGTAAATCTAAGTCCTGGAATCGATGATTCGGCGGGTCAATTCCGTAAAAGCGTCGTCAACACCAATTCCCGTCTTGGCACTGGTTTCAATGTAAATGCTTCCCTCGTTTTCGGCGAATGAGCGCGCCTCGTTCCTGTCAATGACTTCTCCGACGTCTTCGATCAAATCTGCCTTGTTTCCTATGAACACGAAAGGCAAATCGGCGCCAGCAAATTGCCGAATTTCGGTGAGCCATTTTCTCGTTTCTTGATAGGTTTGTTCCCGCGTGAGATCAAACACGAGCAAGGCTCCGGCAGCTCCCTTGTAAAAAGTGCTCCTGATAAATTCGAACCTTTGCTGTCCCCCGATGTCCCAAATCGATAATGTTGCGATTTCACCTTGTCTGAATTCCACATCCTTGGTTAAGATGTCAACTCCAACGGTGAGCTTGTAATTTGCTTGAAATCGTTGCTTGATGAATCTTTGAACGAGGCTCGTTTTTCCTACTG
Organism: Promethearchaeota archaeon; assembly: GCA_016930515.1. Classification (GTDB taxonomy): domain Archaea; phylum Asgardarchaeota; class Lokiarchaeia; order Sigyniarchaeales; family SOKP01; genus FT1-020. The sequence goes on along the minus strand of JAFGGO010000022.1, from coordinate 15,162 downwards.
CAGCTGCCCCGGTTAGCAATACCTTTAGTTTAAAACTTGACATGAAGCGTTTCTACTCCTTTAGATTGAATGAATATTACTAAAATATTTTCGTTAATATATTATTTAATATCGTAAATCGTATTTAATAATTTATTTTTCTTTCGATTCTTTAATTAAGAATGTAATAAATTTGTTTCTTAAATATTTTTATAAAATTATAAATTGAACACTCGTATTTAATTTTAAGCATGAATATCGAACTTAGTTATTAGGAATTTAAAAGATATACGATATATTTTCTTCATAATTGAAGAATCAATTTTTATTCCCTAAGTTCAGTAAAATTTTATTGAAAAAGGAATTTTTAAAAATAATTCGAGAGAATAAATGATATTAACGGATTTTTTTCTTCTTAATGAATAATAAATCTCAATCATTGAATCTCGTCGTGAATGGCTTTAATGGCGTCTATCATGTGATCTTTCTTGACAACTATTGATATGTTAAGTTCTTCATAACTTTGAGATATTGCTTTTACAGGAATCTCTTTCTTGTCTAGTGCGTTAAAAATTTGTGCCTTTGTTTTATTTTCCAATACTTTCAATCCCGTGATGTTTATAATCGATACGACATCCCATTTTAACTCGAAAAAGTCGGAGCCGAAATATTCGTCTTTTAAAGCCTTGATTGCTTTTTCAGAATCTTCACTCTTAACAAAGAACGAAGTGCTAATTTCGGTCGAACTCTGAGCCACGAACGAGACACTAATGCCATTTTTCCCCATGATTTTAAAAATATTTCCTAACACCCCAGGAATATCGACCATGGTTCCCGAAATGAGAGTGATTATCGTTCCTTCTTCTTCGGCCGAGATACCCTTAATCTGTTGCTTGTCAGATTCGGTTGTTATTTTTGTAAAGTTAATTTCTTCTTCGGGCTTGTCGAAATTCCGTATTTCCAACGGGATGTGTTTTTTTTCAATGGCTTCAAGGCATTTTGGGTGGAGCACTTTTGCCCCAAAATTCGCTATTGCCTTGGCTTCCTTATAATCAATACTCTTGATGAGGCTAGAATTAGGCACGTATTTTGGGTTGATCGCAAGAAGTCCATCGATGTCTTTCCATAAAACGACCTTGACATCCTTATCAGAACCTTCTTCGTAAACCGCCCTTGCAAGAATGGTGGCCGTATAATCGGAACCACCTCTTCCAAGCGTTGTAATATATCCTATCTTGTTCCTTCCAACAAATCCAGTCACGGAAAAAATTGTGTCTTTATTGGGATTCTCGAGAAATGGAACGATTTGTGTTCTCACGCGAGCGTTCGTGAGGTTGTATAAGGGGTATGCGTTGTTAAATTCGTCGTTCGTAACGATTAAATCATTAGCCGAAATAAATAAGGAATCAAGACTCTTGCTCATTAAATATTGATGGAGTATGAACGTGGACAATATCTCTCCAAAACTAAGCACATAATCTTGATAATACGGTTCTAGACCAAACTCCTTGATGTCTGCGAACACATTTTCGAGTTCGGCCATTTTCGCGTCAACCCAATCCTTTGCGCTAATATAATATATAGAATCCTCTTCGAATATTTGTTCGATTACATCCATGTGTCGTTTTTCGATAAAGGCAATGTTATCGTCGACTTTCTTAGCATCGCTTACCTGAAGTGCTGTTTTAAGCAAGATATCGGTTATTCCGTTAAAGGCAGAAGCCACGTAAATCTTTTTTTGTTTTTCGTATAGTTTCGTAATATTATATATCTTATTAAACGCTTTATTATCAACTAAACAACTTCCTCCAAATTTCATTATTACGACGGTCATAAAATTCCTTCTTTCCTTGTTTTATATGATTTAAGAAATGCTTGTTCTTAAAAATATTTTATCACTATAAAAAGGACCTAGAGGGATCTTAACATTATTTAACAAGATAACTCTTATTTTTCAAGATACAATCATTAGATTAATCAGACCATTAATTGCGTTTTTCTTTTCTTGATCAATTTCAACAAGTACAATTCCTTCAGGCAACGGATTTTTAGCGTCTGTAAGCGGAGGTTGACCATAAAAAACCATATTTTTTATTTTAGGAGTTAAAGGCAATCCTTTTACAAGAGGAATGACTAGTAAATCCTCTTCGCCTTCAGTTATTTTTAATAAGGTCTTTTTTTGAGAGTTAACGATCTTTTCCAAGAGAGGAAAACTTTCGGCGTTAATGCATCCAACAGGATTTTCGAATGTTAAAACGGATTCGAAATATTCCTCGAATCGAGATCTCGTCTCATTTCGTTGAGTTTTTTCGTCTATAATACTGAGCATCACATGGTCCCTTAAAAACTCGTTTGCCATGAAATCTTTTGTTACAACATCGCCTACGAGATAAAAGCGTATCTTATAACCTTGTTCTAAAAGATTTTTTGAAATTTCTTCTACTTTTTTGATCGTATGTTCTCTTTTTCCTGCGATCAATTGTCCTAAAGGTAGTGCGAATCTGTGTCGTTCTTCCTTGGGAATGCGTAATAGTTTCAATATAAATCTATTTCTCTATTTATTGTGAAATTATAATATTTAAGAGGAATCACTTTAATGACCTAATGGTGCACTAGTCAAAAATATTATGGAAAAAGTAAAATGATTTTGTAAAATATCAATCTTAATGATTGATCTTCACATCCATTCAAATTTTTCAGACGGATTGGATACGCCTTCTCAATTGATAGAGCGTACCCTTATTTCAAACAAAATGATCAAAGCAATTGCGTTAACCGATCACGACACGATCGAGGGACTTGCAGAGTTTTTATCTATCGGAGAAAAGACTAATTTGATCACTATTCCAGGAATAGAGATTTCAACAAAGGACGATCTTGAAAGGAATTTAAAAGATGTCCACATTGTAGGATTAAACATAGATCACGAATCTATCGAATTAAACAATGCTTTAAGAGCTCAATTGAAGAGCAGGATCGATCAAAAGAAAAAGATATGCAAGCGTCTTCGAGACGAGTTCGGATTTAATATTGATTTCCAAGAAGTAAAAAGCATTGCTGGTGGAAGTTCCATTGGAAGACCTCACATCGTAAAAGTGTTATTGAAAAACAATCCTGACATGACGAATAATCGTTCAGTAAATGACTTATTTAAAATGATCGGCGCGGGTGGTAAGGCACATGTTATAAGAGACTTTGAATTATCACTCGAAGAATCCATTCAATTAATTGATTCTTCTGGTGGAATTCCAATCTTGGCACACCCAGGCATATACGAGGTAGAAAGTAGAAGTAAGTTAGTTGAGATATGCGTTCAAGCAGGAATACGGGGGATAGAAATAGAATATCCATACGAAAAGAGTAATCCATTTGTAAACACTGAAAAAGCTAGTTGGGCTTGCGAGAACCTTCCGAAATATTTTAGCAATATCGCAGAAAAATATAACCTTATAAAGTCAGGAGGGTCTGATTACCACGGAGGAAATAAAATCGTGCAAATTGGAGATGCAGATGTCCCAGATGCCTATTTAAAGCAGTTTATTTAATGGAACACATGTTTAAAGCATTTTTTCGATATTGTCGATTTCCTCATTAATTTTTTTCTCAACAACTTTTAGTTTTTCTAATTTTTCCTTGTACTCTTCGGTAGTTATTTCACCCATTAATTCTTTCATTTCGAAATCCAATGTCATTTTTGAGATGTTAGCCTTCTTTATTTTAAGGTCTGTTAAAGTTTTTTCAAGCTCCTTCCTTTGAACAGAGTCAGATATTTTTACTGTAACCGATTCTTTTGGTGCATTGGTTGTTTCTGGAGATTCTTCTAAAGCTTTCTCAAGTTTTGATTCTTCTTTTACAATTCCCTCCGTATCGAGAGCTATTTCTGAAGCAATTTCGCTTTTATCAGGGGGTTTTATTGGAACGGATTTATCTTCTGTTTGACGTTGTTCCCGCTCCATTTGAGTCGGATTTTTAACTTCCCCAAAAGCAGATGTCTTCAGTTTATTTTTTGCGTCTTTTGGAACGCTAGTTACTTGTTTTGGAGTTTCTTTTACCATAAAATCTTCGGGATTTAACATTATTCCGGGTTCATTAAGAACTTCTTCCCCTCCCGAAGTATCTTCTATTTCAACTTTAGAGGGTTTTATTTGTGGTTCTTCTGGAGAAGGGGTTTCTTGAGCTTTTTCTTCTATCGATCCTTTGGTTGTCGTTTCTTTCGCTATTTCTGTTGGTTCAGGCGAAATTGTTGTAGGTGTTTTTAACATCCCTTTTATTTTACTTGCTTTTTCAAAGAATTCTTTCCCGAGCGTATCGTCTCCCATTTCAATACAGAAATCACTAATTCTCTCAAAAAGTTCCGCTGCATCTTGTAAATTGCCAAGTTCTAGAGCGTTTTTCGCTTTTTCCATTATTTGATCCCGTTCTCGTAATGGTTTTAAGAGTGGCGACACATCAGCGTTCATCTCTAACACATCCGCTATGATTTGTATCATTTTCTCCCGATTTTCTTCTCTATTTGCAATCATCGAATATGCTTTCAAGCCGATTACTTTTTCAATTTGCGTGGGAGGCATTGCACCCTCTAGATCTTGCTTATTAGCGATAACAGCAGTATGTGCGTTTGGGGCTTGTTCTTTTATGAGTTCCAAAAAGAACTTGCTTTTCTCGACATTCTCTATTGTTGAGTCCGTGATTAAGAGTATTGCATCGCTACCTTTAACGAAATTTGTCCAAAGATAGCTGAACTGTTCCTGTCCAGCAAAGTCCCATAAACTAAATTGTAGCTTTCCAATCTTGATAGTGGCAATGTCTCCCGTAATGGTTGGCACGTGTTGCATTGGAATTTCTTCGGCTTTTATTAGTCTAGTCGTTGTTGTTTTTCCAACCCCCGAAAATCCGCAAAGAGAGATTTTAGGCTTTAAATTTCTATGCATTGCATCAACGGAAGGATCAAAAACATTAAATGTTTTAGCGTCACATTCTTGTTCTAAGATATCTCCAAATAGATTTAAAAAATCTTTCTTACATTTTTTTAATTCTTTTTTTATGTAATCAAAGCTATCGCTTAGACCAGTCACAAATATGATTAGCAAGTCCTTTTGTTTATCGGTAATGTAAGAGACCTTAAACTTGAAGTAGTCATGAAACTTTAGTACCTCGTCTTCCGAACCCCTCCCAAAACCCATTTCTCTAATTTCTGCAAATAAAGTCGTAAAAGACTCGTCCTTAATGGCTTTTCCAAATTGTCTTCTGTAAATGAGATCCTGTCCCTTGTAAATGTATACTTGTCTTAGAATGAACTTTCACCTTTTTCCAAACGAGAATATCTTTAATTTGATATGTACTTAATAAGCGCTTTTATGATCGAATACTTCTTTTCTTTTGCATCGTCGGTCTTGAAAGTATCTTTCATCTTTTCTATTTCTTCGGAAAAATCGAACCTCGTAAAATCCTTAAGTTCTTGAATCACGAACTTGCTTTCTATGTGTTGGAGAAATACGCTGATATTTGGCATAAATTTTATTAAATTCACTTCCTTGTCCAATTTTGAAATCAAGATTAATTTTTCGCTGAATGTGAAAAGATAAAATTGGTCTTCGGATGCTACAGCAAAAGAAGTAACTTTTTTGAGGTTCAATTCCTTGGAGATTTCGTAATGCTTTGCGATCAGTTCCAAGATCGAATGAGGCACGATCTTGCCGATGGAAAACTCCTTTATTCTTGAAGCCAAAACGACACCATGCTTGTCAGCTATGGCGCATTCAGAATCCAGTTCGGATTTCAATTGATCGACGATTTCTTCGTAATTGATTTCATTCATGTTAAAGCGGTTTGTTTTTATATTTAATATAATATTCATTATTTATATTTTTCTCATTCAGATTATAGTGTTATCTATTGAAGAGAACATTTAGATTTCTTGTTTGTTATTAACGAAATAGACTAATAAGGTAAAATTAAGATATGAAATGTCGTTTTGATCGTGATAAATACTTAATATTAAGCAATAATGCATTTAATTAGTATAAAATAGGAATTTTAAAAAGATTAATTCGAAGTTTGTAGTTATATGATAAAATATCATTTTTCGGAAAAGGAATCTGACATTACTTTAATTTCAGACTCAGAAACTGCAATAATTGAAGCTAAGAAAAGCTTTTATCGGCATAGGGTCGCTCTCGAAAAGTATGTTCAAATAGACGATAAATTTTTAAAATCATTTTCCCCAGTACCCGTCAAATCAAAAGAAAGGGTCGTAATTCTCATGTCTGAAGTAGCTTATGCATGCGATGTGGGGCCTATGGCGGCCGTAGCCGGAGCAATTGCCGATCTAATGTTGGAAGCCATGAAAACAAAGGAAGAATCGGCTAAATTACTCGCTAGAGATGCTCTCGTTGAGAACGGAGGAGAAATTGCCATTGATTCGGATTCTCCCATGAAAATAGCGTTATACGCAGGGGAAAACGATTTGAACTTGAATCTGGGATTTTTAATAGAAAAAAAAGATTGTCCCATAGGTATTGGAACAAGTTCTGCAACAATCGGACATGCTATCAGCCTAGGACAAGCGGACGCGGTAACAATTTTTGCGAAAAATGCGGCTTTAGCGGACGCTGCAGCAACGCGAATTGCAAATCTTGTTAAAGGGACCGATGTAGAAAAATCAATTAAAAAAGCTCTCGACGCTGTAGACGATATCGAAGGTCTCAGGGGTGCTTTTATCTCGAGAGAAAACAAGGTAGGACAAGTCGGAAAATTACCTCAGATGATAAGAATCGAAGGAAATAAGCAAGATATCCTTAAGGAAAAAGCACTCAACATGTTTCCAGGAGACTTTGAGGTTTTTAAATAACCCAATAATAAGGAATTTCCGTACCCTTATCGCTTTTTGACACGAGTACCTTGTTTAAATAATTCAAGTTATTGTATTGTTTTATTTCCTCGTTCGTTAATTTTCCCAACCCTCCATGAACGGTATCCAAGTATGTATCGTCCAATATTAAAAAAACATCTGAACCCAATTCCTGCTTGAGAGATTTTAAGATATTAACACCGCTTTCGTTTATGTGAGCAGATGGATGGAACAAGTATTGCATCCCACCTAAGAAATCATAAAGCTCGCTACTAGATAAGTTTCCATTTGATTGTCCGTAAGGATATCCATAATAGATAAAGATATAACTCCAACCGAATTCGGAATCGATGGCACAATGTTCGGGAGATAATTTCGAAAACACCATAATTGAATAAACCTCTCTTCTTTTTAGGCCGTATTCGTCTTGGTCGGGATCGGTCAAGTCATCATAATAAAAAGCAAAAAAAGAAAAGATTACCATAGAAACTAAAAATAGACTGATTTTTAGACTAGTTGATTTTTGAATCTTGATGAGCTTGTAAAAATAAGAAACAAATCCAATGACAAGTACAGGTACAGCAAGTAAAGCTATCCTCCCGAATCCTAACGGAAGTATCGCTAAAGAAGCAACTATTAGAACCCCAAAACTCAATAACCACACTAATAGAATTTTTCCTCGAGGTTTCTTCTGAAATAAGAATAAGCCCCAAATAGAAAAAAGAATTAATACAGTTGATTCAACTCCAATTAAAGTTTTAGAAAAGTTAATGTTTAACATAGGGGTTATTCCAATCAAAAACACGAGGATAAATCCCAATATCACAATAAGACAAACGGGATATATGTATTTATCTTCGATTAAAGAATAGATTTTGCTATTTTCACCTTCAATAACTTTCTTAAATGCTCCATTCGAAAAGGAGATATATCGAACAATCCTTTTCAGAACGATAATAGCACCAATACTGCCACAAATCCCCCCTATCGCGTAATAATACCACGGATATTTAAAAATATTAAAGTAAATAACAAACTCAGTGATCACTCCAGAAAAAAGGAGAACGAAAAATATCCCCAACATTCCGCACAGCAACGCTAAGTCAAACCCACGATTAACATCCTTGAGAAAATATATTAAATAAAATGGGATAAACGAGATTAGCATGATAACAGCAACGAGTGTATGTGTAAGAATTGCGCTTACGAATAATATTATTGCGAACGAGTAGCAAAATATCATATTCGAAAGCAGTGCTTCTCTGGACGGTTTTTCAAGTTTTACGAAATTTTGCATTCGAACATACAACAAGAAAAAGATTTCCAAGCACATTATCACGGTCAAGCTCGTTGGCCAGAACTGGATCAAGAGGTGGTTTCCAAAACCTAGTGGAAATGCTTGTAAAATAAACACTCCAAGAAGTGCTAAATTATTATTTTTAAAAATCCTTACTTGGATGTTGTAAAATAATAAGGAAGTAACCATAAAAGAGTAAAAAACAAAATATTTCGGAAGATATACCAATTCAATACCCGAAAAGAAATATATGACGCTACTAAAGATATGTAAACCCATTGCCCCAAAATATTCGTCAAGTGGTAAGTAATGTTCGTCCGTTATGAATCGAGTAATATAAATATGAGCCCACCCATCCGTGCCGAAAAAATAACTATATCGAACGACATAAAACGAGCATAACAATAGTAAAAATATTATCAATAACAGGGCGTTTCTCGAAATTTTTTTTTTAATATATTTTATAGGCGGCGAAATTTCCGAAGAAAGATGGAATGATTTTTCTTTCAATTTGAAAGGATTTTGAATTTTAAACCCATATTTCAATCCTTTAAATATAAAATTAGCAAATAAGAATGTTATATAAGAGCTTAACACGCAGGTAAAGAAATAAAGACTTGTCATTGAAAAACCAGCAAGATTACCAAGATATCCCGATATAATATAAAAGCATAAATTAAAGATTATCGTAAAACTGATTTTTTCTAAGAATCTATATTTTTTGTTCTTTAAAATTAAAAAGAAAAGAGGATATGAGGGCAAAAATAGGATTATATAAATTGTAGATAGAACGGTAAGAATCCGCAATAATTCTTCTAGAAGGATGAAACTCGAAGAAATATAAATTGATGGAAAAATATTCCGATACACATTAAGAAAACCAAATATAAGCGAAATTATTGAAAGAAAAAAGACCCAAACATGAATTTTTTCTCTTGAATAAAAAAGGTACCTATAAAAATTTGAATTGTTAACTTTTGACATTCTTTATCATTGGATTATGTTCAAATCAACCTTGTACTTGTTTTTATACCAAGTCAAATACTCTTTAAGTCCGCTTTCTTGGTCGTAATCTGGTTCAAATTGTATGTCTTTTTTGGCAAGCGATATATCGCCATAACTGTGAAGTATGTCTCCAGGGCGGGGATCGGCAAATTCGATTTTAAGTTCTTGCTTGTCAGTTATTTTAAGCATTAGCTTTGCGAGATTCGTCAAGGATATGGGATTATTACACGAAACATTCATTATTTCCCCTTTTGCGTCGTGTTCCGCCGCTAGAATGTTGGCTTTTATCACGTCCTTCACATAAGTAAAGTCTCTCGAATTTTCGCCGTCTCCAAAAATTATCAAGTTTTCGTTTCTCAAGATCTTTCCCAACCAAATCGCAATAACGCCACTGTACGGAGAGTCTTTTTGTCGGGGTCCGAACACGTTAAAATATCTTAGCGATGTGGTTTTAATTCCGTATACGGTATAATATACTTGCATGTATGCTTCTCCGGCCATTTTTGAAACTCCGTAAGGTGATTTTGGTTCTCTCTTCATATCTTCCCTTTTTGGTAATACGGGAGTATCGCCATAAACCGAAGCGCTCGACGCAAAAAGAACCTTTTCAATATCGTTTTTTCTCGCTGCGTTGAGTACATTTAACACACCTTTCACATTAATATCGTTACATGATTCGGGCATCAAGATGGATTGAGGAACGCTAGTAAAGGCAGCCTCGTGAAATAAAACATCTATATTTGTAGTAACTTCAAGAAGAAAGTTAAGATCGCGGATGTCACCCTTATAAAAACGAAATTGCTTTGATTTAAGTGCGGATTCGAGATTTTCTAACCTTCCATTAAATAAATTATCAATCCCTACCACATCGGCTCCCATCTCAAGCAAGTGATCGACTAAGTTGCTTCCTATAAAACCTGCAGCACCAGTTACTGCAATACTTTTATTTTTCAAATCCATTTTACATGTTCTTTTATTATAATCGGTTTATAAATTAGCTAAATCTTTAGTTTTTTTTTTAGTTTTTGTTTTTTAATGCATTTTAATCTTAGATTCGATAAAAGATTTTAAAGCTTGAAATATTATCTTTTCCTATGTCAATATTTCAGATTATAAAAGATTGATGTGTTAACTAATAAATCCATTTTAATTACTGGTGCTGGCGGTTTTATTGGTTCTCATTTGACCGAGACTTTACTTGAGAACGGAAATCAACTCATACTAATCGATAATTTTAATGACTATTATACGGGCAAAGAAGAACAATTAAACGCAATTTTAAATAAATACGATTCTAAGAACTTTCGATTGATAAAGGGCGACCTACTCCATAAAAAAATTCTAGATGGAGTCAATTCTAATGTAGAAGTAATTTTTCACCTTGCCGCTCAAGCAGGCGTTAGATATTCCTTGAACAACGCAGCAGAAGTAGCTCAGAACAATATCGTGAGCACGGTAAATATTTTCGAATTTGGAAGGATTTGTAATCGAATCGAAAAAATAGTCTTCGCTTCATCTTCTTCCGTTTACGGGAATCCCATTTACACCCCTCTTGACGAGGAGCATCCTAAAAACCCAATATCTCCTTACGCCGTTTCAAAACTCTGTGGAGAACACTATGCAGACTATTATTATCGAGAATACGATCTACCCATCACTTCCTTAAGATTTTATACCGTATACGGTCCCCGAGGAAGGCCGGATATGGCGATAAGAAAATTTTTTGAAGCAATCTTAAAGGAAAAAGAAATCGTAATTTACGGTGATGGAACGCAACTAAGGGATTTTACTCATGTTTCTGACATTGTTAACGGTCTTATATTATCTGCTGAGAAGGACAATTCAAATGGCCAAGTATTCAATTTAGGGTGTTCTAATCCCATCAGTGTTAATGATTTAGTTGAGAAGTTGTACGCCATCGCTCAAAAGACAAAGAAGCTCAAATTCGTGGAGAAACAGAAGGGAGACGTGGATGTTACATATTCAAATACCGAAAAAGCCAAAAAATTGTTAGCATATGTACCAAAAGTACAAATCGATCAGGGATTAAAGACCCAATTCGAATGGCAACGAAAAATCTTATCTAATTAATCCAAGAGATATTTCATAACATAAAACGCTTCGGCGTAATCGACTTCCGCTTGCGTTCCACGATATTTTGCGAGGCTCGTGATCGAATCGATCCATTTTTCTCCTCCGAACTTGTTAAATTCTATCTCGTGGTGTCTAATTGATTGTTGCTTTTTTTCAATAAATTTTGATATATTAATGTAATAATTGGGAATCATCAAACCCGACGCAAAATTGAAAATAATTTCGAACAACAAAATGTTATTAACATAGCGACGAGCGCTTGCCATCGCAATGTTGTGTGCCGCTCGATGGTCTTGGTGGTATGTATCTGGATTGGGATGCGTGAAAATCATGTTAATATCGTGATCAATAATGAATTTTTGCAATCCAGATATCATTTCTTTATTGACTTTCAGTTCTGTTGCAGGTACCTCCGTAAACGAAATGTTTTCTTTCTTGACTCCCAATACTCCGAGACTTTTATTGGTTGCCGCAATTATTTCTTCAAATGTCCTAACTACCTCGCCGTATATATTGCTGTAGACACCGCTCGTCAAGTGATAACAAAATACCTCGTGCTTCTTTTTGAGAAAATAACAAATTGATCCACCACAACCTAACTCTATATCGTCGGGATGTGCACCAATAAACAAGATATTCATATTCTTTTAATCCTCGTTTGTTTAAAAAACATCGTTATCTGACATCGTGATATGCCAATTATTTTTTTGATGTAATAATTTTAATTCTTCATCATTACTAAAAATTTTGTATCCGAAATGAGTATCGATATTCATTGCTTGATATCCTAATTCATTAAGAACAAGGGATTTAATATCATCATCAAGAGTCCAAAACGAAATCGAAACGCATTCTTTTCGAAATTCTTTAGATGAAAAAAATTCAATTAACTGAAATATATCTAATTTTAAATTGAATTCTTTCGGCTCAATCATATAATCAACAATATGACCTCTTTTTAATTCTTTTTCGTCCTGATAATGTTTCAAAACGAAATAAGCTATTATTTTATTTTTTGATTTTTCAGTTATGAAATATTTCTTGTATTTGACAAAGGGATGTTCGTTAAACCTCCATTTCAGGTATCTTAAATTTTTTTCAACAACAACATTATAATTATTTTTAGAACTCTCCCAGAAATCTAAAAAATTTTCTTCAAAATTAAGAATTGGATTAATTTGGTAATATGAATCCATTTTTTGACATCTTTTTGACATGATAGAAAGATCTTTTTGATAGAGAGTCATCTTACCAAATGTTTTCCAATATAGTTTTTTTTCAAACAAATACCAGCTATTTCTATTTGGAAAACCGTAGACAAAATGAGCACCTTTCAATCGAGAATATTCGTAGACTACCCGTGCGAGATATGTTGAGATGCCTAATCCCCTATAGTCTTCGTCGGTCATCGTGTCCATTGATTGAACGCAGAAAAACGACTTTTTATTGATGTAAAAACGTCTTGGAGCCACGCTATAAGCTGCAACGACTCGTTTTTCATCCTTTAATAAAACCGTTATAAATTGACCAGAAGGATTATGAATATTTTTCCAATACCATAATTTTTCAGACATGAATCCAGGAAACACGCGATGATATAAATGCATTAGATCCTGAAAATCTGAGTTGTCGTAGAATTTAATGTCGTAATGCTGAATTTTCTTGGGCTTGTTAAAACCTTCTTGAGCAATGATTTTATCTAGTAATTCTTTCATTTTTATATTTTAAAATAAAATATTTAATGATATAATTATTGAAGAATTAAATCCTTTATAGTTGGAGAGATGTTCGAAAAACATGTAGATTTGCTTATCTCTAAGGAAATTTGAATTGCTTAACAGGGATTAGTAATCACTAGCTTTAAGTAGTGAAATATTACAGAATACTCACATATAACAGTAATGCTTAAAAACAATTACATAAAAGATATATACAAAAGATCATTTTTATAGATTAATTTTCATTTTATTAAAAAGCATTTTTTTCAAACCAATATTTAATTTCTGTCGTTAAAAAATAAAGCCTATATCACATTCACAAAAGCTCTTGAGAATCATGGTTCAAGAAAAGCCTAAGTATATCAAACAGGATTTCAAATTAGAGAAGCAAACAAAAAAAATAAATCTCATATCAATCGTGATTCCCCTTTATAACGAAGAAAATTCAATTCAAAATGTGATAAATCGAATTCCAAACCATCACGATTACGAAATTATCGTCGTTGATGATGGCTCGTCCGATAATAGCGTTCAAAACGCATTAAATAGCAAAAAAAAAATAACAGTCATTCATCATAAAACAAATAAGGGCTATGGAGAAGCGATATTAACGGGATTAAAACACGCATCTGGTGATATAATCGTAACTCTTGACTCTGATGGTCAGCACACCCCAGAAGAGATTCCTTTGCTTGTTGAACCCATATTGCAAAACAAGGCTGATGTTGTTGTTGGCTCCAGATATCTTGGAAAGTGCAATTTCAAGGTACCGCCTCACACTCGATTAGGAGAAATATGCATAAACACATGTTTGATGGTTCTTTACAGGCAAAAGATCGGAAATAATCAAAATGGATTTCGGGCGTTTAAAAGAGAAGCCTTGACCTTATTTAAAGAAATGAGACACACGGGAATGGGATTTTCGACGGAAATGTTATTTGTATGCGGACATAACGGTTTAAGACTAAGGGAAATCCCGATGACTGCAAATCCTCGGGAATATGGAACATCTTACGTTATTGTAAATAAAGTCTTATTTTCAATTCTTTCTTGCCTTGCTTTATACGCCTTTAAATTCTTTACAATGAAAACTGGCTTAGAAAAGCGATTTAATAAATTCTTGAAAAGAATGAATCGAAAGAAAGAAAAAAATTAGAAAAAAACAAGACTTTTAATCTTTTTTAACAATTTTAAATCATGTATGACTTTTTCCGAACCAAAGATTTCGATTATATTTCCTTCTTACAACGACGAGGATATGATTGCAGACAATCTAAAATCAATTGAAAACTTGAAAAACTCGCCTGAGATCGAGATTGTAATAATTGATAACAATTCAATAGATTGTTCTAAAGACATGATAAAGTCTTTTAGGTCTTTAGATATTAACCTAATCGAACTCGATTATAACAGCGGATTTGCCAAAGCGTGCAATATTGGCGCCTTAAATGCGAAGGGCGACTATATTTTCATTACTAATCAAGACATGATCTTCCCAAGCGACTTTTTTGAATTATTACTACCTTTGTTTAACAAGTTAGAGAAAAAAGGTACTGCGATTATATGTCCACTCTCTGTTTTTAAGGATGGAAAGAGCATCAACTATTTTGGAGCTAAAATTCATTTTTTAGGATTTTCTTACACTCCAACAATGTACGAGCGTTTACCAAACAAGATTAAGACCTTTAGAACCTTAAAGGTTGCTGGAGGATGCATGTTCCTGAGAAAGGAGACTTTTCTTAGGCTTCGGGGATTCGACACGTATTTCTTCATGTATCACGAGGATACGGATTTCTCCTTGAAAGCCTTGAGGAATAATATCAGCGTCTATACCACGAATTTGACGAAAATATACCATCAAAAACACGATTTTAGCCTGAGCGATTTCACATATTATTACATCGAAAGGAATCGTTTTATCTGCGTTGCCAAGAATCTTGAAAATTTAAAAAGAATAATCCCTCAGGCCATTATTGCAGAACTCGTATTACTCTTGCAAGCCGTAATTATCAAGAAAATAAAAACTCGGATTAAAGTATACAAATTTTTGATTCAGAACTATAAAACAATAAAGAATATTAGAAACCTCAAGGGAAATTCTAGAGTTCCAAAAGTAAAACAGTATCAACTCTCTCGAAATTTAGATACTATTTTATTAGGAGAAGTAGGGAAAAATAACAAGATTCTCAAGTTTTTTTTGAAATTTTTAAATATTTTTT
>JAFGGO010000021.1 GCA_016930515.1 Promethearchaeota archaeon | reverse complement strand
GGAGACATTGAAAGAACAAGATATTTGCCCTCATTGTAGTTTTCCAAAAGAACTTTGCATATGCGAAAGTGGAGCAAAAGAAAATAATAAAATTGTAAATGCAACTCTAACCCAATCTCAATCCTATTATTTAAATTATATTTGGAGTATATTTGGTAAAAACTATATTAAGCGATACTTCATGTAATACAATAACAAATTTATGAAAAATTGAGTTCGAATGAAGGGAAGAAAAAAGAAAGAACAGACCATAGGCAGGGAGGAACCAGAATTCAAAATAGATATAGTAACAGGATTTTTTTTCGCAATTGGTTTTATAACTTCCTGGATTAACATGCTCGTGATTCATTCAATAGTTATGGGTAGTAATTACTCCCCCGCGGCGATTCCATCGTATTTCTCGGTCATATTCACGACAACGATACCAGGCGTTCTTATATCGCTTAAAAATAGATTCTGGGGATACGGTTACATGGTTGGCTTTTCTGTAGCGGGGCTTCCCTTTATGATAGTAGTAAACACTTTCATTGGAGGATATACCCTTGCCACATCGTTTTTCCTATTTGTCATCATGTGGCTCGTATTTTGGAAAGTCTGGCGCTCGTTGAGTGGTATTAAGACTGAATGAGCAACTATAAGAGAATACAAATTATTAATAAGAGAGTAAAATAACGAGGAAGTTCCTACAAACATACATCATGCAATAAGGAATAGCTTATAATCGCATTTCAAGATTTGGGAATATCTTCTACAATTACTTCTATGACTTTTGCTATTGCAGAAAATTTTTGCTTGATCTTTTCGGATAGATCATCAGACTTGAACGCTTCGCCCGATATGTAGGTCTCGTAAAAACACTTTTCCATCTCGTAACACAATCCGGTCGTGTGAATGATGTCGTTGCTGAGATTAAGTTCCTTGAGGACATTAGAGATCCCCTTTACTAGATCGGGAGAGAATTCCGTCAATTTTATGAGAATCTTTTTTATCGCATCCGTTTTTAAGGGAAAGCAATTAATTTTAATCACATCTTCCCTTGGAATGTAAATCAAGAGGTAAAACGGCGTTTCAGTAATTTCTGATTTGATTTCTGCTGGAAAAATGGGATTGTTATCCATCTGTTCTTTCGTTATGATCAAACCCGATGAAATTTTATTTTTCAGTTCGTCAGTTTCCATGATATTGGTCACGATATTTTGAGTATTTTGTTTTTTTATGTAAAATAAATAAATTAATTTCTTTAATATAGTTTTTCCTAATTTTCCTTAAAAAATCCAATTAAGAGGATTTCTGTATAATGTACACATATGAATCAAAGTAATAAAGGTTTACTGACATGTGCTCTTTATGGTTCTTTTTGAAAAATTGTTAAAACCTATCAAACAATAGATGCATATTATATGGATGATATTCTTCTTTTTAACGAAACCATTCCATAGTTTTTTTAACACAAAAAGAGAATTTAAGAAAAGAATACATGGTAGTAAAATGGAATAACGGCCCGAGAAACAGCTCTGGGGGATTTAAGCTGAACAAGTTAAATCCCGAGGAAAACATCTTTCATGCCATCTACATACTTGATAATCACACAGGGGCTTTATTTGCAAGCACTAAGTTTTCTAATCAATATCACTTTTCGGATGCTTCCGAAGATCTCATTAGTAGTTTTTTGAACGCCATGAACATGTTTATTAACGAGTTAAATGATGAAGAAGAAATTCAAGAAATTAATTTCAAAAACATGAGGATCTTGTACGAAAGAAAAGATCGGCTCTTAGTCATAGCAATTTCAAAAAAGACGAATCTTAATGTGGAAAAACAATATGTCCACGAAATCGTAAACGATTTTTACTTCAGATTTGGTCCAAAAATAAGCAGATTTAACGGAGTAGTTGATCCTGCAATGGTTAATTACAAACATCGGTTAAAAAGCTTCAACTTAAGTCAAGCCAGGGCTTATAATAGTACGAATAGTTTATTATGGGAATAATTTTAAAAAAAATTAGAGATTTCTCTCCTTTTTAGTTTCCTCAATGGAAGATATTTTTGGTTCGATTTTTTCGCCAATGCCCTTGATATCAGCGTGCGTTTGCGCTCTTTGTTCGTCGCGTTCCCGCTGTCGATCGGCTGCGAACGCCTTTTCAGCAACGATTTTCTCGATGGCTTTTGCCGCACCTTCCACGTCGGGCTTGATCTGCGCCCGCTGCTCGTCGCGCTCCCTTTGCTTATCGGCTGCGAACGCCTTTTCAGCAACGGTTTTCTCGATGGCTTTTACCGCCCCTTCCACGTCGGGCTTGATCTGCGTCCGCTGCTCGTCGAAATCTCGCTTTCTCTCGATTAAAAATGCTTTTTCTTCGACTGAATCGCGTATCATTCGACCAGGAGTGATGATGTCGGGATGTATTTCCTTCATGCGAGCGTCTTGTTCCTTTTTTCTATCGATTATGAACGCTTTCTCATTAATAGAGCTCGATATATTTTCCTTGCTTTCTTCAATGCTTTTCTTCAAGTCTCCTTCGATATTCTTAAAGTATTCGCCAGTTTCTTCCTTTTTCTTCTTGTAGAGCTCGTCAACGAGCTTCTTCTGGTTTTCAATCTCTTCGGAACTGATATTGTTATTTTCGTCCAAATTCTTCACATACCTAAAATTGAATCCTTTTCTAAATATAAATATCAATTTTACATATATTAATTTATGTGAAACTTTTAATGAAAGTAGCAATTAAACCATTGTACAATCATTTTATAGGTAAGGGTTCTAGGGATTCCTCTGAAATAGAATCCATCAAGCTAACCACCGTGAGTTTTAAGGAAAACATTTCCAAGATCTCGGATAGTAATTTTTGATAACTTTCCGATGCCCTAGAGATTTTCCTTGCATCAGTCATATTAATCCTATCAAATTCTTGGATTAGTTTTACCCTGATTTCCTCTTGGTTTTCAAGGCAAATTGCTTGAGTATCAAACCAAGCATCAATTCTTTTCTTGATTTTTATTTCGTTGTCGCTATTAAAAACATAAACGACTTCTGAATCGTCGATAGAAGTCAATTTATCGAGATAATGTTGATCCTTATACATGGGTTTGATCAATAACCCTAAATTTACGATGAGAGGTTGCAATTTCAATTTTTCTAAGGATTCTGCTAAATAGGTTAACACCGCATCCTTTTGGTTCATCTTGGAATAGTTAATATATTCAGAAATAAAGCGCAATAGAGCGTTGCTAATCAATAATTTCTTGAGGTCGTCGATGGAATCGAGCTTAACTTCAAGCGTTTTCTTAATACAGGAGTGCAACGACTTCATAAACGGTACGATGTCCTTGAACATCGAAAAATAACAAATAAACTTGATAATTCTTTCAAGAATGACAAGTTTATCCGCTTCCGAATAATTATACTTATTGAGAATGTCCATTAATTCGGTATTCTCAGTAGATATCGATAAAAAATTATTAATTTCAATACATTTTGATCTTATAATATCCACAGTTAATGAATAATAATCACATGTTTATAAAAGTATATTTTTTTGTGCAATTCTTTCTTGCAAACATAAAATTTGATCAAGAATGATCTCAATTTTGCCATATTTCGCATGTGTCATAAATATTTAAAGTATAATCAATTGACATATGGAATTTTTTTTGTTTGAAATTATTATATTTTGAGATGTCAAAAAAAGTGTAATTTTAATTAAGCAATTTTTTAAATATTGCCCCTAAACCTTCCATAGATTTATATTATATATTAAATTCTATGAAATGATGCCCCGTGAATACACCTATGGCCCATTTCAATCCAGAAGGCTAAAACTTTCTCTCGGGATTGATATCCTACCCAAGTGTAAGAAATGTACTTACGATTGCATTTATTGCGAGATTGGTGCCACGGGAAAAAATGAGTTAGTTTCTCCAGATTTTCGAATACACGCCCCACCATCTCACCATTTTAGAAAAGAATTGACAGATATCTTGAAATACGTCCCCCATTTAAACTCAATTACCTTTGGTTATAACGGAGAACCCACGCTTAACGAAAATATCTTGGATTTTTTAACAATTGCCCGTCAAGTAAGAGAGAGAATTGCGTGGACTAACGAAAAACCAAGATTAACGTTATTCACAAATTCTAGCACGCTTTACTTTAAGGAAATAAGAGATAGGATATGTGAATTCGAGCTCGTGCTAGCAAAGTTAGACGCAGCTACTCAAGAAGATTTCATCAAGACTAATAGACCACATCGTGAAACGCCTTCCATAGATGAAATTATAGATTCGCTCGTTTTATTGAAAAGGGCGATGCCTAAAACTAACAAGCTTGCCATCCAGTGCCTTGTTTACAATTCTTATAAGAAGAATATAATATCTAACAATAACGATCAAAACATCGAAGCGCTCTCTGAGGCTATAAAAAAAATAAAACCCGATATCGTACAGATATATTCCATTGCAAGAATACCCGCACAATATTACGTTTTTGCCATTGACGACGAAAGAAAAGACGAAATAGTGAAAAAAATCAGAGAAAAAGTAAACGATAATTCGATTAAAATAGACCGGTATTGATTTAACCTTATTTGACTTCTTAAGATTTAAAGATAAAATCTATCGTCATTTTTCCCATTATTTTCCCATTAAGCGCCCACATTTCGATTTTGAGCGATAGATTTATAAAAAATGATTCACGATATTATTGTAATAAAATTTGGATGTTTATGATGGTAATCATGTACAATTTATTAAAGCTTGAAAGAACCATACACCCTAATATTCGCTTTAAATAGTTTAATCCACATAATACCAGCACAAGTCTCTAGTATTCCTTTTATCCTAAACCTTCCTACATAATGTAACACTTCATCCTGCTCTTATTCTCGTATAATTCATTATTCATATCTATTACTCGCTTTCTTTCTGGAAATTCATATGATATCAAATTAGAGCTTGGAAAACAATACATTTTTTTAATTATAAAACAAAAAAACTTAATATTGGAAACGAAAATGTTAGATCTAAAAGAGAAAGAAGAAAAATTAGTTATCAACAAAAAATCCACAGTAAATCCGATGAAATATAAGTCAAATATTTGGAAGTCGTATTTATATCATTTCTTAATAGGTGGGCACCTAATTTCGGGCGTTATAACGGTGTTCTTTATGACGTGGGGAAAGCTCTCGTTTATAGAAATAATGTTCCTGCAAGCGTACTTTTGGCTTGCAATATTGTTTTTTGAAATACCTTGCGGAGCAATATCGGATTATATTGGAAGGAAATATTCGTTATTTTTGGGAGGATTTTCGTTAGCAATGGCAGCTTTTATATACACATTAATTCCACACATAGCAATTTTTTTAATCGGAGAAACTCTATGGGCACTTGGAGAAGCATCAATATCGGGGACAAATTCCGCAATAGTTTTTGACACGCTTAAATTAATAGGGAGAGAAAAAGAAATCGATAAAATTGTGGCAAGAAATGTAAGCTTTTTAGTTGCAGGCATCGGAATATCAGCACCAATAGGCTCCTTGCTCACCTTATTGATTCCCATCCAATTCGTAGAAACACTCATGTTTGTTCCGTTCTCTCTAGCAGCGATTGTTAGTTTAATGCTAAAAGAACCAAACCACGACTTAGAAAAATCAAGTTCACATCAATCCTATCTTTCAATCATTAAATCGGGGATAAAAGAATTAAAACGAAACAAAAAGCTTCTTGCCCTTGGACTTGATCAAATGATCGGCGAAGGTCTAATATTTCTCGTGTTTTGGATGTATCAACCTTACTTGGAGGGCTTTGGGGTACCTTTAGTGTACTTTGGTTTCGTTGCTGCATTAATGACCATTTGTCAAGTAATATTTATGAACCTGGTACCAAAATTAAACGACAGGATCGTTCGAAAGAAGAGTTTCCTTTTTACATTCACGGTAATCACGGGTATTTTGTTCATTTTATTAGGGATTTTGAGGTCTATTCTTCTCATAATCGTTCTTTTCGGTTTCGTTGTTGGAGTTGGCATATCAAGAAGTATCATTCATGTGAGAGGCATTAACACGCAAATAGAAAGCGAAAACAGGGCAACCGTATTGAGCACCATCAACATGATTGGAACAGGCATCAAAACAGTGATTTTCCCTATAACGGGTTACTTGGTAATGGCAAGCCTTAGTACCACGTTCGTCGTAATAGGAATTGTCATGCTATTACTTGCGATATTATCGAGAGTCAAAAACGATTATCTTAGCTAGGATTTATCACATCAAACCTCTTAAATACCGAAAATTTTATTTTTAATGAACCCTTCATTCACTTATTCTTATAATTGTAAAAAGAAGGTTACGAATAAAATGGTCAAATGTGAATGTCCCTCCTGTTTTTTCGAATTTGAACTGGACGACGGTACGATCGAAGGAGAAGTGATTCCCTGTCCCGATTGCGTGGTTGACTTGGAAATCGTTAAAATTGAGGGCGATGTTGCGACAGCACAAGTTGCTGAAATGTCAGAGGAAGATTGGGGCGAATAAATTAATTCCTCCGCGATTTATTTCTCTAAATAGTATTAAAAAGTTATAATTCCCATAATCGCTTTCCTTGAATCGAAACGAAATTTTTCTTTAAAATAGTAAATTTTCTTCGTTTATTTTATTTTACATTTTCTTTAATTAGGCGAGCTAATTTTTGTCCAACAACTTCAGTTAATTCTTCTATTGTTGCTTGTTTCACACCCTCAACGCTCCCAAACCTTTTCAAGAGCTTATTTCTTGTAACTGGACCCACGCCATTTATATCATCCAAGGTAGATCTCGTGATTCTTTTTATTCTTTGTTTTTTATGTAAGCGAACTGCGAATCTATGAGCCTCGTCCCGTACCATTTGAAATATTCTTAATAATGAAGAATTTTTGGGTAATATTATTGGGTCCTTTTCACCTGGTAAGAATATTTCTTCGAATTTTTTTGCCAGGCCTATAATGGGAATTTCAAGACCTAGTTCTTTTAATACCGAAACACCAGCGTTTAATTGCCCTTTTCCTCCGTCTACTAATATCAAGTCGGGTAATTCCCAATCGTTTTCCATTAGCATGATATATCTCCTTCTAAGAACTTCTTTCATCATTGCTACATCATCAGGTGTGGACTTCGATTTAATTTTGAAATGACGGTAATATTTATTATAGGGCTTTCCTTCAAGAAAATAGACCATTGAGCCCGTAGCGTCGCCTCCTTCTATGTTAGAAATGTCAAATCCTTCAATAATTCTAGGTATTTTTGGCAAGTTTAACAATTCTTTTGCCGATTCTAAAGCCTTAGCAGTTTGTTCCCCTTCTTTTTTTCTGATTTCCTCCATTTGAAGTTCTTGTTCGATCATTACTCTTGCGTTCTTGGCAGCAATCCTCATGAGTCCCTTTTCTTCTTCTGATGGGGTTCTAACTACTATGTTTTGTTTAGTATCTTTTAATACTGCTCGTAATAGATCAATACCTTTATAGATTTTTGGAATGACTATCACATCTGGTAAGGAGAATTTTAAATCCAAATAATATTGTTCTAGCAAGGAAGAGAATAACTCGTCTTTGAATACAATTTTTTCCCGTAGATCGAGAGTAATGGGAGTCTTGCTAACAATTTTTCCCTCGCGAATGTGAATGACAATAAGCACGACATATTTCTGAAGTTTATCAGTGTAAAATCCCAAGATATCCTTATCGGCAATATCACTTAATAAAACGCTTTGCTTTGAAGTAGAATGTTCGATTGCCTCTAGTTTATCTCTCCAAAAAGCAGCCGCTTCGAAGTTCTGTTGTTCAGCCGAAAGATTCATTTTCGCCTGGATTTCTTTCTTAAGGAGATCCGTTTCCCCCTTTAGAAACAACTCAATTTGAGTTACGTTTTCCAAATATTTTTCCCTACTTATTTCCCCTATACACGGTCCAGAGCATAATTTTAACTGGTAATAAAGACAAGGTCTTTGCTTTGTTTTTACCTTTTTTTTACAAGAACAATAGGGAAAGATCTTCCTTAGATCGCGAAGTACCCTCATGATCTCCTTTTTATCGGTATAAGGGCCCAGAAAAGCGTTTTTCTGAGAATATTTTTCGGGGCCCCTGATAATTTGAATTCTTGGGAATTCTTCCGAGTAGAAAATACATATCCAAGGATAAGTTTTAGAATCTCGCATTTGAACATTAAAGAACGGAAGATTCTTCTTAATTTGAATGTTTTCCAGGATGCTAGCTTCTTTTTCGTTTTGTGTGACTATATATTCTATTTCATAAATCTTTTCTACAAGCATCTGGATTTTTTCCTCATAATAAGGATCGTTATAAGTCGTCTTTAAAAAATACGACGATACACGCTTTTTTAGATTTATCGCTTTACCCACATATATGATCTTATGGTTTACATCTTTAAAAAAATAAACTCCTGGTTCTTCGGGTAAGCTTTTTCGTTGTAAATCTAAATCGTTCATTTCTTTATGTTTATTTTAAAATGGCTCTTCTCTGTATAAGTGATATTAGAGTTAAGATTAATAATTAATGATTATAGAGTAGTAATTTTTTAATTAAGAAGCAGTATAACTAAAAGTATGAAATTTTTCATATTTTAATTCAGGAAGTATTTCTGGAGGTTAGTAGCCCTTGTTAATAAAGACTCAATTTTTTCTGATAATTTTCAAGTGCATCAAACTTTGAAAAGAAAGAAAAACAACATTAAAAAATGAATTAATTGTTTAAAGTATCTCTCGAATTCCTTAATCTTAAAATGATATTATATATAAATAAAAAAAGAAAATAAAAATCTGCCACTTCAGGAATTATTAATCCTTTACAATCGCTTCTTTTTGAACAGGAATTAAAGCGTTAAGATCCAACTCGATTTGCTTAGAGGTTTCCATGATGATTGTATTGGAACTTTCATTTTTGGTTTTAGTTTTAAATTCGCGGGTTATTTGTTTTAACTCGTCTGAAATGTGTTTTCTTGCGATTCCTTGAGTTTGAAACATCCCATAAGCGTCTTTTACCGTTTTTATCATTTGAATCAACGATGGACCCCAATTAAATTTTGAAAACGGGTTTAAAAAGTTCTTTGCTTGAGTTTTTAACCAATCTCCATCTAAAAAATAAGCGGCATAGGCCTCGAGGACCAATTTATATAAGTCCATGGTAGATAATTGGTCAGTCATCATCATCGGATGGAACAAATCGTAATTTTTGAAGTTATTACTTGTTATTTTTCCCTCATTCCTCATCTCGTTGTAGAAATTTGTTCCTGGAAACGCCGTGATCGGCGTAAATTGAGCAATCGTAGGCTTGAGCTCTTTTGCATATTGAATGGTCTGTCTGACCATTCTCTTGGTCTCTCCTGGAAAACCGAGCACGATTCCAGCAAAAATCGAGATCCCATGATCGTGTAATTTTTGAACCACAAATCTCACCATATCGGGGGTGGTGTTTTTCTTATTCATGGCATCTAAACTTTGTTGGTGGATGGATTCTATGCCGAGAAAAACCTGCCTAAATCCCGCTTTTGCCATTAAAGGTATTAAATCTTGATTGTGATATAAGGTATCTACTCGGGATTGGCAAAAAAATCCCCTTTTATTTGGCATGCCCGACCTTATCAAGGTTTCTAATATTTTTTTAGTACGCTTTACATTTATTGTGAAATTATCGTCGCAAAAAAAAATCAGTTTATTTTTCGAGCTAACACTATATACTTCCTGCATTATTCTTTTGGTGCTTTTAGCCCTATATCTCCTCACTTGAGAAGGATCGTCCCACATCTTAGTAATACAGCAAAAAGTACAATTATGTGGGCACCCTCTAGAAGTCTCGATCAAGTCCCAAACTAAGCCCCAATTGGTATATTTCTTGCTTTTTAAGAGTTCGCGCAAAGGCAAGGGATATTTATCTAGATCCTTTTCTAAGAATCGATCTTTGTTGTGAATTATATTATTATTAGAATTTTTGTAAGAAATTCCGTCTATTGTTTTTAGTTTTTGGTTATTTTGGGATGTATCAAGAAAATTGATTAACTCCTTGAATGTTTGTTCTCCCTCGTTTCGTATTACAAAATCAACATCGGGATTTTTAATTACATAATCTGGAGCTAATGTCGGGTGATATCCTCCCATGATGGTTTTACAACCCTCTTCTTTTGCCATTCGAGCAACATCTATTGCCGAATGAATTTGAGGCGTCATGGAAGTAATCGCTACAACATCTGTTCGTCTTAAAATATTCCTAAAACGATTTTCGTGAAATTTTTCGACTTTAAAATCGAATAAACGGGCGTCATGTTCAGGGACCATTGCTGCTATTGATATTAAGCTTAAAGGAGGGCCCTTTATAAATGCATCGAGACCGGATGCGATACGGGAGGGGTTGACATATAATATTTTCATGATGATCAGTTTTTTTTTAAAAACAACAAGAATAGGTTTAAATAAAATTGATTGTTGTTACAACATAATAATTGTTGATTCTATATAAATTTTTGTTAACTCTACATAGCTCAAAATTGTCCAAATACCACTTTTAATGAAAGTTTTATTTGCAGAGTTTTAAAAAAAAATCTTAATCGGTTAAAAAAGACTTATCCTTCGCTTTATAATGAATCAATCCATTTCCCATACAGATTCGATATATTATAACCCTTAATACCTTATATTTCATTTAAATTGCTCATGATTATTTTGATCAACTCGAAAAAAATAATAAATCTCATTATTTCACTTAAGTATAATACACAATTTTCACGTGAGCATGAGTGGTAAAAATTAGACTTTGTCCAAAATGCATGAAACCTACCTTAAAAGCCGCTACTAATGTTAGTGGTTGGCTTGCTCCAGACATGTACGAATGCCGAGAATGCAAATATATTGGAAAGTTCCATGTTATCGTTGATTCAAAAGATTACGAAGAAGAAATGAAGAAAAAATCGAATGATATAAAGAATTCACATCAAGAAGGTTAAATTTTATATTTTCGTAGTTTCATTAATTACATTAATATATGCATGAATGGTCATAAACATGGATCAATTAAAAAAAGATATCAAAAAAATAATTTCTCTTGAAATTCAAGGAGCAACAAATGTAGCCCTTAGTGCAATTGAGTTTTTAAACAATTACGCAAAGCGATTGAAATGCAGCGATATTAAAGATTGTTACGACAAGTTAAATTACGCAAAGAACATTTTGGCAGATTCTAGAGCCACTGAGCCCGCCATGAGAAATGGATTGAACTTCGTCATGAACAAATTTAGACAATGCATGGATAATATATGCGTTGATGATGTTTTTACTAATATTGATACTTTCAAGTCACAATACCATAATATGCTCATTAATTCTCGAAAGAAAATAGCCGAAATTGGGGCCCGAAGGATTCCTTGGATAAGTGGAAACGCCGAATTTGTGGTCATGACTCACTGTCATTCGTCCTTGGTCACGGCAATACTACTCGAAGCAAAAAGACAGGGTAAAGATAATTTTAAAGTGATAAACACAGAGACACAACCAAAATTACAAGGAAGAAGAACTGCGCAAGAATTGTTGAACGCAGGTATTGAAGTGATACATGTGGTCGATAGTGCCATGAGATGGGCGGTGAGTACCTATAATGTGAACATGATCATAATTGGAGCAGATAGTATCACATCTGAAGGAACAGTATTAAATAAAATTGGCTCAAGATTATTAGCTCTTGTTGCTCACGAAGAGCACGTGCCGTTTTACGTGGCATCACCGCTTTTAAAATATAATCCCAAAACATCGTTTGGCATTCTAGAACAAATAGAAATGCGAGATCCTAACGAAGTTTGGGAAGATAAACACGATAAATTGACCATTTTAAATCCTGCCTTCGAAACCGTGAGTAGGAGATACATAGATGGATTGATCACGGAAGCAGGGATATTTGCCTCGAGTCACGTCCAAAATTATTTCGAAAAATTTTATCCAGAACTGATAGAAAGGTAAAATCAGGGAATTAATTCCCCCATTTTTCGATTGCCTTGCGGAGTTCAACCTTTGTTTTGGCTCCCTCGCTCAATTCAAGTCCGTCTAAGACAGATTCTATTGCCTGCCGGATTGCGCTTGCTCCTGCTTTCGTTCCATCGGGATGCCCGTGACAACCACCACCAAATTGGTACACCATGTTTTTTCCAAGAATTTTAATCAGATCAGGGATGTGAAGTGGGCTAAGTCCACCAGAAGCTACAGGTAAGACGGGCTTGAGCGATCCCCAATCTTGATCGAGTGTTGTTAAACCGTTTCCTTTAATCTTTTGTTTTGTGATGACATCGTTCATCTCCACAACTTCCTTTTGATCACCCTCCATCTTTCCCACAACAGTTCCCGTGTGTAATTGATCCATTCCAATTAATCTCATTGTTTTTGCCAAGGTTAACATCGTCATTCCATGGGTTTTATCCCTTGTAAACGCAGCATGCATAGCTCGATGAGCGTGAATTACCACTTTTTTTGATCCTAAGTAATCACGCATTTCTTGGAGTGCAGAAAAACCGACAGTGACAATATCGACCATCACATATTCTCCTCCGTTTTCAATTACGATGTCAGCCCTTTTTTTCATAACGCTCACTTTAGCGGTAATGTTGGGCATATAAATCTTTTTTTCCCCCATCTCGTTTTCAACTCTATCCCTTACTCTAAGGGTCTCCTCGATTCTTTTTTGGAACTTGTTAAAACTCATGCTCGTTAGGTTTTCATCGTCCTTGACGATGTCTAAACCCCCACTCCAAGCTTCCCCACATACTCTTGCGTGTTCCGTTTCGTTCAACCCTACTTTAGGTTTGACGATGGTACCTAAAAGAGGGCGATCCTTAATTTTAGTAAGCTTGCGAATTCCTTCAATTCCAAACGAAGGTCCTTCGTAGGATTCTACGATATCTTTAGGAAAGGAAATATCTAATAAGCGTAATTTATTTATTATTTTCATTCCAAAAATGTTCCCTGCAACGGCACTTAATATTTGTGACATGTTATCCGCTTCAAAAAGCTCTTGTGGATAAGCAATTTTTATGATATTGTTATTGGAATCGATTTCGTAAGCCGATGGTTTTAATTTTTCTGCAATATCTGCCGACATTGTTGAAATGTCCGTCCACGTTCCAATCGAGCTTTCTTTTGCGATTTCCTCGCAAGCATGTTCTAGATTCCTACATTCTGGCGCTTTTTCAACATAGTACATTGCCACAAGGTCCTTTTTAGTTGGACTATAGCCTAGATTCACATAATCAACCATTTTTTGATCACCTTGATATACATTATCAAAGTATTAGACATTACAAAAAAATCTATCTCGAAGCATTGGAATTAATTCTGATTTATTGAGGATTCTATGTGTAAATTCATTGTTATGAAAACCATAAAAAATTTATAACAACAACTATTTTTTACTTTGTGATTAATGATGAGTAAAGCAACTAAACCAATTTTAATCGACGCCAAGGAGTTGGGTTTCAAAAGTGCTCAATTAATAGAGGATTTATCGAGATTTTTAGCTGAAAATTTACCACAGCTGAAAATTACGCTCAATGGGAATAATATAGATATTTCGATGCCAGGAAGTTTATCAAAAAGAGCTGTTAAATTAAGAATTAAAAAATTCTTGCATAAAAAAGGCATTAATAACGATTTTCGAGCCATATCCATTACGAATCCAGATAAAGATGGATATATCGTCAAGGAAAAAAAGAACATCGAATTATCCTATTATTAGCTCACCACGAGCCTACTACTTATATATTTGCGGCCCTTACATTTAATCATGTCAATACCGCATTTCATTACAATCGATTCTTTCGAAGACGTTGTCAGGTGCGCTAATTTAGCTAGTCTACTTGAGCTCTCAGGACACCCTAAACCTGGAAACGTGCATCGCACGAGAGACTTTCCTAAGACTCGTTTTGAGCATTTTTTAGCTGGAATTGCGGCAATAGTACCGTCTTATTTCACCCTGTGTAAGAATGTGGAAAAGATAATGGAATCGGGAGAAAAAACAGATTTTAGTCAAATTCATTTAGGAGCATTCTTTAAGGATGCAACCACTCACATGATGAAATGGCAAAAGGGAGGAAATGTTTTACTTGGTCACGTGCTAATATTGGGACCTCTTGTTGCTGCCTGTATCGCCTGTATAAAAACCAATAGCACATCAATCGAGGAATTTTCAAAAATTGTGTCTCAGATTATTGAATGCGCAACATTGGAAGATACAATCCTATTGTACGAAGCAATAAATACTTGCGAGCCCGGCGGGCTTGGCACAAGCGAGCATTACGACCTAAACAATCAGAATTCCATTAAAGAACTTGAGGAAAACAATGTTACTTTAAAGGAGATTTTCATGTATTCCAGAGAGCGCGATTTAATTGCAAGCGAATATTCATCGGGATTCGAAATCATTCTAAAGGAAGGTTTTCCGTATTATGTTGCAGAATTTAATAGAACAAATGATGTAAACATTACCACCGTCCACACATACTTGAAAATATTATCAAAACATAACGATTCGCTCGTTATAAGAAAAACAGGGATTGAAGCAGCGCAAAATCTTTCGGAGAAAGCGTCTGAAATTCTAGAAAAAGGAGGGATTCTTTCAAAAGAAGGGCTGAAGCTCACAAAAAAACTTGATCTCGAGCTTCAAGAATGCAAAGGAAAACTAAATCCAGGAACAACTGCGGATTTAATAGCAGGCGTCCTATTTTGTGCACTAATTTTTGGACTTAAATTTTAATCACAAGGATAGATTTTTGTTGAAAGACGGTTTATATTATTTTAGAATAGCCTGATTAATAACTTAACATGGTGGAATTTTGCGACGAATGTGGCGGATTGATGCTTCCTTCCACCACGGGACAGGGAATTGGAGCAAGAAGAGTATTGAAATGCAAGTGTGGGGCAATAAAGTCCATTGATGACGATGAAAACGAGTCCTACAAATTGAAAACCACGATCGAGCATTCATTAAACGAAGAAGTTACTAGTACTATCGAAATAATGGATTGGAAGGAAAAAAACTTGAAATCTACTATAAAAAACTTCAGATGCCGTCGTTGTGGTTACGATAAGGCCCAGCTCGAAACCAGACAGACCAGAAGAGCGGACGAGGGAATGACGCACTTCATAATTTGCTTGAAATGTGGCAAGATGATCAAGATCGGATCTTAAAGGAGGAGATTTTTCTTTCGTGCCTGATTTCCTTGAAAAAGCATCTAATAATACATTTATCTTACATGTAAAGGTAAAACCAAACTCAAAAAAAGAAGGTATTGCAATAAACGATGAAATTGTGAAGATTTCCGTTCGATCAAAAGCAGAACAAAATAAAGCCAACTACGAATTGTTAAAATTTCTAAAGAAAAAACTAAACATTCCCATAAATCACATTCAAATTCTTTCTGGAATAAAATCCGTTCATAAGACTCTAAAGATAATCTTTTCAGAAGATATAACCGAGAATGAATTCATTCAGAAATTATTTAAAAAATAAAAGTATTTATATATAATCGTCGATTTTTGATTTTAAAAGGTTATAAGATGGTTTTGATAGCCGAATTCCACCAGCTAACTTGTGACCCCCACCCATTCCCCCAAAATCGGCTTTTATTCGTTCTATTAGCTTGTTAACGCCTTCTCCGTGGTTCTTTTCCAAAAATTGTCTAGAACACCGTATGCTAAGCTTAATTGTTCTTGATTTTTGTTCTTCTCCACCCAAAACAAGTACTTTAGTTGGATCCAAGAGATCGTTCACGGAACTAAAACTTGCGGTATCGGACCAGCTACTCGGAGGTATCTTTCCCAAAACATCAATAAAAATTGCTTTATTCGTTT
Source organism: Promethearchaeota archaeon (assembly GCA_016930515.1). GTDB lineage: Archaea > Asgardarchaeota > Lokiarchaeia > Sigyniarchaeales > SOKP01 > FT1-020. Next base: position 25,241 of record JAFGGO010000021.1, on the reverse strand, counting down.
CGAGTCGTGGGAGTTCGGTGGAAAGGATTTTCATATTTTTTGTAAGGTTATCTATATACTCAAAATACAAGTCTTTTGCATAGCGAGTTACTTTATTAAGCTGGATAATCGAAAGCGCGGCGCTAATATTTTTAAAACATAAAATATTTAATAAAAGCGCATGTTCAAATGTAAACTGAAGCATTCCCTGTTTCTGGTGAAGGAAAGCAAAGTTTCCTATTTTTGCACCCGTTTTTTCCGCCAAGATGTTGATTTCATCTTCGCCTAAATCAATGACTTTTTTCTTGGGATTAATTTTGTGATTTGATAAAAAAGATTTTACGGTTTGATCGCTTTCTCCTCCTAAGTCTTTTAAGAAAGGTAATATACTATATTTAAGGCTGTTTTTGATAGAATCGAACATTGCCCCAAATAATATCAATCCCCGTTTTTCTTGGATGATTTCCTCGTCTAATACCTCTTGATATACTTCCTTATTAAACGACTGGAGGTTGTCTGTCGACATTAGGGAATCGCCCGCAATTCCAATAATCGCTAACCAGGCTAATTTTATTAAGGACGGTTTAATTCGTTTCGCAAACATATAAGCCACCGTCGCACCCGCAATGTGCTCAAGACCATCAAAACCATATATGGTAGGGTTGACGAAATACAGATTCTCTGGCATTAGTGCAAATCTATAATTCGCATCCACCTCGTGGTGGTCAAGAATGAAGAATTTTTCTTTCCTACTTTTTATGATGGGAATTAGTTCGTGGAGGTTTGAGCCTACATCGGTAAAAACAAGAGCAACATTTTCAGATTGCCTTTTAGATAGAATACCACTCAAGTAGTTTGCCCAAGAAACGGAACGATTGTATATGAAATAATCGTATTCTATTCCCATCTTTACAAAAAGGTGTAATATTAACTGCAAGCTACTAATTCCATCAGCATCGTTGTGAGATATTGCTATTACTTTATCGAACTTTCCATCCACGAATGAATCTACGGCGTTGTCAAGATCTCCGAGAAAAGATGTTTTATCTGGGTTTTGGTTCATTTATATCAATCAAGAAAGGAGGTAAAAATTATTTTTATATTAATTACAGTATTTACATTCTAAAAAAAGATTTGCCCCCTTCAATGATAAGAGGGGACATCTACAAATTCCAGAATTTTTTTTTTCTCTTTCTCGCATCATTATTTTTATAAAAAACAGACTAAAAAACAATTGATAAAAAATATAATGAACACAAAATTATCATATCATACAATTTTTAAATATATGCCATTAACATCATAAAAGTTAGAAAAACGATGAACAAGACAAAACACGCTAAAATCGCCTTATTTTTAACGGTAACTTTTTTTATTGGAACGATATTGGCTTTCGACATGATATTTCCCGTTCGAGCAAGAGCACAATCTCTAGACGAATCTTTGTTGAATATACAAGATTTTTCAGCACAGGATTACGAATCTTTAATTGATTACACCGATCAGGTGCGAGGAGTGATAAGCGCAAGCGATATGGAATTTCAAGAATTGGGGATGGGATTTTATGCAGATAGCGAATATTCTGAACTTGTAGACGATTATTCTAGCGGTGCTCTTAACCTGTCGTATGTTAGCACTGAGTTCGTAAATACCACCAATCCCGCTTGTAGAAAAAGAGTCTCCAATGATGTAGTTGAGAACATCAAACTGACCGTGCTTTTGAACGAAAGCGTGAATGTGGAATTTAATAAGACAATGCTTCCAGAAGGTTATTTGATATATCGGTCGCTTTTGACACCCATTCGCATTATTAACTTGCAAGTAAATTCGACAGAAGGTTTCGAAGAAATCGAAGATATTAATTTCGAAATTGACGATAACGACTTTCTCGTCTTTAATTACGGACAACATTATAACGATATAGACGAACTCAACTTCACGATGTACATCATATTAGAATACGACCTAACGATAAACCCCTGGGTATTAGAACAAAGTAATTCAGATGATATTATAGTAACCCAACAAGAACAAACCATTGAAGCAAAGTATAATTATTACTTTCAAATAAAGGGATACCAACACAACGATTCTCTCGGAAGTACCATTATATCTTCAAAAACTCTGATAAATTTAACCATCAGCCTCCCTAATAAGGAGCTACTAAGGGACTATGCCCTTGAAATAAGCGGAGACTCTAAAGAACTGTCAAAATACTTGAACCCAGACGATTCGTTCAACACCGGATTCATTTCATTAAACGAAAGCTCGTTTTCCTTGGATTTTACTGCGGATTTTAATATATCGTTTCTCGAACCTGTAGACGGTTTTTGGACCATCGATAGACTCGCAAAAGGAAGAGATGTAAGACAAAGAATATATTTTCCTAAAATTACCTCAGGACCGTCTGATATTTATGTTGGAAGCGTGAAAATTTTTGAAAGATCGATATCCTACAACCAAAACGTGACAGCATCGTCTCAATTCGGTAGAGAAGTAATCATACAAAACGCAAGTGTTGAGGACTGGGTGGAAAATCCTCATTATATATCTTCGAATAAGTTAGAAAAATGGGGTTTGAATATAACCTTGCCATATATGATATTAGGGGAGACTTGTCCCATTACAATAGAATACGTTCCGTCTCAAGATTTACACGTGAAAGTTACAGATAACATTGGCATGCCCATATCTGGATTGCAGATCGTCGTCTATTATTGTGGACAACCTTATGGATCTTACATGTCCCAGAACACATCACAATCGCTTTCAACCCAAACAACGGACATCCGATCTGAGATATTTATAGGAAATGTTCCAAATGGTGACTTTACAATTGATGTTTATTGGCTTGGAACGCATCAAGGTTCATATACGGTCAGTTCTTATAAAAGTATAAACTTGGTTTCAACGCCTATTTTTCATTTTCCAACTTGGTTGATCGTTCTCGGAGTTTTTAGCACTGCCTTATTGGGTGCGGGATATGTTTTATACAAGAAAAATAAAAAAATGGCCCTAAATTAAATTGATCGTTATTTTCATTGATAATATCGAGAATTTCATAGAATTTCTGGAAAAAAAGAGAATAATGGATGAACTCTTTTACGAATTCAAAGAGATCAAGCAATCAACAGAAATTTCAAACGCAAAGGAAGTTGAAATCATCCTTCATTTTCTTTCAAAAGTAGAAGAATTTTTGGTTTTATTTGAAACAAAGATTAAAATTTCTCAATCAAGAGAGAGCACTACAGAAGAGAAAGTTATTTCTGAACTACAAAAAATCTTTCAAACTCAAGGAATTAATTTAGTCAAAGGCAAGATTAGGGAAATATTCTTGTCCTATTCTTCATAATTTAAATTTTTTAAGTAAATTTATTTTTGACCATTAACACGAATACCATAGCCGATGAGGCGATAACGTCTATTTATGATACGAGAAATGGCAAAAATAAAATTCTCCGCAGGGCATATTGGAGGGTTTAATGAGAGCACATAAGTATTTTTCATGATTTTTGAAACCGTACCTGCTGTTTTTTCCGTCCCAACGACCAATAATAACTTTTCGTTATGTTTCAATTCATAAATTTTAATTTGATTTTCCGTTCCTAATACGCGATCAAGCAAGTGAATATCGAGCTCGATCTCAGAAATGACATCAGGGAGCGAATTCTCCTTTCCGACGAGTTGTCCAATGAGAGAATCTCCTTTTGTAAGGACGGGATCGAGCAATGTTCCAAGTCCAACGAGACCACCAGGTTTTGCTTCTTCAAACTGGTTTTTTCCTTGACTGATACTTACTACAGTTGTTTTTATCGGAACATAATCGTTATTTACATGTAATCCAGGCTTTATCTCTATCCTATCTCCAATCTTGACTTTTCCTTTTAAAACGGATCCACCTATAACACCACCTCGGAGGTCTTCTATAGCTTTACCAGGACGATTAATGTCAAAAGAGCGAGCAACTAAAAATTCAAAATCTTCGTTTTCTTTAAGTATTGGTGTAGGAATGATCTCTTCGAAAGCTTCTACGATGAGGTTAAGGTTTGCTCCAAATACCGCAGAGATAGGTATGATAGGGGCGCCTTCAGCTACGGTTCCTTTTACGAAATTTTTAATCTGCTTATGATTCTCAAGCGCTTTTTCCCTGGTGACGGCGTCTATCTTATTTTGTATGATGATAATTCTTTTTATTCCAGCAATATTCAATGCTGCCAAGTGTTCCCTCGTTTGTGGTTGAGGACAATCTTCATCGGCGGCAATCAATAAGCAAGCTCCATCCATTAGCGATGCACCACTAAGCATGGTTGCCATCAAGATCTCGTGACCGGGGGCGTCAACGAAAGAAATATTGCGTTTAAATTCTAGTTCTGTTCCACACTTAGGGCAAGCAGAACGAGATTGCCCTTTTTGTCTTTCAACTTCAGCCATATATGCTGTTAAATATAGATTACAGGAAGGACAATACAAGATCGTAGCGTCAGAATATCCTAGTTTGATTGAAATTCCTCTTTCCTGTTCCTCTGAATGTCTGTCAGTCCAATCTCCAGTAAGAGCTTTTACTAATGTAGTCTTCCCGTGATCAACATGGCCTACAAGACCAATATTGCACTCTGCTTGTTTTTTAATTGCGTCCTTGAATGAAATCTTAGTACGAGGTTTAGCGCCGCCAGATTTTGAGGATTTTACCGAATTCTCCTGTTTTTCTTCTATTTTTTTTATCGGCAGTTTAGATGGTGTTTCTTTCTGGATTTTTAAATCTTTGGATGTAGTTTGCGTTGCTGAACTTTCAATTAATTTTTTCGCGTTTTCTATGAGAGAATTAGCCTTAGCTTCACTAAATCCTTTAATTGCGATTAGATCGTCGACGCTAATAGCTGCTAACTTTTTGACATCGTCAATTCCTGCGGATCGTAAGCGATCTGCCGTTGTTTTCCCAATACCACTAACATCTTCTAATTTAAAAGCCATTTTTAGAAATATATACTATTTTATGATTGAAAAAGACTTAAAACTATTCTAAGTTTCAATTTTATTTAAGAATCTTTGATTAATTAAATTAATCAATCATAATAAGATTTTGCTAATTCCTCATTAATTAGTAATCATTTATAATGTGTTAGGGAAATTTTTTTAATCATTAAAGGTACGATTTTACATTTTAAAATTTTAAAGCAAAAATATTTGCTTTTTCAAAAGCAGTCGTAGATAAATACAAAACAATTCTGGGTATTTACCTTATTTACTATGACCGTAGACAAATCTACAGTTCGACATTTCCCACAAATCGCAATTGCAGTACTATTGACGACGCAAATAAGTTTAACTTCCAGGTTCGGAATGTTTCCAGTGTTATAGCGAAACGCTATGAATCGTATTTATCTATTCTAATTAATATCGAGTATTAATTGATAAATCAAATATTTACTAATAATTAAATTTTATCTTTTTTCTCTTGGTAAGGTCATATGGTTTTAGAAAGGTTTTTGTTGCGCCCCAACTTTCAAAAGCCTAATAATTTTTTTATGTCATCAATAATATCTTTAAACCATACATAAAATTTTTCGAGTGAAAATAAATGCCAAAAAAATATGTCGTGTTTTTTAAATCTATTGGTCGCCAATGGGTTCTTATATTAATACTTGTAATAATTATTATTGCTTTTTATAACGCCACGGTGGCGATTTGGCTGACAATTATTACCATAATTATATATATCATTACTTTCGTTCCTCCCTTGGTTTATAAATCCCGTTTAATGAAATTCGTACAAATGCAAGAACGAATCGAAGATAAACAAATCGCTCGATATTTAAATAAACCCATGCAAAAAGTACAAGAAAGAATGTTCAAACTTTCGGAAAAGCAAGACAATAAACCCTGGTTAGTCGTTTTTTTAAACAAGCAATACATTTTTTATAGAGACGATATCGTAGAAAAATTTAACCAACTCCTTGAGAAGGGTTTATCAGAAAAAGAATTATTGGAAAACATGCAGGGATCAAAAATATCAACCAGAGCAGAAGTGAAAGCAATGAAAGACACCTTGATAAGGCTTTCCCGTGCAAGACAGCCCGAAAAGCAAAAAATAGAAGAAAAAAAATAGAATGTTTAGATGTCTAAATCTCCAAAGTGATAATGCTTCCTAACGGGTTTTTTTACCGTCCATTTGCATTCCAATCCCTTGGGAAATTGAACGAGGTCTCCTTTTTGAAACGATAATCTTTCACCAGTTTTCGAATCAAGGACCTCTACTTCTCCTTCCAAGATATAACAGGTTTCGGTTTCGTCGTATGACCATGGAAAAACGCTCTCTTCCTTCGTCCAGATTCCCCATTTTTTTACTTCTAATTTATTTAATTCTTCTTCTGTGGGTTTTTTCTTCTTCATGTTTATAACCAATTATAAGCAAATCGTTTGTTTTTAAATAATATTAAGGCAAACACGCATATAAGAGTTAATGTAATTATATAATTAATGATAATTATTGTAGGTATTTTTACTTTATAACGATATTTTAAAAATAACCTAAAATAGAACAACCCACACGGTTCTGTATTTTATCCCTTATGAGACCTTACAACCTTCAGAATCGATTGCTATTTAACAATGTTATAAGAGCTTTAGGAGAAATAAAAACCTGATAGAGTATGTTTAATTTAAATGTCCAAGAATAAGACTTCCAAAATTATTAAATGTTCTACTGAGGAGTACAATTTTGGTTAAGGAAATATTTATAACGAAAAATTTTGATTTATAGTGTATCGAGAACAGAAATGGATATAAAAAAAGAATATAAAACAAATAATATATTTTAATGAAATAAATTAAAATAACAGAATTAATATCTTTATGAAAAGGATATAAAAATTTTTTAAGCAATATTTACAATAATAATCTATTATCTTACATTTAAAATAAAGATCAACAACAAATTACGAGCACGACGATGCCAAAAAAGTTCATTCTGAAGATACTGACGGCAGGGGAGGGTGGCGTTGGAAAAACAACCCTTCTTCATAGATACGTCGAAGGCAAGTTCAGCGCGGAAACGAAAATGACGATCGGAGTCGAGTTTTTTTTAAAAGAAACGGAGGTCGATGGAAACGCTGCGACCCTTCAGCTTTGGGATTTTGGAGGGCAAGAACGGTTTCGTTTTCTATTAGAAAGTTACGTACTAGGCGCTAAAGGAGCCCTATTGATGTTTGATCTCACTCGCCCGATCACGCTTGACAACCTCGAACAATGGATTGAGATCGTTCGAAAGGGTGACCCGGATCTTCCCGTTTTATTCGTGGGTACAAAGCTAGATTTGGTTGACGAAATCATGGTAGATGACGATTACGCCCAATCCTTCAAGGAAGCTTTTAATCTGTTCGATTATATAAAGATATCCAGTAAATCAGGCAATAATGTTCAAGAAGCGTTTGATAAGTTGACGAGAAAAATATTAGAGCGGCAAGTTTTTTGAACTCTGAAATATCACGCTCAAACAACCTCGTAATTATAGACTCCAACTTCATCCTACTACCATTTCAGTTTAAAATAGATTATTTTAACGAAATTTGCAATAAAATGGAAGGGAAAGTACAATTCATTATTTTTAAACAAATTTTTTGCGAATTAGAAGCTAAAAAAGCGAGGGAACCGCGATCAACTAAGTTTCAAGCACAATTTCAAGCGGGAATGTCTTATTTAGAAAAAAGATCTCAAGATTACGATGTGATTATTGACGACAGCATAAAAGATAATGACGAACTAACGGATGATTTTCTCGTTCGAAAAGTTGTTGAATTGAAAGAAAAAAATATTCGCGTTTTTTTAGCAACTAACGACCAGCTCCTAAGAAGAAAGGCAAGAGATCGTTCCATCGGTGTAATATTTTTAAGACAAAAAAAATACTTATCAATTGAACGATTTTAAGCAGTTCGAAGTGATAATAAATGGAATCTCTAAATATAAAATTTGATTTTAGGTGTCCCAAAGTAATTTTTGGAAGGAATAAAATAGAAACGCTCGGTGAAGAGGCACGTAGTTACCTTAAAACGAGGAAAACAAGCGATAATTCTATTCTTTTGGTTTTTGGAATGTCTTCACTTCAAAAGTCCGGGGCTTTAGAGCGCATAGAATCCATATTGAAAAAACAGAGCCTTACGGTAGATACGTATAATAAAATAGAAGGGGAACCAACTACCGAAATAGTTAATAAAGGAAAAGATCTCGCTATAGAATGTAAGAGTCAGCTGGTTATTGGGATAGGAGGAGGGAGCGTCATGGATACGGCAAAAGCAATAGCTGGTTTGGTCACTAACGGAGGTAAGGTTGAAGATTACCTCGAAGGTAAAGAGTTTAAAGAAGAACCATTACCATTTATCCTAATCCCTACCACATCAGGGACCGGTTCCGAAGTTACTAATAATTCAGTAATAAAAAATCACGCAACGGGAGAAAAAAAGAGTATCAGGGGATTATGGGCAAATTTGGCCTTGCTAGATCCCACTCTTACTTTAAGCTTGCCAAAGAAATTCACGGCATATTCAGGTGCGGATGCCCTCGTGCAGGCGATCGAGGCGCTCGTTTCTAAAAGCAGGAATTTTATTTCGGATTTTTTTGCCCGAAAAGCGATAAAATTGTTAGGAGAAAACCTACCAAAAGTATACGATGAACCATTAAATATCGAACTTAGAGAGAAAATGATGCTTGGAAGCCTCTTAGGAGCAATTTCCTTTGCTAACGGAAAGTTAGGTGCTGTTCACGGATTTGCCCATCCAATTGGAATAAAGCATAATTTACCACACGGATTGATCTGTGGGATTTTATTGCCTCACGTGATGAGATACAATGCCGAATTGATTGAAATTGCTGATTATTACGCGTGGATTGGAAAAAAATTTCATAAGATAATGTATAAAAACAAGGAAGCTGAAAAAGTTATCCCCTTTCCATCAGGCACGAGGGATCGATCAGATTGGTCAACAAAGCGAATTAGGGACATCTTCCTCAGCGTGGGTATTCCTGAAAAGTTATCAACCTTCGGGATTAATGAAGAACACTTAGACGACATTGTGAACGACACAAAGGGTAGCTCTCTTGCCAATAATCCACGAGATACGGACTCTCAATCGTTGAAAGATATCCTTCTTAGAGCGTTATGATATATTATCTCCTCTAAGGATTTAAAACTATAGAATGCTTATTTATTTTAACATTCAATTTATTGTGAAAATATAAGACAGGTGAATTGTGATTAAACAGGTTCACGAAACCGATTTAAAGTATAGAAACGGGGAATCTGGAGTGAAATACCTCATGCGAGGACCCTCTATTGATTGGGGCTTGATACTCCTTAATTCAGGAGAATACATGGCACAGGAGGCTCATGGACACGAGTTTTTAGATGAAACATTTTATTTTGTTGAAGGAAACGGCGTGATGATCGTTAACGGGAAGGAGTACGAGGCACCTCAAGGGAGTGTGTTTTTATTAGAACCTCGGGAAATGCATAACATCAAGAACGACTCTGAAAAACCCGTAAAAATCGTATTTATAAAGAGTTCCTACAATCCCGACGATAAAATCTAAACAATAAAATATTAATCAAATTAATGATATGGAATTATAACTATGGCAAAGAAAAAAACACAAGCAAAAAGAGGGAAGGGTCGCAACCAAGGTCCCGTTGAACCAGAGATTACTAGGGTTAAATATCCAAATAAAAAAATGGGAGAGATGTTCGCTCGGGTAGTAGACATATACGGAAACGAGCGCATGCAGGTCTTTTGCGAAGACGGCAAGCACAGGATCGGAAGAATTCGAGGAAAAATTAAAAAGAGAGTGTGGGTGCGAAAGGGAGACCTCGTTATTGTAAATCCATGGGAGTGGGAAACGCAGGACATTGAAGGAAAACTTGACAAGTGCGAAATTACCTGGCGTTACATGAGACACGAGATTGCGTGGCTCGACCGTAATAAAAAAATACCTGAAATTTTGGACATAAATAATATTCCCCTTTGATCTTTCTTATTTGAGTTTTTACATCATATTCGTGAATAACTTGAGGAGATCATTATTTTAAATTGGTTCCCCAGGTTTGTGCTAAAAAGCAAAATTTTAAAATTTAGGAATTCCTTCAATTAATATATACTTTTTTTACATCAATTTCTTTTAAAAAAAATAAAAAACTCTCAGATTAAATGAGGAAGGTTGAATAAGAATTGGAAGAAGACACCAATAATGAATTTGGAATCGAGATAGATGATATGGACAAGGAAGATCTCACCACGCTTTTCGCCGTGAGGACCACGATTAACCAAGAAACAAACATTCTAAGGCAAATATTTTACCGATTTAGCATATTGGACACAATACCGGACATAAAGGCTATTTTAGTTAGTTCATTATTACCAGGATATGTCTTCTTTGAAGCCCCTCAAAAGCGTGATGTTCAGATTGCCGTTCAAGGAATACCTCATATTAAAGGTAGGATTGTTCAAAATATCAAGTTAACCGAATTAAAACACGTGCTCCTTCCAAGAAGCGTCACTGAATTTATCTCAATAGGCGACACAGTCGAGATCATAAGCGGAGTATTTGAAGGTTCGAGAGCAATGGTCATGAGAATGCCGCATGACACTTCAAGTAGCGAGGAAGTTGTTGTGCGATTATTGCAAGAAGAAACTCCCATTACAATAAAAATACATGGAGACTATTTGAAGCTTGTTGAAAAGAAGAGGGAAGAAATCGAAGAACCCATACCTGAAGTAAAAGCTACCGAAGCCTCCATAACGGATCTCGAACAAGCAATTACATTCGATGACGAATTGGAATCTGAAGAAGAAGAACTTCTTGAAGAAGATAAAAAGGAAGACACCGAAGAAGATTACGAAGAATATGATGAATTTGAAGATGAAGACGAATGGAGCAAGTTCGACGGATTTTAATCCTTATTTCTTCATAAATTATTTGTAAAATAATACCAAAAAATCATTCTCCACAAAGATTTTTTTAAGATAATTTTCATGACTATATAAGAGTATTTTTAAACAAAAACGATTATAAAGTTTATAACAGTTCTAAAAAAAAGAATATATTCACTTGATTGATTTCCCATGATTAAAAATATCTTTATCATGAAAGCAAACACGGGAGAATTGATTTATTACAAGGCATACGAAGATATTTTTAATGTTCAAATGACGAGTAGTTTTTTAAGCGCTATTTTTTCCTTTGTCAAGCAAACTCTAAAAACTTCAGAGATTTCTGAAATAGAGGTGGGTGTTTTTCGATTTATATTCGAAATCGAAAGAATAAAAACTGACGAGTTGTTGTTTGCGTTATTCACCGATAGAACCGATAATTTAGTAGAACTAAGAAATCAACTCATGGAAATTAAGGATCAATTTTTAGAAAAATACGACTCTTCCCTCATAGAAAATTTCGATGGCGAGATCTCAAAGTTTCACGATTTTGAGAAAAATGTAGAATACATTTTGGAAAAGAGCAAACAACTTGTATCCGAAGAGATACAAAAGGATCTGATAATGATATTTAAGGAATTGCACACCTTTTCCTCTTTTGTCGTTTCATCGGCACTTTTAACTCAAACTGGAAGAGTAATAGTGTCATACCTTAAACCAAGCGTGCTTTCGGAAATCATCAGGCTCCTTGAAGGAAGGTTTCTTACTGGGAATTATCAGATTAACGAATTAATTTCTTTAGAAGATTTTGGAATTCTTAATTTGGTTGGAATTGACGAAAATTTCATATCCGTAGTACAATTTAAAAGCAATTGTCCATTTGAAACGGGTTTGATAATAGGAAAAAAATTTTCGCAAAGATTAAGGAAATTAATTTGCTAAACGAAGTAATTTCCGAATGACTATTTATTAGGGTTGATATCAAAATTTTGAAGAATGCAACTAATCTGTTAATAAAGCTAATCGCGTCAGCAAAATACAACATCAAATTAATTCATTCTTTCGAGAAAATGAATAATAATTATTTTAAATGTTAATTTAACACGATTGAATGACGCATTACATTAATTGAGTGTAATAATTCGAACTATAAAATTACATTTTTCGCAAGCTTTTTGAGTTAGATCATCTTTTGCAAATTATCTACTATAACAATACTTTAAAAGAGAAGAGTATAAAATGGCAAAAACAAAATATGCAAAAGCAGTTAACGACGAGATCATGGAGAAAATGAGCCTGAAAAACAGGTACGCCATGCTCAACATGAATTTAGGAACCGTCTTAAATAAGAAAGAGATGGCTTTTCTCCAAAAAGTTGAAAAGTTTTGCATGAAATACGAAAAAGAAAAAAACATCACCCATTCAATGGACGAAGACATGTACGAATGGTGTGCTGATTTCGGAAAGGAAGGATATATCACCAGAGCTCACAACTTTAAAGAATCCTGTGGTATTGATTACGGCGATGAATGGGGCATGTCTCTCGATTTCATGAGATATCTTGCCATAGATCAATTCGACACGCAATACGCCATGGGTGCTGGTGCAACCGTATTGGCAATTAATCCTATTTTCGAACACCACGATAATGTCCCCGTGAGGCAAGACGCTTTAAGAGATTTGGTTGACGGTTCTGGTATTGGTTGTATCTTGATTACCGAACCAGAACGCGGTTCTGACGCAGTACATCAATTAACCACTTGTACCGAACAAGACGATGGCAGCTTCCTCCTGAACGGAGATAAAATTTTCAACACGAACGCTCCTAAATCAAAGTGGGCTGTTGCTTATGCTACTGCAGAAAAGAACAATGGAAATAAAATGGCTCAATTCTTGATTAACACCTCTTGGGATGGATGGAATTGCGAAAGAGCATACATTCCTTGGGTACCAAAGCTTTGGTTAGGCAAGGAAGTCTTGACCAATCTCAGGGTTCCTAAGGAATACGTGTTAGGTCCTGTTGGAAAAGGAAGAGAACACCTCTTCGAAGGTTTAGTACCTGAGAGAATCGGTATTGCTTACGGAGCAGTTTCCCAATGTTGGGGGGCCGTTATTCACGCTGGAATTTACTCCAACATGAGAAAACAATTCGATCAAGTTATCTTGAACTTCCAAGGCGTTGGTTTCACCCTCATGGACTTGTGGGCGAAGACTAGCAACATAACTTTAGGAATGTTGAAGTTCTGCGAATCTTACGACGAAAAATATGAAAAATTCGGAGGCAAGATTCCACCAATGATCGAGCAAGCAATGGTTGCTTCGGCAAGTCAGTTCAAGTACCAAGCCACTTCGCTTACAACTGAAGTCTGCTACGAAGCCGCTAACTTGATGGGCGGTGCTGGACTTGGCGACAATCTCATGAGCCATGATTTATTAGGCGTCTCTCGAATTCAAGAAATTGTTGGCGGTTCTCGACAAATCCAACAATATGTCTTGCAAATGGCTTTTAGAAAAATGTTCAAGATGATATAATTTGAATTTAACGCAAGCAATTAACAAGCGTTAATTTCATCTTTTCCTTTTTTTATTTATTTATTGAAATCCTAAAATCTAGATAGAATAAGTATTATTATGGGTATTTAAGAAATCTAGGAAAAATAAAAATATTGAAATTAAGTAAAAATGAGACGTTTAATCTTCGTCGTCGAAATCTTCGTCTTCTCCTACTAAATCTTCGATTTTTTCTTCAAGCTTTTCTATTTTATCGTCGATCGCTTCGATTTTTTTATACACATCGCACTTGCTACAACCATCGTCTTCCTTGCACAAGTCTAATGTGTCGCATTTTTCTTCGAGTTCTTCTCTTTCGTCTTGAAGCTTATCAATTTGTTCTTGTAACTTCTCGATACTCATTTTATAAATTTCACCTATTTTGTTATTTGCAATATAACGCCTCATTATTTATTACTTTTGCTAGAGCGCTTTAACAACAACACGACCCTTTAAAGGGTAATTTTCACCAAAGAATGAAATTTCTTAATATAAAAAAGAAAAAAAAGGAGTTATTTAACCTTCAAGTGTGTAATTTGTTCGTTGATCTTTAAGTCGATTTTTTTTAACTCATCTTCTAATTTTTTGATTTCTTTTGATATGCTTTCGAAACGAGTTTCCTGTGCGCTGAATTTAGCGACATATTTTTCTCTTAACTTCGCTTCTTGAGTAGAATCCTTTAATACAGATATATTTTCTCGAAGCCTGCTCTGTTCTTCTGTCATTTCGTATTTTTCGTTCTCTAATTTTGATTTCTTCGATTCTAAATCTTGTTTAGTACCGATTAATTCACCAATCGCCTTGAGTTGTTGTTCAACTGATTCGTCGATAAACTGTTTTTTGATGTAAAATGCCACTTTTTCCAGTAAATCGTCTTTCGAATAGTTATAGATATAATAGGACGTGTAATTTTCCTTTCTTTCGTGTATTTTAAAAGAAATGGCGGCGTTGGGCTTTAACTTGAGTGTAAACCTCCAATAATTCGGAGTTTCTTCTGGTTTTGTAGCGCTTTCTTCGATTATATATCCCGATTTCTTAGGATGGTCGAGATACAGCTCCTTATCTTCTGATTTCTTGTTCTTGATCTTGTAAGTAGTGTGCAAATCCGTGTAATAATACTCATAACAATATGATGAGGAAATTTGTATTCGATGAACATTTTGACTCTTGCTCTTTTCCTCGTGTTCAACGATAACGGCTTGTTCAACGGCGTAATTTAAAAGCCTCGTATCCCCTTTATTCAAAAACGGAACGATGGCTTCACCTGCGAGATTATTGTCATAGATTATTGTACAAGGACCTCTCTCTAAGGTAAGATTTGTGTTATTGGTTATCTCAAGGCACGCGTTAGGATTTTTTTCGTTTTCGTTGATGTTATACATTAAAATTTTTTTGGCTTTTATTTCTTCCGTTAGAATTGGAACCAAGGCGCTATTTTTTCGTTTAATAGTTACCAGATTAGAGATATTATATTCAAACAATTCTCCGAGGTCTTTTGCCGTGGTTTGTGTTTGCTGCTTGAGTTTTGTCGAAAGATCTCCAGAATTCAATCCACCCGCAATCGCCCCACGAAGGACCGAAGATGGGGCGGGGGGAGGTGCAGCCATGGGCTTTGCAGGTGCCATCATTTTCGCTTTTTTCAAGCTAGATCTTTCAAAAGCCATTTTTTCTGCTTCATCGTAATCAATAAAATCGTCCACGCCAAAACCTTCCTCTATTTCGGCAGGTTTGGCGCTAAGCACTCGCGGTGGGTTAATTACGGGCCTGTCAATAAAGATGGGTCGAAAAAAATCGTATACAAAGGAAACGGGCATTCCAGCCACGAGAGAAAGCTCTATATCTTCCCAGTCGTTATTTGTGGTGTTTTCAACCATGCACCATCCCGACAAGAGGCATTTATTTTCGAGCGCTTGTTGCTTGCTCATGATCAAGCGATAGGATGTTTTCCAAATCGGACTTTCTCTTATATAACTGACAATGATGGCTCGTTCAGTCGCGTTGTCCCCACCAGATTCGCAATTTATGACGATCTTTTTGGCGTCTTTCTTTTTTCCAGCAATAATCGTGTCTAGGAAAAATTTGAGGTCCTTTTTCAAGTCCTCGTTGACGATTTCAAATGTTCCAATTTCAACAAAAGGAATTTTCGTTAGGATTCCGTCGTCTTTCATCAGGATCAACATCTTCTCGGAGATTTTTCCTTCCTTGTTAAGGCGTTCCCTGCTTTCCAAGCCCATTATGGTTCCTGTAACTTTTTCGCTTCCGCCTACGACAAGATTCACTTGAGCGCCTTTTATTTGAGTCACGAGCGACGAAAAAGAATCCGTATCGGGTATGTCTAACATTACTGATTCTAATAATTGCGATGTTTCTAACGCCGCGTCGTACGATATAGAGGAAATATAACCTTTTTCACTGGTGTCTAATACGAACAAGGACTTTAATATATCGTTCATCTCCTTTATCTTGAATTCCAACTCGAAAGTCCCCGAACCTTTCATCTTTCCATCTAATATGAAATACGAAACACCGTGCTTGAACATTATCACTCTATTTACTTTCAATTTCGACATGAATATTCATCATTCTTTTTTTAATTTGTAATAAAAACATAGAAAAAACGCACGCATATATATCTTATACAAAAAAATAAGAATAGTGGGAGTGTAAATTCAAAAATCGCCAAAAAATATCCGTTCTTTTATTGTTGTTTATTAGATTGTAGTTTTAAAAATGATTGAAGAAAAGTTCAGTTTTATGCCAAATGGATTTAATAAATAATTTTAATGTGAGATTTTAATTAAAGTTTAAAATAATGTGAAAGCAATGAGTACAAAAGCAGAAAAAAAAATCCAGAAAAAACAAAAAGAAAAAGAAAAAAATACTCAAAAAATATATAATTGGTTAGAAAAGTCTAATTTTTGGACGAACAATGTCGAAAAATTTGAGGAAATCGACGATTACACATTCATGTGTACTTGCAAGGGCCTTCATCTTCCAGGTTTTAGATTATATTTTGAAATAGAAAAGCCTATGGCAATCATTCATGTTGATGTAATCTTGCCTTATAAATACCATACTGAAATAGGACTGGGGAGGGCAAAAGTAGGAAAAAAGTTAATCAAAAGATGGCGTTTTGCTCCTTACGAAAAACCAGAAGTATACTCAGACGAGCGCGTTGCGGATTTGATTGATACATCTCACTTGAATGGAAAATACGATGCGGTTAGTGAGATATTAAATAATAAAGAAGATTTCATGAAAGTAATAAACAAAGCACCATTTGCTTTTAACGATACAACCCAGAGTGGAAACACGAGTACTATTCATACTTATATAATTCCCGCGCCTCTCTTAATAATTCAACAAGAAAATGGATCACGCATTCGTTTTTCGTGTTTTTTCATCAAATTCGGAAAAAAATCGAAACCAGATACGATTTTCGTGGACATGTTGGATTATCTAGTTGGCATTCTCATGGGTCATTATCAATTATAAAATTAACTTTAATGACTGAGTTTTTTTCATTTTTAATTAATAAATCTTTAATACGATATTATTCTTTAACGAATAACACAACATGTTAACTATTTTTAACGGTTTTAAATTCATGCGAATAAATATAGCAGTCGTTAAAACTTGCATGTAAAATAGAAAAGAGGTTACTTGGCCCAAAGAGCGTTTTCAATTATGAGCTTGTTAAGCATGTTAAAGATTTTTTGCACATTTTCACCGGTCTTGCTACTACATTCGACAAAACCGTTGGCTTGCTTTTCTTTTGCTAATTTCATTGCTTTCTTGGTAGAAACCTCTTTAAAATGAGTAAGGTCTGACTTGCCACCAACAACAATTATGGGAAACTTTTCCACGGACTTGTTTTTATTAATGATCTCGAACCATTCGTCGATATGAGCGAGCGATGCGTAATTCGTGATGTCGTACATGAATATCCCGCCACTAGCGCCTTTCACATAAGATGGTAAAAGAAAGCGAAACCGTTCTTCGCCAGCAAAATCCCAAATTTGAAGCTTGACCCTTTGATCAGCAACCTCAACGGCTTTAATTTGGAACTCCACGCCAATCGTCGAAGCAGCGTCCGGTATGTACAGGTTCGTCAAAAACCTATGGGTTAATGTCGTTTTACCCGTGCCCGCGTCTCCAAAGACTATAATCTTAAACGTTTTTTCGTACATCATTGCAGGTAATAAAATTAACTTCCCTGTTATTTTTAAGATAATATACAACCCCTATATATAAAAATGTTAAACTTAAAAAATAAAACCCGTATTAAAAGCACGAACTTGATCGTCGATCTAGAATAATAAAAATGATATTATTTTAACAATTCAATCCTTTTTTTTATTTATTGATTGTCGGAGTATCAGATTCAACATGAATAGAGCACCTTTTTTATCAAGGGGGTCGTTCATATTTCCGCACTTTGGCGACATCACACAGCACGCACAACCATTCGAGCTCGTACAACTGCAGGTTTTGATCAAGTTTCTCGCTAACTTCATTAATTCAACGATGTGTTCGAATAACAGTTCTGAAATCCCAATACCACCCCGAAAAGCGTCGTATATAAAGATGATAGGTTGTTGATTGATGGGATCGAAATCGATCGACACGCCTCCCAAATCCCACCTCGATATTTGAGCCAATGCGGGAGCCATGGCGATCATCGCGTGCTCAACTGCGTGAACGGTCCCTCCAAGATCGTAACCTTCAAGTTCTAAGGCTTTTTGGAACTCAAAGGGGACGAGAAACCAAACCGATTGTGTTTCGAATTCGACGATAGGCATATCATTCAAAGGAATTCTGGAGCGAGTTTCTTGGGTCAATGTGTCGACGATCTTATAAGAATGATACTCGTGAGAAACTTTCACGGTACCGAAGAATACCTTTAAAGGTTCCTTTCCAGCCTCGTTCTTTTCTCTTAGCAGTTCAAGAGGTTTTATATCCGTGTGCTTGAGAGATTGAGTGTAATAATCCACATTTGCTCGCTTTATGTAAACCCTTCTATTGAGCAAATCCAGGTCGTCAACTACATATGTCTCTGCCTCGTATAGATAGACGGCACCGGGATGTAAGTCCCTAAACACGTAACTTTCGTCTTCTGTTGTTAGATATTCCTCGCTAGAAAATCCTCTTAAAAAGATATTATAGTTTTTGTCCGATAAGTTACTCAAGGTGTATCTCTCGTTTGGAAAGAAATCACCCCGCCAGTAATACTTACCAGCCCTCGTTAAGAGCAAGGAATCCTTAACCAATTCATCCAAGTACGAACGCATTTCTTCTTCTGAATCCATTCCCAATGCGGAATATTCGGCTGAATTCAGGGGAATCTCTTTTGCGGCGCAACATAGGTGATTTTTAATGATGTATCTATTTTTTAGAGTTATGAGGACTTCTTCTTGGTTGGGACCGAAAAGCAAGTCGGGATTGTGCACATAAAACAAGTCTAACGGATCTTGCATTGGTATTAAGGTCGATATCGACAAATTTTCACCACGACCTGCCCTCCCAACTTGTTGCCAGAAGCTGGAAATCGTTCCGGGAAAGCCAGAACAAATCGTGGCGTCCAAAGAACCTATATCGATCCCTAATTCGAGTGCGTTGGTAGAACTGACCCCCATTATCCTGTTAGTCTTTAGCGCATGTTCGATTTCCTTCCTTTTTTTCTTGCTAATGCCCGCCCGATAACTCGCCACGAATTCACCCATTTCTGGCAAGCTCTGCTTGGCCCAAATTGCTTGCAATTCCGCCATTTTACGAGATTGAGTGAACATCAGTGTTTGGATTCCCTTTTTTAAGTGACTCACGAATAAATTCTTCGTTTCTTGGTGCGAAGAACGATATTTTTCGGAAATTTCGTCGTATGGTAGATCCCACAAAATCACTTTCTTGGGTCCCATTGGCGAGTCGTCTTTATCGATCACGCTAAAAACTTCCCCAACGAGCTTTTCAGCAAACTTTTTTGGGTGGTTAATCGTTGCGCTGGATAAGATCCATTGCGGTTTCACGCCATAATAAGATAAAATCCGCAATAAGCGCCGCATGAGCATCGCAAAATTGGAGCCAAATATCCCCTTGTAAGTGTGCACCTCGTCAAGAACAATAAACTTCAAATTTTGGCAAATTCGGCGCCATTTTTTCTTAAACCACGGCAAGTAAAGGTGGAGCCCGAAGGGATTGGTGATGATTACATTTGCATTATCTAGAACGAAGCGTTTCTCATTGGGTTCAATCGAACCGTCGTAAATTCCCACTCGCGTTGTTTTAATGTTTGTTTCCTTCATCATTTTTTGAA
The DNA here is from genome assembly GCA_016930515.1 of Promethearchaeota archaeon. Taxonomy (GTDB): domain Archaea; phylum Asgardarchaeota; class Lokiarchaeia; order Sigyniarchaeales; family SOKP01; genus FT1-020. The sequence continues at coordinate 5,486 of JAFGGO010000021.1, read as the reverse complement.
GCGTGGCGTGCTGGTCTCGCGCTAGAGCCTTTGTTGGAAAAACATATAAAGCCGTGGTACTTGGTTCGTTTAAAATCGCGTCTAAAACGGACAAATTGTAGCATAAAGACTTTCCTGAAGCCGTAGACGTAACGATAACCGTGTTTTGGCCTTTTCTTATCGAATTGATGGCTTTGGCCTGATGTTTCCATAATTCCAATCCATGTGCTTCCATCCAGCGGGTCAATCTCTTCCTTAAAGGCTTGTCAACCTCCCCGTAAATCGCTTTTCTAGCAGGGATGTGTTGTACGTATGAAATTTGTTCTTGATAATATTCTTCTGATTGTAAATATTGGATGAACTCTTCAAAATCTTTTATCACCGTAATCAATATCTATAATGAACGAAACCATTTAAAAATTTGAAACCCAATAAGATATTGTAATTTTTAAATAAAGACATTCTTGTTGCTTATATACACAATAAATATTGTATTATTTTAATCGTAGAATAATGAAATGACGATAAAATACTTGAGAAAACTATAGAACTTTTAGATATTATGATGAGAGGTCTTATACTCTTGTTTTTTTTACTATAATAATTTTATTACAATTAGTGAAGAATTATTACTATCATAAAATGAATGAGAAAGACATGTCATGCAAACCCATTCTTCTAAACATATAATAGAAATCCAATATTTATTGTGTTACTGGTAATTAGTTAAAAATTTGAGAGCTTAAATGCATGCAGACATTAAAAATAGGGCATATACAAAAAGGAAAAAAAAAATTTATTGATTTTTTTGTTTCAGGGAAAAACTTGTCTGAGATTTTGAAAGTTGAAGGTGAGGTCTGTGTTTTAAGTTCTGGCAATTATTATGATAGGAAAGAAGCCATTAAAGAATTAACGCTTAAGAAGAAACCTGAATTAGAATCAGGAAGATGTAGGCTGTATGTATGTTCTTACTGCGGTGATATATGGTGTGGTTCCATAACAGTTGATATTGAAGAGAAAGAAAATTTGATAATCTGGAAATCTTTTGGTTGGGAAACTCCCGAAGAATTTTGCTTATATGAACATACAACTGATTTTAAATTTGAAAAAAAGAAATATTTTGAATTATTTTCAAATTATACAAAATCATCAATTTATTAAACCGATACAATTATTTTGAGAATATCAACATGCCATGGTAGGAGGCAACAATTGGTTTTCTTTGAAATGATTGGGTAATATGTGAAGATTAAGAAGTCTATCACAAATTTAAGAAATTATTTTTCAGGTTTTTTTATAAAAGAATTAAAATAGGGTAAACTTTAACATCCGCCAAGGAATTATTTAATAGTAGTGATTATAATGACTGAATTAAAAATTGAAAAAGGGCAATCGCAAAAAGTTGGAGATTTGGAAATTAAAATATTAGAAATTGAAGAACCGGGTCATGTTAAATTTTCTGTCAATCAAGAGGGAACCATCGTAAGGTTTGGAGGCGGCCAAGGAGATAAATTTACAGCTTTTAAAAGAATTTTCGAAGTGAAAGAAATAGAAAAGTCTTTTTCCGTTTTTGAAGTGATTTACGATAATAAATAAATATTTGGGTAAAATAATTTTTAAAAAAAAGAATCCTAAAGATAATTTATTCATGTTCTTTTCATCATTTCATTTAATTTGTTTTTTTATTCCTATATAAAGTTGATAATTGAAATATATTGAATAAATAAGAGAATGAGAAAAATAATATACGAAAAAAAACTTAAGAATACGATTTTATATCGTTTACTTGCTATTTGATACTTCTCGCTCCAAGCTCATGTTTTTAATTCTCGGATTTTTGAGGTTTCTTTCTCGAGAATTTCTTGCGTGGAGCTTTTTCCGTTACGACGACGTTATTCGCTTGAGGCCTGCCGTCCTTTCCTTCGACGACCTCAAATTCAACTTTATCGTCTTGGTACAAGGTTTTAAAAACTCCTTCGTCTACCTGAATGGCAGAAAAATGAACGAAGATGTCTTCGCCCTCTTCAGAGTTTATAAACCCGAAGCCTTTCTTATTTGAAAACCATTTTACTTGGCCTGTAGGCATTTCTTACAACAACCTATTTCTTTTTTCCGTTAAGTATCTTGATCATTTGATAATTCGAAACGATCTAATCTAATTAAATATATGAAAATAATTAAACTTTATTGTTTTAGGTATCGAGGAAAAGCCGTCAGATCCTTAAAATCGATGAATCCAGACTAAAAATATATTATTTAGAAAAATTAAATTTATAACACCAGTTTCCTTGCAAAAACCATAAACAAATTTAAGTACTTTATCTTACTTGTTTTAAAACATCATGCATTTAAGTGAACATAAAAATGGATACTTTACAATCAATTTCAGAGCTCAGGATTGAGATCAACAAGATAACTTACAATAAAAAATCTAAAGTGCTTGCCATCGAACTGCCAGGGTTTACCTTTATCGGAAACTATGCCAAAACCACGAGAATTAGCACCGTTTTAAACGACATTAACAAGGTGCTGGAGGAAAAAGGCGCAAAGATCGATAGGGAGGACGTGTATTTTTTCGACGGTTCGAACCAACAAAAATTACACGGAAACACGAAATTAAAGACCTTGTTGAAAATGAAGGTTGAATCTCCCAAAATGCCTACCACGAGCGATTTGGGACCTCCAGCAGAAAAAAAAGAAGAATCAAAAAAAGCGAAACCGCAATTAAAGAAGGTAGCGAAAGAAAAGGCTAAAAAAGCAATGACCGCACCACGCCCCACGAGAAGTTCCAGGGAGGATTTTAGATCTTTTGACACGGAAGACGATGGATTATTCGACATGAAGAAAAAAGAAGATACTGGCACGAAAAAGGGCGAATCTTATTTTGCAAAAGAAAGCGTGGAGGAAGAGTTGTTGGAAGAAAGCAGCGCCGAAATAGAAAGGGATCGAGCACCCAAGGCACCACCTCCTCCTAGTGGTGGAGGCACACCTAAAGCATCCTACTCTCCCGCACCACCACCTCCACCAAGCGCACCTGGTGGACCACCTGGTGCACCCCTAAGTCCCACAATTGCGGATTCAACAACCATGAGAAGGCTCGAAGAACAACCTGCTCCATCTCAAACCGAATACAACATTAACATGGGCTTGCAATACTATTCTGTAATGATGGAAAGGCGAAGTTACTTGTTTTACGTGTATTTCTCGCACCAAGAGCTAAAAATAATGGACGAAGAAGGAAAAACGGTTTACACCACGACGATAAAGATCGTTACCAAGAAAAAGGAGCCCCCCATTCTCGACTTGAAAATCGAAGGAGAAGATTTCGAGGTTCACCCGCTTGCCGGACGCGTGGAAGTAAAAAAGGACGCCGTAAACCCCCCCGTCATGATCTTTTCCGTCATGCCAACCAAATCCGAAAGACTCAAAAAGATGAAAGAAAGCGAACGGCGTTTTTTGAACGTGTACATCCATTTCGAGGGCGAATTGCTTTCCCACACGATCTTGAGCATCATTGTTCAACCGAAGCATTTCAAGTTAAAATTAGGGCCATTATCGGTGAACCTAAACAAGGGTACCGCAATTGTTATTTCCATTGCATCCATAGTCGTGTCAGTATTACTTTTGACATATTCAATCTTTACCCTAGATCCCACCTCTATGACTGGCGTTGATTACCTCACGGGTCTTGTTCCCCAAATTGGATCTATACTATTTGTCGTTATATACATGTATACCTTAGTAAAAGGTATTTATCCAATAAAGCAGCAATTTTCCGGATTGTTGAATTTTGACAAAGGTTCGGGATTCGAGAAGTAAATATTTATCTTTCTTCGATTTTTTTTTTTCCTTTTTTCAACCGTCATGCGTTCTGAGACATGATGTAATCCCAAAAATCTTGTTTTATTTTCGTTAATTCCTTGTTTTTCAATTTTAAAAGATATATGTTCCTTCGAGCGACAGTTGGGTACTCTTTGACCGTAATGATTTTAATTAAACCCGCTTTTTCTGCCTTTTTCGCTATTTTTTTACTCACGATCGCGATATAAGAACTATCAGTAACAGTTGAAACGATCGAATCGTTATCGTTGATTTCTAAACCCATCTGTAGGCGTGTATATCCTTTAAATTGGTTTTCGATAATGTTTCGAGTACCAGATCCTCTTTCCCTGCTAACATAGGGAAATTTGACCAATTCAGAAAAAAGGACGTTATCGGCTCCGTTTCTTACTAATTCGTGGTGCGGGGAGCATATGAAAACAAGCTCGTCGGTACCAAGCAATAGATGATCGAATTCCTCATTTTGTTGGTTCATGTAACTTCCTATACCTGCGAAATCTACGTTGTCTTTTTGTAAAAGGTTAATAGATCTTTGGGAGTTGTTAATGACGACCTTGAAATTCACGAGGGTATTTTTTAGTTTAAAATTTGCTAGGAATTTTGGAATTATTTGAGTTCCAGGAAGCGTGGATGCAGAAATCAGAATCGTTTCGGAATGTTCTTGTTTCAGCTCGGATAGTTCTTTAATTGCCTCGTCCTCTATTTCCACGATTTTTTCTGCGTATCTTAGGAATATCTCGCCCGCTCGTGTTAAATTGAACGATCGAGTGGTTCTATCAATGAGCATGACGCCAAGCTCCTTTTCAAGTTGGAAAATTTGATTTGAAAGCGTGCTTTGAGAAATCGAGAGGTCGCTTGCTAGTTTTGAAAAATTAGCTCTTTTATATTGCGTGAGCTTGATAAAATTTCGGATAAAACGAGTTCTAATTTTCTTCACCAATTTAAGTAATAATTAAGAATTAGATTGCACCGATTATTAATATATCGATTTTATCAATAAATATACACAAAAAAATTAATATGATTCAGAATTTCCCTAATTATCTAATATATACTTGATTTATTTTAAAAAATACGAAAAATGACAGATAAAAAAACATTTACAGTTATTATTGGCGACAACGCTTACACCAAGGAAAGACCCTACACCATGCTTAGATTCGCCTACACTGCTCTTTTAGAAGGCCACAAGGTACACATTTTCTTGGTAGAAGATGGAATTTTCGTAGGAAAAAAAGGACAAAATCCCAGCACCTACGACAACGTCGGAAAGTGGATGAAAGACGTGATAGAAGAAGGTGCAAACGTGAAGGCCTGCGGTGTTTGCATGAAAGCCAGGGGAATGAGCGAAGAAGAGTTGATAGACGGTATTGAAAAAACGACCATGAACGGCTTGCTAGAAATGGTAGTGGATGCAGATACTGTTTTATCCAATTAAGGAGTTGTTTATAAATGCCGAATAATCACAAATTAGACTGTTCTGGATTAGTGTGTCCCTTACCAGTAGCAAGAACAAAAAAGAAAATGACAGAAATGGATAAAGGAGACATTTTGGAAATATCTGGCGATTTTTGCGAGGCCGCCGATAATATAATGAGGTATGTCCAGGGAAACGACGGTAAGGTACTTGAAATGAAGACAGAGGGAAATAACTACTATTTAAAAAT
>JAFGGO010000020.1 GCA_016930515.1 Promethearchaeota archaeon | reverse complement strand
TCTTTTTCTTATCAAAATCAATATGCTTAATAAATTCGGATGAATCCGTAGCACATCCAAAATATCTGGAAATCAATTAGATTTTCGCCTCTTAGTAAAAACTATGGAAATTATAAGAACTCTTTTTTATTTAGATTTTATGATAACAAATCTATGAAATAAGTTATATATAAATTTATGTACAAATAAGAAAAAATAACTATATCCATATTTGAATATTTACAGGATCAAAATTTCGTAAAATACAAATATAGATGATGACTTTTTTTTCGTATCATAGGCGCTCGTAGTGTAGTGGTAGCATGTCAGGCTTCCAACCTGGTGATCGGTAGGCCTACTGACTTACGAACAGAAACCCGGGTTCAAATCCCGGCGGGCGCATAAATTTTATTATTCATTAACTTAATAAAATTTTTTTGATTCTTCTTTTAAAAACTATAAATTGAAACATATTATATTTCAAACACTTAGTGTTCAAATCCTGTATAAATGCTAATTTTAAAAATAATCCCTTGTAGCGATCTCGAAATAATTAATAATCTTACAAACAACAATCCAAGCGTCCAGTGAATAGGAGGAGAGAGACACTCTTCTGTCTGAGAAACCTTGAAAATCTTTTGAAAAAAATTTCTTTTGAAAACCACCTACAATTGCTAGATACTCTTTATCGTTGCTCGAAGGAAATAAATCATCGTGTTTCTTTAGTATTTCTCCCTTGGAAGAAAAAAGTATAACTTCTCGATTATCGTATGATTTGATTAAATCTTCCAAGGAACCAGAATAGGATGAAATTAATTTCGAATTCTCTAATCCAATTCTCCCATCAATTAATAATTTAGCCATCAAGCCTTTAAATCTATTGTAATTACGAGCGATTCTTAATTCAGAATCAAATTTAAAAATCTTATCGTGAACCGTGTGCACAAAAATTGTAAGGAGTCCGCTCTTGTTTAAGGGGGAACCCAAGGCGTTAAGAAGACAGGAATGTAATATATCGGGGCGTCCTCTTTTCTGAAAATCCTTCAGAGTTTTCATTGCGGAGTGGTGAAGGGCGTTATCCAATAATTGCGAGGCGTAATTTGTTGATTGGATGGTTCTTCTTATGGAGGATAGGTTACGAATCTCTTTTGGAATTAATTCCAATCCACATTCTACTAAAATTATCGTGAGAGGCGCGCTTGTTCACCCTATAGCTTAGGTTTATTCGATAATTATATATTATTTATCTATGGATTTTAATAAAATATCTTGTTGTATTGTTGCATTCCAAACAGGTTACGGAAACATGGGATCCCTTGCCGTTTCTCGATTGCATTCTTATCCTGCAATTCTTTCCAGGATATAAGAATTTCTTGCATTTATGGCAAACGCGTTTTTTCCACTCTTTTGGAACTTTAACCCTAGCTCGTTGAGAGTAACGAATTGCCAAGCCGACATACCTGTTAGCTAATTCTTTATCTTCTGGAAATACTTGGTGAGCGCTACGAAATAAAAAACCAATTCGCGTGGTTGCGATTTGTTTGACTATTTTCTTATTTGGCATTCGTTCGCCTCGAGCGATTTAATTGAGTGAATGGTAATACTATAATGAAGTTTTATTCTAAAGGATTTTTTCCTATGACAAAAGTTTTTCCACGCACATCGAGCAAGTACGCAGTTGTTTTTTGAGCTACTTCTCCAGCAATTTGTTTCATGTTGGATTTATTCGCAATCGACTTAAGAGCCTTGATTTTCACGATATTGTACCTTTTTATGAGCTTGGAGATGTGTTCTATCATCTCTGGAGTCGCACCCTTTTTGCCTAAAATCACGTGTGGATCCCCTAATAAAACTTTTTTAAAATCTTCTTGATAACCCATCTTTTAGAAATCCCAAAATACCAAAAATTTTTAATTTTTCCTTAACTTAAAAAAGTAATATAAAAATAAAAGAACTTTCATATTTCGATGTCAATTTATGTCACTGAACCAAGCTTACTGATAGACGCAATAGCACAGAAGCTCAAGTCTGAATTTCCAGAAGTGCAACCTCCAAAAGGATCGCAGTATTGGAAAACTGCCTTTTTCAAGGAACTCGCACCGTTAGACACTGAGAATTTTTGGTATGTTCGATGTGCTTCCCTCCTGAGAAAAGTAAAAAAATACGGGCCAATAGGAGTTAATAGGTTAAGGAAATTTTATGGTGGTAAAAACCGTAGGGGTCCTGGATTGAACCACAGTGCCAGAGGTGCTGGAAAAATAATCCGGGTTGCGTTGCAACAATTAGAAGAGTCGAAACTAATCGCACAGAACGAAAGAAAAGGTAGGATCCTCACGCCTGAGGGCACGAGCCTGTTAGAACGATCAGCACATTCTATTTTACGAAACAAGAATTAAAGTTTTTTAAAATTAGAATTTAGGTTTTTAAGATGAGTAATGAAGAAGAACTTGAAGAAATAAGGAGAAGAAAACTCGCGCAATTGCAACAACAAGCCGCTCAACAAGAAGTTGCTGAACAGCAACGAGAGGCTTTTGAACAGCAAAAATACCTTATAATGCGCAAGATTCTCGATCCTGAAGGAAGACAACGATTAGAAAACATACGCATCGTAAAACCTGAGTTTGCCGAGCAGATCGAGCTTCAGTTGATCCAGCTTTATCAATCGGGAAGATTAAGAGGAGCAACGCCATTACCAGACAAAGCTTTTAAGGGTTTATTGGAACAAATTACTCGATCGGAAAGAAAAAAAGATTTCAAGATTAAAAATTTATAACAATTACGAAAAGTGATACACATGGCAAGGAACAAAGATTTACCTTCAAAATTAAGAAGAGCTAAGAAAATAAAACAAAGTCGACCACTTCCTAGCTGGATCGTCATGAGGACTAAGGGAAATGTTAGGTGGAGCCCATATTCTAGGAGAGAATGGCGAAATAGTAGGTTAAAAGTAGATTAATTGCAATTACAATCAAGATAAGGTTATCATCATGGCAAAAAAAAAATCAAAATCAAAACAGAAAGAAAAAGAAATCGATCTTGATGATTTAGAAGAAGAACTTTCTGCAGACGATGAAGACGCAGGTAAAATCGAGGAAATTGAAGAATTCGATTTAGATGAAATTTCCGACGAGGAAGAAATCGAAGAGATTTTCGAGGAAGAAGTAGAACCGTTAGAAGAAGAGATAGAAGCTCCGAAAGAGGAAATCATTGACGAACGCCTTTATACTGTTCCATTAGCAAAGGCTAGGAGAGGTCCTCGCAATAAATACTCAAAAAAAGCAATTAGGTTTTTAAAGGAATTCATGAATCGCCACATGAAACCAGAAGCTTTAGTCATATCCCAAGAAGTTAACGAGGCAATCTGGAAACGCGGCATTCAAAAACCTCCCCGAAAATTAAAAGTACGCGTTACAAAAAATGTCGATGGACTCTGCGTTATTTACCTCGCATGACTAAAAAACTCAGAGTAATACGACCCCATGGCAATTTTAAAGTCTCAAGTTTTTGGTAGGAGCTTGATTGGCGTATATTTAAACGCAAACAACTCCTTTGTTCTGTATCCTCCTTTATTGCTAAAAGCTACATTAAAAAAGTTCGAGGAAACTTTCAACACGACGACTTTTTACCCGCTTAGCGTGAATAATTCTAATTTATTAGGTGTTTACATAGCAAGCAATTCGCATGGAATCGTACTACCACATCTCATCCGAGATGACGAACTTTCTTCTCTTAAAACAAATCTTAATGATGATATAAACATCAAGGTACTTAAATCAATAGATAACGCTTATGGCAACTTGATTCTCTGTAACGACAAGGGAGCTATTATAAGTAGTTTTTTAAAAGATTACAGGAAAGAAATTGAAGACGTTCTTAATGTTGAAACAATCGTGTACGAATTTGGTGGGAGCAACCTTCCTGGATCGCTCTCTCTTTCGAATAATCATGGTTGTGTAGTATCACCTTTGACAAACGATAATGAAATTGATCATATCGCATCGGTTCTAAAAGTTGAGGAAGTAGATGTTTCAAGCATTAATCGTGGAATACAATACCTTGGTTCTGGTGCGATAGTAAACGACGAGAGTGGCATATTCGGCGTGGACAGCACGGGTCCAGAACTCATGCGGATGACATCCGTGTTGAGACTCTAAACCATTTTTTTAAATCCTTGGAAAAAAAATCAATAAAAAGGAAAATTTAATATTTTTTCAAATATTTTCACAATCTAATACTAACGAATTTATCGGATTGAAACGAAATGTCATCAGAGATCAAGATTTTTAAAATCGTAGGAACTTACTACAAGAACCACAAGAAATATAAATTCAGCAAAGAAGTTCGAGCTTTAAAACAAGAAGACGCTCTTGAAAAAATGTACACTACCATCACTTCAATTGGTATTTATCGACGTCAAATTAAACTACAAGAAATCAAGGAAATCGCTCCCGAGGAGTGTCAAGATTACCTCATCCGAGAATTAAGCAGTTAAAAGCTTGTTTATCATGGAAAATAATACTCAAACTAATATGGAACAACAGATATATCAGTTCCAATACTTGAAAGAACAAAGGGACGCCTTATCTCAGAATTTAAGCTTGATAAACGGTTCGCTTCAAAATTACATGACTACGAAAGCGACCGTTGAGAATCTCAAGAACATCAACAACGACGAGGAAATTTTACTTCCTATTGGTGGCTCCATCATCTTAAATGCCACGATCAAGAACGCAAATAAGATATTGACCTATATCTGCCAAGACATCGTGATCGAGAAAGACTTCGAAGAGACCATCGAGTTTCTTGATAAAATCATTGAACAACACCAGGAACAAATCAAGTTTTTGAGCAACGAGCTCTCACGATTGGATATGACGCTTCAGGGAATGTCCCAGCTCATACAACAAGGATATTCTCAACAAGGATATCCTCAACAATGAACATTTTCTCTTTTTAAATCTAATTAATTTAATTTAACTAAAGCGATTATAACCGTGCCAAAAAAACTTAGCAAGATATTTTCAAGTTTCGTCAAAAAGACTTTAACGGAAAAAAAACTTAATGCTCTTGACGATCTCAAGTTGCTCCTTTTGGGCAACGATGTAGCAGTTAATACGGCAGACGATATTTGCGTGCGTATCGCAGAGCAGTTTAAAGGAGAGCGCATTGGACGACTCACATCTACGAAAAATGTCTTACTTGATGCACTAGAGGAAATCATAGAAGAAATACTCACCCCCGAGCAAGAAATAGACTTGCTCGAGGAGATAAAGAAGAAAAAATCGAAAAACCTTCCTTATGTGATTGTGTTTTTAGGCGTGAATGGTACGGGTAAGACCACTACGATGGCTAAGATTTCTCATTATCTCAAAAAACACGGAATTTCATCTGTTGCCGCCGCCGCAGATACATTTCGAGCGGGTGCCATAGAACAACTTTCGAAACACATGGAAAATGTGGGGATTCGAGTGATCAAGCACGAGTACAAGTCTGATCCTGCTAGCGTGGCATTTGACGCCATTAATCACGCCCGTGCTAAAAAAGTAGATGTTGTACTCGTTGATACAGCTGGTCGACAGGTAACTGATAAGAACTTGATGGTAGAGCTCCAGAAAATCGTACGCGTCGCCGAACCGGACCTAAAGATATTCATTGCCGATAGTCTTGCTGGAAACGATGCCTTGTTTCAAGCGAAAGAGTTTGGTAAAAACATTGGAATTGACGCCAGCGTGCTCACGAAATTTGACGCTGATGCAAGCGGGGGAGCTGCCCTTTCCATTACACACGAAACGAAAAAACCAATAATGTTTGTAGGTATTGGTCAAGGATACGATCATCTCGAGGTCTTTGAGCGTCAAAAGTTTGCTGATAACATTCTTGGAAAAAATTAAAATCCCTATATTGTATAATCATCAATCTCACAATATATCTTTTACATTGCATTTAAAAATCTAAAAAATATTATAATAATACTATTTTCCTTCAACATCCTATTTAATTCATTTTGCGTGTAATTTGAAGTACGGGTAGAAAGGACGAGGAAAAAAAACTGGTTCTTAGGAAAAGCACTAAATTATCACTGAAAACACCTATAAACAGATGTATTTTGCTCACACTAAAGCTATTTAAAAAGGACCATTTTAAAAAGAATATTAAAGTGTTTTGAATAAATTTCTTTCGAAGTTACATATGTCCATATCACTTTAATACCATTTTTAAAGAAAAAGTAATAAATTAATATATAGGCGTTAAATTATTACATTTCTCGCGAATTTTAGCTTTTTTAATTTCAAGATCTCCGCTTCACGGGCTCTCGATGTTCTGTTAAATCTTTTTCTTTTTTAAATTTGCTTGAAAACAAGAATTGCAGAAAATATTTAATATCGTCCGAAGTTCGCCGCAATTCTTACCTAAAATCAAGTTTAAAAAAAATAAATATGCAGGGATCTACCAGACGTGTTTAAATATCGTTTTATAGGTGTTTAATATATGACCTTTTTAAAGATAAAATTTCATAAAATATATGAAAAAGGACTAAAGAAAAACAAAAAAATAAAATATTTCAACCAAAATACATTAAAAATTGGATATTTACTAATTACTCTTTTAATTTTAGTTTTAGGAGTATTTTTAGTTCCTAATTTTCAAACGAAAAATAATCTTTCTCTCGATGATAAAACGCTTTATCTAAAAAAAAACGGATATTGGATACTTTCAGATCCCATTATAATTGACGATACTGGTACCAATAATTGGGCTTATTATAAATCTTTAGCCGTGCCGTGGTTAAGCGGCGAAGGATCGAGCGAACAACCGTATATAATCGAAAATGTGACGATCAATGGTGACAATGCAGGGTCCTGCATTGAGATTGTAAATTCGATAGCCCATTTTGTCGTGAGAAATTGCACTTTGATTAATTCGGATTATGGTAATAGTAATGAATATAACGCTGGAATCAGGCTCAAGAATGTAACAAACGCACAGATTGTTGGAAATAATTGCTCTAACAATAATGGTGCTGGTATAGCCTTGTATAATAGCGATTATTGCTCTGTCACGGGAAACACTCTCACAGATAATAGAGTTGGAATATCGTTTAGAAATACCAATGGAATCTTACTATCTTCAAACAAAATGATTAATTGTGGATTATTTACTGATTGGAATCCGGGTGATAGTAGTAGCATTGATACTACAAACGAAGTTAACGGAAAGCCTCTTTATTATTATGTTGACGAAATAGGATTAGGACCAAGTGATTTTGATAACGCTGGACAGGTAATCTTGATTAATTGCGAATATTGCACGGTTAGCGGATTATCATTATCTAAAGCGTCAATAGGTATTATTGTGGTGTCTGGTTCCCATAACACCATCTTTAATAATTCAGTATTCGAAAATAGTTATGGAGTGTATTTCTTATCAAGTGATAATAATACAATACAAGAGAACAATGTTAGCAGCAATCGTTATGGGATATATATGCGTTATTCATGCAATGATAACGACATTTCGGGAAACATCATTAGTTTTAACGAGCTATACGGAATTCAATTAGAATATGGTCCTGGTGAAAATATTATTTCGGGTAATACTATAAACAATAATGTTGATGGGATACATTTATATTCGAGCTATGAAAATATTATTTCGGGTAATAAAATAAACAATAATGGCTACGGCTACGGGATATATATGTGGAATTCCCAAAGGAATATTGTTTCGGGCAACACTGTGAACAATGGATCTTCTGGAATATGCTCACGAGATAGTGATAACAACATAATTTCGGGAAACATCGTTAGTTTTAACGAGCGATATGGAATAAGTATATGCGGTTCTGGTGTGAATACAACTGTCTTGGGAAATTTTGTGAGTAATAACGCAATATACGGAATATGTATTTCTAACACATTTGATGTTTTTCTAAGCGAAAACGACTTTCTTGACGATTCATTGTACATAGATGGCACTCTTGATATGTACAGGTCTCTCGTAATTGATACCACAAACGAAGTTAACGGAAAACCTCTTTATTATTATGTTGATGAGGTAGGACTAGGTCCTAGTGACCTTGACAACGCTGGACAGGTTATCTTGATCAATTGTTCTTATTGCACGGTCAGCGGATTGACTATATCCCGAGCAGATATAGGTATTTATTTTTATTTAAGTTCTTTTAATACTATCTCGGATAATATTATGAACTCCAACGGTAGGGCTATATACTTGTTGAAAAGTAATAATAATACCATTTCGGGAAACAATCTTCTTCTCAATGAATGGGGCATATATTTACAAGAGAGTAATGATACTATTATTTCTCGAAACACCGCAAACAACAATACAGAATCCGGGATATATTTATATAGATGTAATAATAATACTATTTCGGGAAACACCGCAAGTAATAATACAAAATATGGGATATACTTGTATTACTATTGCGATTACAACACCGTTTCGGAAAATATCGCAGGCAATAATATCGAGTATGGGATATACTTGTATTACTATTGCGATTACAACACCGTTTCGGAAAATATCGCAAGCAATAATATCGAGTATGGGATATACTTGTATTACTATTGCGATTACAACACCGTTTCGGGAAACACCGCAGGCAATAATATCGAGT
>JAFGGO010000190.1 GCA_016930515.1 Promethearchaeota archaeon | reverse complement strand
TTTTAATTTTTTGCAAATATATTCAATTAAATCAACATCTCTAAAATTATATTTAAGATTAAGATTTTCTTAGCATAAATCTTTAGAAAATATAATTGAATTATCCTCAATTATTGGTTATTGTTTCGTATATATCGTGTATTCTAGGAGAATTTTTTCTGATTGCAACGCATCGTTCTTCTTCGCATCCTCTTAAGATTGAAATCAACTCGTTTATGTGAATGGTGGGAATGTCAAGTTCTTCACCAAAATATTTTGCCATTTTCTTTCTATATTCGGGTTTACTTAAAGTATACAAGCAAGTCGGGCAGGGCATCAACAAAAAATCCGCTCCAACATTTTCTGCACTTTTAAGTTTTTTAAAAGTTACTTCAAGCGCTTCTTTGGGATGAATGACGATTTGACTTGCCCCCCAACCGCAACAGCTTTCTTTTTCTTGATAATCTACTGGCGTCCCTCCAAATAATAGGATAAGATCTTCTAATTTCCTCTTGCTTGCTAAATAATCTCTTACATTGATTTTATCGCGACCTAAATTTAGATAATGACAGCCATAATGAACTGCTACTTTCAGTCCTTTTAAATCGTATTTGAGAGTTTTTAAGATATCTTCTTTAATTAGGTAGAAGAAATCCAAGTCGTGTACGATCTTGAGTTCTGTTTCTTGTAAAATGTCGTACTTTCCCGGATACGATTCGCCTCCCATCTGTGTCTTGAGATTGTCAAGAATTGCTTGCGTTTTCCTTTTAACTTCGGGAATTTTTATAAAATCTCGACCTCGAAGAAGAGAATTATAGCATCCGTTACAAGAAAGCAATAAAATGTCTGATTGATGGGCTATCTCGTTCAAATTCCTCTCGTTTATGGCACAAAATTGAGCTCGAGTTATCAAATTCCTTTGAAAAAACGTCCCACTACAACAAGATTGGTTCTCGCACGTGGTGACTTCCAATCCAAGCTCGATGAGAAGATCTTCAATCCCCCATCTGACTCCAGGAAAATATTTTTCCAAGCAAGCTTTAAATAAGCAGAGTTTTTTTCCCTTAAAATATTCCAGGGGGTTATCTCCGTATTTTTCTTTAATCTCTTCAACATTGAGAACCATATTATTCATGTATCCATCACCGGTTAAATAATTAAAGTACTTCTTCGTTTTCTTTTTGGTGTTTATGATTTTTGGTTTGACTTGCCTTGAACACGTATTTAATACGGGCAAAATTACATATCTGGTTAAGCTCTTTTACTCTATCTTCGGAAAGTGTTGGTCCTAATGGTTCTTGTAAAACCGTACCATTAGTTAAGAATCGTTCTGCCATTTCAACATATTTTCTTAAGTCGTTATATCGAGGACCAAAACCTTTTTTAAACGATTCGTTTCTCAAATTCAAGATCAAAAGAGGCATGTTAATACCTTTTTTAGGGCAAACCCTTTTGCATCGTTCGCATAAAAAACAATACCATATGTCTGAATCTTTCAGGACGCTCTTATCTCCCCTAAGTACCTTCGAAATTATCTTTCTAATGTTAAAATTAGATATTTTTGATGCTGGACAATCACCCACGCACTTTCCACACGAAATACATTGAATAATATTCTTATTTTCTTCGACATCTTCTACAAGATCCTTGAAAAAATCGTCATTCCAATCCGAATCAGAGATGGGAGCGTTCATTGTTATCATGCAATGTTAAAAACAATTAATCCTATGGAGGAAATCGTTGTTCATTGTAAAAAAAGTATTAGTTTTTTTTCATAAAAGAATTAATGCTTTTCATTAATGTAGATAGGTGGAATTTATTTGTACTCCGTGTTTTGCTCATCAAAAGATTTTTCTAAATTACTGACTCTTTTTTCGAGTAGGCTGAGTGATTCAATAATATTGCTTATTTTTGAATTAAGTTCTTTAAATTGGAATTGAAGGCTTCCTAATTGATCTAATGCCCAATGTCTTACAGATGATTCTTTTATTGGTTTAGTAAACCATTTGAAAATGTTGATCACGAAGTTCCTATTGTCCAATTTATTGATACCAATGTTAGGATCGTTCGTAAATAAATCAATGTCTCCTAATGCCACGATCTTACCCCGACCATATTCTCTGTATGTGGCTAAAATGATATCTCTCTCGTTAATTTGATTTTCTTCGGGTACCCATTGCTGTGCGGCGCTATTATAAACTTCCGACCAAGTAATATTTCCTTTCTTTATTAATAAGGGTTTTGCGAGAGTGTTCAATATTATCGAGCATGTCCCACCTATAATTATTTCATGCAATTGTTCGTTAATATTAGATTCAGGAAATTCATTTATCGATAAAATGCTCGTGCAATTTTGATTTTTTAAATTTTTTTCTTTAATTATATTTTTTTCAAAGAAAATACCGAAATAAGTTCCTGTTAAATCGTTAAGATTAGTTTTCTGAATGTAATCTGAACCATATTCGCTTAATAATAGCAAGCATCCCCCATCTCTCACGAAATCTACAATAGTTTTAATTTCGATTTGAGAGAAATAACTCGATACGGGATTTCCAATAATTAAAATATCGATATTATCCAAGGTTTTTTTTTTTAACTCATTTATATCGTTTTTTAATAGTTGGAAGCCTAAACTCTTAAGGAGATTTGCAAATTCTGAAAATTCTTCGTCTCTAAAATTAACCATTTCATTGTGAGCGAGGTCGAAGAGAATTGATGTGTTTCTTGAGAAAGTCATTCTTGAAAGGTAATTTGATTTAATAAGGTATTATCCTAGAGAAAAGACGCATATAAAAATCAATTCCTATCTCAATTTTTTAACGAAATTAAAGCGATTTTCCCGCGTTTTTAAGATGGTTAAGTTTTATTATTTTCTTTCATACTTAAAAAATGGAAATGATATTTCCAAATTTACAAAACTCATTTGAAAATAGATGAACAAGAATAACATTGCAATCGTAGGATTATCTTGGGGAGACGAGGGGAAAGGTAAGTTTGTCGATTATCTAGCTCAAAAAGCAGATATCGTTGTTCGATTCCAAGGAGGTAATAACGCTGGGCACACTGTTGTCGTAGACGATCAAAAATACAAGTTCCACATCATGCCTTCTGGGGCATTGTTGGAAAAAGAAGTCGTAATAGCTAATGGTCTTGTAGTTGATCCTGGAGTGCTTCTCGAGGAAATCGAAAAAATAAAGGAGATCGGTAAGACCTTGAATTTAAAGCTAAGTTCGACGGCTCATGTAATCCTGCCCTTCCATAAAATCTTGGATGGTTTAGAAGAGCAAGCAAAAGGAAAATACGCTGCAGGTACTACGAAAAGGGGAATTGGACCGGCGTACGCAGATAAAGCTGCAAGATGGGGAATTAGGATTTATGACCTCGTAAATCCTGATTTATTAAAAGAAAAACTGACGAGATTATATGAAATAAAGAAAAAAATCATTTGTGCTTTCGATCCTAATTGGTGCGACAATATAGACGAAATATACAATGAATATCGGGAATATGGAGATCGATTAAGACAATATGTCGTAGATACAGCTTCCTATTTGAACATGCAACTAGATTTGGGGAAAAAGATCATATTTGAAGGTGCTCAAGCAACTTTGCTTGGAATAGATCACGGATTTTATCCTTATGGTACCTCGTCTAACGCAAACGCATTGGGTATATCCCCTGGGACGGGAGTGCCACCAAGAAAGATAGGCACGATTATTGGAGTTGTAAAAGCATATACCTCAAGAGTTGGACAAGGCTTTTTTCCCACTGAGCTCCATGACAACATAGCAGATCAAATAAGAGAACAAGGACACGAATTTGGGACGACCACGGGAAGACCTCGTCGAATTGGGTGGTTAGACCTTTTTAATATTAAATATAGTATAATGATTAATGGTATCGAAAATATTGTAATTTCGCTTTTAGACGCCTTGGAGAACGTTGATCCGCTAAAAATATGCGTGGGCTACGAACTTGAAGGAACAAAGCTTTCAAGCTGGCCAATCCAACCCGAAATTGTGGAGAAATGTAAACCCATATATAAGGATTTCAAAGGATGGAAATCAAGATCCGCAAAGGAGTGGTCCGAAATTGCCCGAAAGGGTTACGATGCTTTACCGGACGAGATGAAATCATATATTCAAGCAATTAAGGAAGAACTAAATGTCGAAATTGCCATGATTTCGATTGGTCCTAATAGGAGCGACACCATCGTGCTTAAAGATGATTTATTATAAAATTATATAATGCAAATATTCAATCTAAATAACACAATTCAACTTTTTTTTGAAGATTAAATGCAACTTCTGCATCGAATTGACCTGGTCCTATTTTTAAGGTGTTTGCAGCACCACACGCTAAAGCAAGCTTGAAGCTTGTTTCTAATGGGTTATTTTGAACGAATTGTGATATAAATCCTCCTAAGAAAGCGTCTCCAGAACCAACTGTATCTAGAGGATTATCAATCTTAAGATTTCCATAGATAATTTGATCGCTAGTAACCAATATGGCACCTCTATGTGCTAATGTAATGAGACCAATTTTGATATGATACTTTTCGAGTAAAAATTTTACTTTATCGGAAATAAATTTAAAATCTTCTTTAATATTTTTGAAAGAGAGATTAATTAAGTTTGGATCACCAAGGATTTGTGATAATTCAAGTAGATTAGATTTAACTATTGTCGGACCGCTTAAAATAGCTAATTTCAAAGCTTCTCCGCTTGAATCTAATACTGTAGTTGCTCCTTTAATTCTTATTTGTCGAATCATTTTATCATAAACATCTGAAGGTATGCCAAAAGGTATTGAACCAGAAAAAACTACAATATCTTCTTTTTCCAAATCTTTAGTTATTATTTCTAAAAGCTTATTAATCTCATATAAGGAGACAAAAAAGTCTTGCGTTCTGATATGTGTAGTTGTCTTGTTTTTTGGATCAACGATTGTTTTATTTGATCGAGTAGAACAATTAACGCTTAGAAAATTATGAATAATATCTTCAGAATTTAGAAATCTATCATATAGTTGCTGTTCGTTTTTTCCAACAAGATATAATACTCGTATCAAGGATTTATCTGATAAGAATTTTTTACAGCTTAAAGCAAAAGATATAGCTTTTCCAGCGGGATAAATCTGTCTTTTCTTTGCAATAAATGTAGCTCCTATTTTAAAATCGTTGATTTCAAAAATCTCATCAATTGAAGGATTTATTAACACGCAGTAAATCATTATTTTCTATTAAAATAGAAATGTAAAATTAATAAATGTAAAGAACAAATGAATTATTATTAATAATTGTATTTAAAGAAAGAGGATAAAAATGTCTGAAAATAAAGGTTTAGATCAAACAAAGCTTTATCTTATCATAACTTTTGTAATGGGATTGATAGGAACAGTAATGGTTTTTGTAGCTGATTTCGTATATGGTGAAAGTCAGTATTTAAGGATGTGGATAGCACCGTTTGATGGTAGTGCTGGTGGATATATAAATGCATTGATCGGGTTTTTAATGCTTGTAAGTACTATATTTTCGCTTATGGGTTTAGTGAAACCTGATATAATTACTAAGAAAAATGTATTTGTAGCGATAATTATCGTTTTCATTGAAGTAATCTTATGTATATTACTTATTGGTTATGCTGCTGTTGCCTTAGATGCAGTATATTGGGATCCAGATGTAGGATTTTACGGTGGAATCGTGAGCGGTATTATTTCGCTTATTCTTTATTACTTGCTTTTGAGAGAATTTTAGTTTTTAAAATCCTCACTTTTTTTTAAATTAACAATTTAAAATCTATTTTGATTAAAAAAAAAATTCCTTGCGGACTAAAGTTCGTTTCAAACAATTTAACTTTATTTCATTGAAGCAAACAGAAAGGATAAAAAGCTCTCGGCGGTCTTTGGTTAGCCGCTCTCCATACTCTTTACCCTCATTTAACGATACGCCTCACTCCTTATTGAATCGGAAAGGAGTTATTATAAGGACATTAGACGGCTTCTCCGTGTCTTGCCCATATTTAATCTGTTAGCTCCACGCTGACGCGATGGCTTTATGGTTAATGAAATGGGAGGGTTTCTACTCAAACACCGTATTGATAATTTTTATTTATGAGCTTGTCCAACACGAGTGGGGTTCTAAAAGATTTGTTGACTTAAATGCCTTATAATAACCAATATTAGATAAGCAATGATGATTTAAAAATGTAATAAAGTTAAATGAAAAAAAAGATTAAAAAGAATAGAATTTTAACTTACAATATCAATTGGCATATTATATATAATGTTTCCACAATGGACGCAATATACTTGTCCCTTTGTGTTTAGTTGTTCGTTCATTTTTCTCGTGAATTTTGCGCCGCACTCGTTGCAGAACGAAATTCTTGAAGGTTCGTTGTAAGAGCGTCCGATTGGGGTCTTTACTTGTATAAATTGTTCTTTAATCTCTGTTTCTACGGAAGCTTGCTTGATGGGCTTTTGCTTGCCCGAAATTGCGTAATACAATGCTTCTCCAAGCTTGTAGATGCCCATTCCAATTCCTTTAAACAAGTAATAAAGACCTTTGAAGAGGTAATATATCAAATAAGCCACACCCTTTAGGACGTAGTAAACGAGAATAATCGCCAGTGCAATGATTGCAAATGCTGCAATAATAAGCAGAATTTGCGCTAATAAGGGTATCGTCACGAACCAATTTGCGAAATCTTGCCAATAAAACACGATTGTATCTGCTTCACTCATTTTTTCTCACTTTTTTAGGTGTTAATTTCTAAGTAACGAATGTTTAAAGTAAATTATAAAAAATTTGGAGTCCAATTTTCGTGATAAAAGAGCTTAATTATCGATTGATTTGAATTATTTAACACAAACCAATCCAAAACGATATGAATATTTCTCAGGTGGCCATTCCAAGTTAATATTTAATTTCTTCACAGTGCTGTCTGTATTCACTCCTGCACCCGTCATTGAGTAATGTCTATTTTTTGGATTTTTACATGGCTGATTGGTTCGATAAGTGCATTCTTGAGATGCTTTTTCGCAAATCCTGCATTTTTCTGGCCATAGAACAAAGATATTCTCGTTTTTTACTTTAAGCATATGGAGAAAAAGGGAAATTTCTTGATTTGCTCGTTCGTTTATCAAGTAGTTTAATCGTTTTTGATAAAGATCATCGTTTTTGTCTGGTTCTATATTAGAATTTTCTCGTCTAAATTCATTAACATCAATCTTTACATAGATTAAAAAGTATTGATCGTAAGTAGCTATTTTTTTTTCAAGTATTTCCGCAGCTGGGGGACAAGACCACGATGTTCCAAAATTGGGGCATGTATATTTATCGTTTTTGCAAAAAGAATGTACTTCAGCATCAAAAACTATGTCGTTGAAGTTAATCTGGACAACTGGCATGAATTAAGATTAATTATTATTATTCCATCAAAAGAAATCTACCTTCAGATATGAATGTTAAAGATTATATCATACAAAAAAGGATAATTTTTTCTTTAAAAAGAATTAAAAAATCTATTCAAAAACTCCCTTTGTTTAAAAAAATGCAATCATTAGGAATAGCAAATGTGATCAAAATTTCCAGCACCCGGTCATTAAGAACCATTAAAATCGTTTTAAACGATTTACTTCAAGTACCAAACAAAAAACTCAAACCAAAAATTATCTTCGAATTATTAAAATATTTTAAAAGAAAATTTTCTCAGGATGGATTCAAGATAAAAGTATTTATTGCGTTCATCGATGATGAACCATCGGGGTTTGTCACTTGCCAAATCGATCCCTATTATAGGAGTTATGGCAGAAAATCTGCTACTTTTGGTTGGCTAATTGCTCGTGATCGTTTAACCTGCGACGAATTGCTTAAAAAATGTGAACAATTCGCCAAGAAATACAAGGTTCGAAGAATACGTGGTAATATCAATTATCCCAAGGGGATTGGGGGTATCGGTATTCAAATTCAAGGTTTTTCGAAACAAATGTTATATGGTGTTCCATTTGGAAATCCACGCTCTCATTTAAAGAATGATTTAAACATTCTAGGGTATTTTCCCGAATCAATATATTCCTGCATGAAAGTTAATGCAAACACTTGGGTTTCGGGAAAAAATATAGATAAAAATTTTCGGTTTGAATATCTTACTTTCAACCAACTAAAAGACAAAAAGCAAGAAATATTAGAGCTGGCTGAAGATTCATTTTATTCGATTTTACCAGATTCTTCTGGTGGAAAGGAAAGATTTGACGAGATCATGACCATTCAATTGAAAATAAAACCATTTGTAAGAAGAGTAAAGGACACTATCGAATGTGAGCATTGTTCTGAGAATGATTTGTTTAAGGAAGCTTGGGAAACATGCAATCTCAAGGAGATTTCGCCGTTAGCACCCATTGCAATTGATAAAAATTCAGGAGAAATTGCTGGGGTGTTATTGGGAATTCCAGACATGTATCAGATTTGGCTTGAAAATGAATTTACGCGGGTAAACATAGACACGGCAATTATTCGAAGGAAATATCGGGGAAAAGGTCTATTTTCTGCTCTTAATAATTTAGGTCAACTTACATGTCGTATATATGGTGTTAACTATTTTGAAGGAACTTCAATCTGGTCTAATAATTCAAACGCTGTGAAATCAATTTTTCCACATTGCAGTACAGTAAGAAAACACGCAGTTTTTCAAAAAACCTTGTAAAATGTGATAGAATTCAATAAAAAATTAGAACAATTTTTTAATCAAGTAAGACTACTTACTCGTGATCTTTCAATAGGGTAATATTATGATGAGTACAAAAAAAGTATTTAAAATACTCGAAAGAGAGAAATTAAGTAAATTTTTTAATAGATATAAAGGAGCTTATTTTGGAATTTTATGTGGTTTCGTTCAAGCATTTATGCTTGTAGTTAGTTCGATCGTTTTTATAATCACAGAACCTATTAACACTCCTAATATCATGATAACTCATTGGATTAGCAACTTGGGAGGAGCAAGAAATGGTGCCCAATATGTCTTCACAGTATGTATGATATTAACAATAATATTTTCCATTCCTTTTGTGTTGGATGTTGTGAGAATAATGGTTAAAGAAAATGAAAAAAGAGAAAAAAACTTTTTTTTGATCCCCCTCGTTCTAATGATTTTAACGAGTATTGGAGGGCTTTTTTTAACCATCTTTAATTTACACGATTTTTCACTGCTTCATGTGTTATTTGCTGGTATTTTCTTTGTTTCCTGTGAATTTATGGTCTTTTCAATAAGCCTTTTAGCTTTAACAAAAAGAAATGATAAAAAATGGATATTACAATCCGTTTTAGGCGTTCCTGTAATCCTATTTTTCTCGTTATTTTTAATAGCAATTTTAATTTCAATTTTTGAAGGAAATGTAAACTTCATGACTACTGAAAGTCTTGATCCTTCACTTAACTATTATCGCTTCATGGAATGGATGAGCATTATCAGCTTGATTTTTTGGTTTCTCTCGTCAGGAATATTATTAACGAAACTGGAATAATTTCTAGCTATATTTAATTTTTTAGGATAAAAATCTTTTTTTATTTATTTTATGTATAAATAAGATATTTGTTTTTTTGACAAAAATGAGAAATCCTATTTGTCGCGCGATAAATAGTTTAAATATCTTCTATGCTAAATATATTATATAAGATAAATTTTTATTGAAAATCATTAACCAAACGCATTTGAATGCAATCTTTCAAGTTAAAGATTATTTTCATTAACACGGGGTTTAGTGAAAATAATGCCGTGGTACAAGGACTCATTGGCTGTCATTTCGAGAATAATTACCGCTTAAATCTTGGTGTTAATGTTTTCGTGAAAAATATTGAAACAAAAAGCGGTGAAGTTGTGACAATGGCATTTTGGGACGTTTGCTCGAAACCGAGTTTTAAATTCTTTCTCAGTTCATTGTACAAGGGTGCAATGGGAATATTTGGCCTGATCAACGACAATCGTTCCTACGAGATTGTTCGAAAACAGGTCAACGACATTCGCATAACGACAAAAATGGAGGTTCCTTATGTTTTAGTTTTAATAGAAAACGAAAGCACGGCAAATCTCGATTTGGTTCAAATAGAAGAACAAGTAGAACGCGAAGGTGGAATTTTAATTAAGATTTCTGAAGCTGACGACTGCAAGGTTAACGATGCAGTATTGGAACTAGCTCGTAGAATAATTGATTCAAATATTTATATTCCGAGTGCTTGAGTTGTTATGTGGGATGAACTCTATTAAGAGAATTTTAATAAATACAATTTCATAAAGTATCTCTCAATATTGCAATAATTAAGCTTTTGTTCCTTGCTTAAACAAGTTTCTTTATTTAGCACATCGTGTATGCTGTTAACGATTTCTAAATATTGCTCTTTTGCAGTTCCTATTCCTTTAGCGTTACGTTCTTGGACCAACATATTTTTCAGTTTTAAGGTCAAATTTAAGATTGGATCTGGAATTTCTTGGTTTATTAAAGGAGATTTTTCCAGAGCTGCTTTTTTATCAATCGTGTCCAATTTTACCTTTTTTGCGATCCCAGAACTCATGGTCATATTAAACCAAAAATTAAATTAAATAAATTATAATTAATCGTCAATATTTAAAAATCTGCGTTTTTTATTGAAAATATTCTTAGGTTTCAAACCGACGATAATTAAATATTATTAAATTAATAATAAATGAATAAGCGTAAAAAATATATATTATATATATCCGTCCGACAAAATTAAGGACGATTACTTTTGTGCGATAAGTTTAAAATCGAGTAATATAAAAAATATTTTGCGGAGAATTATAATTAATTAAAAAAAAGGATATTTTGAATTATGCGGTTGATCGAGGTTTTACAAATCCAAAATAAGCGCTTAAAAGACCAATGATAGCGCTAATCCAAGCTAAATAGTAAAAAGTTGAAAAGCCCAACTCTAAACCTGGAATCATTACTAGAATTCGATCTATAAAAAAATTTAAAAAAATAGAAATGAAAGCAATCCCCATAATCGCTAAGGCTAAAAATCCTTTCTTGAATTCATGCTCTTCGGTGTTTTTATAAGCTCTATAAGATTTTAAGGAAAAAGGTAAATAAACTAATAAAAGCAAAAAGAAGATCAGAAAAAACGCCACGGCATCGATTTCAATAACGCCCCTGATGTAAACGAAAAAAGAGAATGTCGCCGTAAGAATGGAAAATATAATTATGAAAATTCTCATTTTTGAATTATATCCATCTTCGTATAAATTTACCTTGAGGACATAAGTAAAATATATTGCTATCGTCATGAAGATAAAACTAATTCTAAAATCCGTTATCCTCAACAGAAACCAATAATAAAGATTATTTTCAACTGGTTCAAAATCAGGAACGTGACTATACTCTAATCCTATTGTGATGACGAGTATTTTTGATATCCAAGAAAATAGCACGGCACAAGTCAAAGCTATGAAGATAACCAATAAATAAAGCGTAAGTTTATGCTTCTTTTGAAAATATTTTTGAAGGCAAAGAATGCATAATAAGAGCGCTATTAAAAGAACGAATGATTCAAATAACATCCCGATAAAAGCCCTGAAAACGAATTCAGCATTAACCATTATTGAAAATAAGTAAAAGAAATATTAAAGATTATCTTTCATGAAAAATAGAAAATAGAATATTTTTCGATCAAAATGGTTATTTAATCCAAAATATTTGTTGTGCCTTTAGTTTTTTAGATATCCAAGTCTTTTCTTAAATTCGAGAATTTCTGGTTAATATCATCAGTTAACTTTTGAATAGAAGATAATTCTTCATTGAGCTTGTCAATACTATTTGATAAGTTTGAAGTTAGTGTTTCAGTTATTAAATTGAAACTTTTATTAATTTGTCCAGATACGACGGTGGTCTCATCAACAATTTTTTCTAATTCGTTTGCAACAACAGTTAAATTCTTGTCTATATCGGTAACATTTTGAATATTATACTCTATTTGTGAAGCTAAATTGGTCGATTTATCATTAATATTTTTGAATAATTCTTGGAGATTATTTCTAATTGTTTCTTTAATTTGAGTGATTACATCTTTTATAGTACTTGAAGCAAGTTCAGCTACCTGATTTTGAGAAATAATTCGCTCTTCAATGTAATTAGTCATGCTTTCTTCGAATATTTTAATTTTCTCCTCCAATACTTTAGAAAACCACCTTTCAATCTTTCCCATGCTAAGAGACAAGGCGTCTTTCATCTGTTCGATGGTTTGTTGGATTATAATTGGTCCTTCTCTTGCTCCTTTCTCAAATTGTCGGGACCAATTGCTTAATTGTGATAGAAATTGTCCCATAAAAATTTCGGAAAAATTTGACGCACCTTTAGTAAAACCGTCTGAAATGGGTTCTAATCGAGCATATTCGTCTTTAACTGAATCTTCTATAAAATAATCTTGAGGTAATGGTATTTCTTGGAGATCGTTTGGTGCTAAATTAGTAACTTCACTAATCTCCTTGATTAATATCGGGGCTTTCTTTTGGGAATCTTCAACGAATTTTTTTACCCAATTAAAAAAATCGAAAGTTTTTGGAATTTCAAGATCGATTTCAACTTGATTCACACCTGAATCATCTATTATGAACGCTTTAAAGCCCAAATTCTGATTTTGTACCATTTGGGCATGGTCAAAAATAATACTCACACAATCATTGTTAAATGTTCTTTTGAAAAACATATGATTTTTCACATGCTTATCTGCGTATTCCAAACCTGCGTTAGGATTGGAACAATACCACCCTACTACGAATAAATTCTTTTTCTGATATTGCTCCTCCGTGGTAGCAAACACATCAAGTATTTCCTTTTGATTTGCGATGTCAATATCAATTCCGTGAGTTAAAGGTATTGCGTTTATTATTTCTAATCGTGCGTCTTTCTTTCCCATGCAGATACCAATCACTTCCGCCTTCTGCTCGAGAGAGTGACTTGCGTATTTGAGAACATGCGTTATCATGTTCCTGAACGCTTCTTTTTTAATACCTATTTGAATCTTAGTCGGCATGATAATGGTTATATTGGTTATTTATTTTTTTTCTTTTTTTTTTCTTTTTTACTAGGTCCACTTGAAATTTCTTCCCTTTTTTCAAGCTTATTATTGAGGTTTTGATTTTCTATCGTTAGATTTTTTAATTCTTCTCTTGTTTTTTTGTATGAATCTTGTTCTTTATTTAAAGCTCTTTCCAATTCATTATTTTTTTCTTCAGATCTTCTTAATTTTTCTAATAATTCGCTCGTATTAGGCTCTAAAACACTTCCTTCGGTTAACGGTGTCTTTGTTGTTGGGGATCCAGGTTGTTCGAGATTATTCTTATCTTCATGTTCAGTTAATCTAGCTTGCAAGTCATGAATTTTTGTAATTATTTCTGTTGAAAATAGGTTTTGCACTTCTGAGATGTTACCTAAGAGAGATTTAATAGAAGTTAGAGAGCTTGTTAAAGAGTTGATTTTATTTTTTATAGTATCTATTGATTGAACTTGGATTGTGCTTGCATTCTGAGAAATTGATTTTAAGCTTGAATCAAAAAATTGTGAAAGGGTAGATAATTGATTTTTTGATTTCTCTATCATATCGTAACTATTTTTGCTGTTTTCGTTTGATTGACTAATTATTGTTATGTTGTTATCTAAGGACGATAAAATAGACGAATAATGTGTTTCAGAGATATCTTTAATAACTTGTTTAACTCGTTCTGATATGGTTTCCCTCAAGGTTTCCAATGATTCTTTTATCATTTCTTTATCTTTATCAAAACCTTCAAACCTATCGTAAAAGTATAGATCTAATTGATCTAGAAGATTTGACAAGGAAAATTTGAAATTATTTTGAATTAAAGACATCTTCTTACTCAAGATATCTTTTAGTGAAACAAGCGTTTCACGAGTTTTTAAGTTACTCTCAACAATTTTCAAAACAGTTTCTTGACTAAACTTGTTGAAAAAAGAGATCAGGGGTTCTAACGAAGATTCTAAAAGATTATAAACGCCATCCTTAAAAGCCGTGAGGATGGAACTCGTTTCTAATTCAGGCCTATCTGACATAAATTGGTTCGCAAATGGAATATAGACATTTCCGAATATATCTGGTGTCTCGTTTAATTCGAGAATTGGGGGTTCGTTTGCGTGAATGCATTCAATGAGCTTTTTAATTTTTAAGTAATAATGTATGTTATCGGGAAATTCAACGATAGATTTCACTTCGTGATAGTTTGTACTGGGTTTTGAAGGATCGTCGAGCCTGAATGTTCTAAACCCATAGTCTATTTCACCTTCGTTTAATGGTTTTAAACCGTATTTTCTTCTAAATTCAGGGTCAGTTTCTAAGTAATAGTGATCAAACACGATTCCTATAGCACTAGGATTTGGAGTCTGCCAACCCATCTGATTTTTAATGTCCGTTCCACTGAAAAACACTTTCAGGTTAGGATGAGAGTGGTACCATCCAACGGTAAACCAATTTTTTTCAGCAAACTTTTCGTCTATGGCTGCAAAAGTAATATAATCTTGAGGTGCAAATTGGACTTCAATAGAACCACCATGAGAAACGGGTACAGCGTCTTCAATTATTACATCTTTAATTTCTCCTTCTCCTTCAAGGTATCCCATGAGCATTCCCATCACTTCCTTATATTGGCTTTTTTCACGCGTTTTTGAGCCAAATCGTAGAACGTGAACGAGCATCTTATAATATGCTTCTGGTTTTATTATTACGATGGACTTGTCTTTCATGTAATCACATTTAGATTTTTTTGAAAAATTAAATAATTGCTTTTCAACTATGCAATGTCCTTATTTATAATTGGATATTTTTATAATGAATGTTTCGTGGTCATGTTTGATTTTTTTATGAGTGAATTTCCAACTATTAGCATCCGAATTAAATAATTCAATGTAATATATTAAAAATATTATCACTCGTGAGGTAATGGTTTTCCACAATATGGGCAAAATTTCCAATCAATATCCTTACCACAAGAGGGACAAAATACCGTTCCAGCTGTCGATATGGTTTTTTGAACCTGTGTAGTTATAGATGCATCTCCTCCTCCAGAAGGAATGGAGGGTAGGGTTCTTGTTGTTTTTACAGTAGAACCCGTTGATTGAGGCGCGCTTTCTTCTTTAATTGCTTTAACTCTTTCTTGGAAGGCTCTTCTCTTTGCTTCTTCACTATCTTGAATTCCTGATGATCCTTCTTCTTTTACCCATCCCTTTGTTGTAGGCCTTTTAAGTTCGTTTTCGGGTACTTTTTCTAATTCAATTTCTCTCGATTCAGAGACGGTTGGTACCATTTTCCTCTCTTCTTTCTTTTGTATTGCTTGTTTTACTAAAGCTTGGGTAGTTTTCATGATTTGATGGGGATTAATGTTTGGAATTGCCACGGTTCGGAGTACCCAACCCACTATGAGGTTAGAATTTGGAAGCCCACTCACCGTGTCTTCTTCTTTAAAGATGTAAGAGTCAATTATATCTCGTCCTTTCAAGATTCGAGATGCCCATTTCTCGTTTATCAAACCTAGTTGGATTCTATACGACGTTCCAGCTATTCCTAATTGGCTTGTTAGCGGTTCAAACCCTTTTTCGGCCATGATTGTTTTTACTCCTTTGAATTAGTTTTTTTTCTAGGTTTTTTATCATTAATTATTACTATTTTAATAGGATTCGGATTTTATAAATTTAACAAAATTCTTCTAATAATCAAATATAAACAATTATTAGTATAAATACCTAATAAATGCTCACTTCTTATTTTTATAAGTTATGTAAAAAAAAGGATTTAAGTTGGATTTTTATGTTTATCAATACATTATATTAGAAGCAGTGGGTGTCCAAGGATATAGACAAATTTTGATAATTAAACTAGTGGAAGTTGTGAATTATAGTTTTTAAGCACGGGTATTGACCAATATAGAGTTATTTCTTTTAGAGATCAAGCTGATATTTTTCCAATTATTGAATTACGGATAATATCAAGAGAATATATAAATCATTTTAACACTTCAACTAATTATCCTATGTATTACGACGAATCGCTGGGAATCATTAATGTTTCCTTTTGGAAAACATTAAATATTGAAACCATTATTATGATTAAAACTAAAATGTGATCGAAACATGTCAGTCATCATTCCTAAAAAGGTGTATAAGACCATTGTTGCGGCCGCCGTGAGATTTGCCAACGCCAAGATACCACGGGACGATTGGTTAGAAGTCAGCGGGATATTTATTGGACGGAACGAGGGAAAAGGCAATAAAGCGAAGGTAATTGTAACAGAAGCTTACCCCATCATGCACCAAGAATTAGACAAGGACGCAGTAATCGATCAATATAAGTGGACGGACGAGGATTATCTCAGCCTAGCACTTATAGATGACGAGGCCATCTGCAGGGACCCTCCCGAGTTTACGATCGGTTGGTGGCATACGCATCCGGGTTTTAAAATAATGATGAGCCACATAGATATCAGGACAACCCTTAGCTATCAAACGAACAATCCCTTAGCGATATCCTTAGTTTTTAATCCCCTACGCCTCACTCGCCAGATTGAACCCGCTGACAAGAAAGGAGACCCCGACATCAAGCTTAAGAACGACCCTGGTTTTAAAATATATCGACTCGACGATGTAGAAAAAGGCATCCAAGCATCCTATTCCGAGATCGATTTTGAAATACAAGGTTTCGACAGCCTCGAAGAAATGCTCGTGCAAATGCAAAAATTCGTCGTTGATGTTACTATGAACTTGCCCAAAGAAAATGTGGTTGAGACATACGAATCTACCGTTGAGAACATGATAAATAAATTAACTGCACAATTACAAGGTCTTGACGAATATCTCCAAACATTAGTAAGAAAAGGAGAACAAGCAAGAGTTCACGAAGTCCTCGAGGCACAGAAAAGAGATATCTATAAATACGTGACAGATACTACAGAAAAGCTAGAAAACATAAAGGAATTCAAGGATTATCTTGAATTCAAGGAGCGAGAATCCATGATTCCAAGAATTGACGAAATTATAAATCGCTGGGAAACCACGGTTGGCAAGTTGGATTCAACCCTAAACGAGATTGCCAAGAAATTCTGATCTTCGTGATGTAATTTTATAAATCTCGCTTAAAGACCCTCAAATGATGTTGTAAATCGCGCCTCTTTTCTAAATATTTTTTTACGTTCAAATCTGGTTTTCGTTTCTTGAGATTAATTATGTAATTTTCTGTTTTAGCTTTTTTGATTTTATGATTTTTATAAAAATGTATTGAAACACCGATCAATAATGTTATAAATGGACATACAAACAAGAGCGATAAATATGTCTGATGAACGCAATTTCCGTTAAATTCTATCGGATTTTTGTATATAATCATCTCATTGGGTAATTTCCCTCCATAGATATATAAATTATCTTCAGAATCAAGTATCATTTCGTTATTCCAGGAATAATAACATCCCGTAATTCTCCAATTCCACGATAATCCTCCCGTATTATTGAACTTATACAAAAAAATTCCAAATTCATATGATGTTATTCCTTGAAGAAAGTATCCAAATAAAATATCAGGATCTCTATTATCGATTTTTAAATTAGTAGCAACATACACATTTTCCGATGAATCAATGCTCAAGGATGTAGACTCATAATTAAACATGCTAGAATAACCACCTTCTATGCTATAGTTCCAGAGTTGATTGCATTTATTGTCGTACTTGATCACGATCTGATTGGAGACAACGATAATATTATCTTTTTTATCCAATGCTAAATCACTTATAGCTCCTTTAGAAAAATTAAATGTCCATTGTTGAATTCCAGATATATCATATTTTGATATCATTGAATAGTCATAATCACTTATACTCGAGATAATGATGTTATCCGAAGAATCAAGCGTTATTATGTTTCCCTTATAATCTAAACCATACGATGCTCTCGGTATTGATATATTCCATAAATGATTTCCATTGTTGTCAAACTTTATTATAAAGGAGTATCCTAATATGTAAATGTTATTTAGCGTATCAAAAACCATATCTAATCCATTTGATTCAAAATCTAGAGTTTTATTCCATAATTGAGTGCCCATATCATCAAGCTTTATGAGAAAAGAAAATGCTAATATATAGAGATTGTTAGAAATATCCACAGAAATATCGATCGCAGGATATCCTAACTCTTTTGAAAAGATAGCGTGTCCCGAAGAATTATACTTTTCTAAAAAATATCCCCCTGAATGTAAATAATAGAGAATATAAATATTATTTTCCGTATCATTCGCTATCGAAATCGCTTTTCCATTAACATCCAAGACTTTCGTCCAAGATTCCTCGTTAACGATATTTGAATTGATAGATATATTGTTGTGAGTAATTCTATTTAAGGATATTAAAAAATTTATACTAAAAATCAAGCTTATTAAAAAAGAAATTGATATTATATTCAATATTAATATTTTTTTCCCTTTCACAGACACTCATCAGAAAATAATGTTCTATTTTCAATTGAAGAGAAATGTAATTGATTTATTAAATAAACTTGAAAGCTTTTTGTCTTGTATGTAAGAATTTTGTCTTTAAAGACATTGTTTATGTTTAAGAGATTCATAATGATTTTCTTTTTTATCTATCAAATTAGTTTAAAATTAAAAATAATTCAGAAAAGAGAAATTTTAAGTGAAATTCTGTTTTTTCTATTATTATACAATAGAATCAAGCTGAATTATCATAATGAAAAAAATTAATTTTCCATTCACTGCAATTTTGGGACAGAACAAGATGAAAATGGGGTTAATCTTGAATGTTATCGACCCCCAAATCGGAGGCGTGCTTTTAACTGGCCACCAGGGAACGGGTAAATCTACAGCAGTCAGGTCGCTCGTAGAAGTCATGCCAAAGATAACTGTTTCGAAAAATTGCGAGTTTTCGTGCGATCCTAATTCCGATGTCAATGATTTATGTGAAAAATGCAGGGAAACGATTTCTAAAGGCAAACTTGAAACTGAATTAAAAGAAATGAAAATCGTGAACCTTCCCCTTGGCGTCACTGAGGACATGGTTTGTGGATCGCTTTCTATCGATAAAGTACTCTCGGAAGGTATAAAGAGCTTGCATCCTGGTTTACTTGCCAAGGCAAATCGAGGGATATTATATGTGGACGAGATTAACTTGCTTCAAGATCATATAGTAGATGTTTTATTGGATGCTTCAGCATCGGGAATTAATATCATTGAAAGAGAAGGTATATCTGTCAGCCATCCATCGAGGTTCGTACTAGTAGGTTCCATGAACCCCGAAGAAGGAGAACTTCGACCACAAATTGCTGACAGGCTAGGATTGGAAGTGAGAATTGAGGCTCCAGACGATTCTAATCTCCGGGCAGAAATTACTAAAAGAGTTATAGAATTTAACGATGAACCGAAGAATTTCATACAAAAATTTAATAACAAGCAGGAAGAACTCCGTCAGAAAATTGCCAAAGCCCGAGAAATTCTCAAGAAAGTTGTTATTCCCCACGCTGTCTACGAAATGGTTTCTAAAATAGTAAATGAATTGGGGGTATTTTCTCAAAGAGCAGATATTACATTTATTAGGTGTGCACGAGCCCACGCAGCACTCAATAATAGAATCTCGATTGCTGAGGAAGATATTAATGTGGCGATGGATCTCGTTTTTGAACACCGCATCCAATCTCTCCACTATGAATTAACGCCCAAAGAAATAGAAACCAAAATCGCAGAAGTGTTTGGAAAGATCAAGGAAGTCTATGAAAACGAAGATATTTACAAGCCCAATCCAGAAACGGAAGGGCCCTTGCGTCACTCGGACAAGCAATACGAGGAATTCAAGCGACAACAGGTCGATCCCAAGAAATTGGACATTCCAGAAACTAAGGAACAGAAATTACCTCCTCCACTTAAAGAACCTGAAAAAAAGCAAAAATCAACTCCTGCTGGTGGATGGAAGGTAAAAAATCTACCCTTTGAAGAAAATATCACTGATCTTTACTGGAACGAGGCTCAAATCGTTCCATTTATTTATAAGATGGAAAAAAAAATGGTTTCTATATTAGACAACATTCGAAAAGACAAGAGAATTTCAAATTACGGTGGTCGAGGCATAGGAAGGCGCATTAAGATGGCTTCTTCTCTGAAAGGGAGGTACGTGTCATTTAGAAAACCTATTAACCACCCGAAAAGCATTGCATTGGATGCAACTATTAGAAAATATTTGGAAAACATTGTCTACAACCATTCCGAAATAAAATACCCCATTCGCTTCGATAAGCACGATATCATGGATAAAATATATGAATATCGAGCCCCATTAGCTCTTTTTTTCGTCCTAGATAGCTCAGCCTCTATGTATTACGTCATAAAACAAATGACTGATGTCATTTTATCTCTTCAAAAAGAAGGATATCGAAAAAAGGATAAAATTTCTCTTATCGTTTTTAGGGGAAAAGATTCAATCGTATTACAAAAACCTACCGTATATTTTAAAAATGCTGCAACTAAGTTAAAGAATTTAGAAGGTAAATCATACACGCCTATGGCTTCTGCTCTCAAAAAGTGCACGGAACTAATAAAAGTAGAACGATTAAAGAATAGGAATGTCATTCCTGTAATATTTATCTGCTCTGATTGTGGTGCGAATATTTCGGTAAAATATCCCGAATTAGTTGCGCAAGTCGAATCTGATTACCTACTTATTGTCGAAGAATTAAAAGATTGGTCCAAAAAACTTGCCAAACAGAAAATACACACCGTTGTACTTGAGCCAAAAAAATCTTATGCAACTCAAGCCTTAGGGGTTCACACATATTCTGCCGATCTCATCAAGAAGAATTTAAAAGATTTTGCTAAAGCTGAGATATATCAATTTGACAAATACAATCCATCTTCTTTAATATTGAACCTTAAAAAAATATTATAACCTTTTTTAGTAATTTCAGATAAGATCTGCCATATCTTTACAATATTCAATTATTGTTAAAAGTTGGTTTAATTTTACTTTTTTTTCGCAATTCATGCCTTCAGAAAGTTCTTGGGCTTGTTGAACTAAATCATCTCTTTTGAACCAAGCTTCACAAGCCTTTTGGTAATTTTTCTTTAAGAACGCATCCATTACTTCTGTAAAAAACTCTTCAACCTTAGCGAAAAATCCATTGTATTCTCCTTTTATATATATAAAATCGCGTAGTATTAATCCAATTCGTTCTATTTTCTCGCAAAACATTCTATAATCCATTGCTTCTAACGGTGTAAATGTTCTATCCTCTGATACATATAATCCAGTCCTTAGATATGTCCGTATATGAGTTACTAATACGAAATAAAGTCGCCTCACGCTGTCAAAATTGTTTTTCAATTCAGTAGGTTGCTCTTTTTGGATGTTTTCAAATATTTCACAGATTAGATAAAGTAGTCTTTGAATTATTTTTCTTGTTGGAATTCGTTTATAGCCAAAATTACTCACAATTATTCTTCTTTTATCTCTTTCAATGATTTCGGCATTTGGAAGGTGATTCACGAACCAAAGAATATCCTTACATATTTCTCCTTGAAAATCTTCTTTCGATACAATAATAATTTTTTCCACTCCCGAAAGGCAATATTTTACGATGTCTCTTGCCACATACCTGCTTGACTGGAGGATTATTTCGTCAAGCGCTTGTTCTTGTTTTTCAAATTTAGGAGAAATTTTAATCGAACCGTCGTCGCATACGAGCATGTCGATGATGGAGTTCTTGTCTAAATTAAGGTTTTTTATCCAAGTTTTAGGCAAGCTCACGAAATACGACTTATTGATTTTTTGTAACTTGCGAGAAATTATGCTCATAAGAAGATATATATTTCAACATTATTTAATATTGAATATTTAAATTAACTATATTTGATTAAGCAACAAAAATAATTAATTATTAGAATTGATTAGGATTTAATTAAAATGCCATTTATAAAATTATCAGATGGAACGCATATTTGGTACGAAATTGAGGGAAGCAGTCCATTTTTGGTTTTAAATCATGGATATGATTTAAATCACAAAAATTTTAAATTTTTTATTCCGATTTTATCAGAATCCTTTTCCTGTTTATTATGGTATCAGAGAGGGCACGATCGTTCCGATAAGCCAATGCGGGAAACCTACGAAGAAATAAAGTCACGATATATGCAAAGAAGCGGCAAATATTATAGCAAAATATGTATCTGATTTTTTTTTGAATATTGTTAAAAAAACCCAAGAAAATTTCTTTAAACAATCTAAGGTTTTACTTAATAATGAAGGGAAAGGAAAATAGCGTTTTAATAATAGGATTCAATTCTCGTCCGATTGTTAAATCTTTACATAAATCTGGGTATGATGTATGCACAGTCGATTTTTTTGGAGATTTAGATTTATTTCCTCATGTGATTGATTACAAAATCATTATTAAAGAAATAAATTCTGACTACGAATGTGCTAAAATTGTTTATCACAAGCTATTAGCGGGTCTTTCAATTGAACTCTTGAAAAAACACGAAAATATTAAATATATCGTTATTGGCAGTGGTTTAGATGATGATATCGAAGAAAGACAGAAAATAGTGGATTATATAGAACAAAATGAATATCAAGCAATTTATGCCAATAATTCAAACGACACAATAATGAAAGCTCGTGATATTGAGCGGATATATGATTATCTGAAAGAAAATCAGATTCAAGTGCCCTTAACCCAAACTCTAGAAGATTTCCTGAAAGATCCAAAATCATTTTTTTTTCCAGTTGTTTTAAAAAGGAAACAAGGTTCGGGAGGAATGAGCATCTATAAAATACCCAATAAAACGGCCTTGCACTATAGATTAAAACTTCTCAAAACCGAAGATTTTAATCAGAATCAATGGATTATTCAACAGTATATCGAGGGGAAACCTATTAGTTGTACAACCATTTCAAATGGTATTGAAGCCAAGGTTTTAACAGTTAATCGACAAATAATTGGAGAAAAATTTTTAAATTCTCCTCAAGAATTCATGTACTGTGGAAATATCGTTCCTTGCTCTTTATTTCCAAATCAAACCGTCAAAATTGAAAAGATAGCAATTGATTTATGTAAAAAATATTCTCTAATGGGAATAAATGGATTCGATTTTGTATTACAGAACGGCAATCAACCATTATTGATGGAAATTAATCCAAGAATACCCGGATCTTTAAGCGCCTCTGAATGTGTTTTGGGAATAAACTTGGTAGATCTCCATTTGAGGTGTTTTGAAAATGGAGGATGGGAAACTGTAAAGAAGAAATTAGAAAAAGTTAAATCATCATGTTTTGCAACGAAATTTATTTTTTTTTCACCGAAAAGTATTAACAAAACGATAATAAATAAAATTAACGGCTTGGATCACGTATTCGATAAACCTGATCCAGAAATGATCGTAACTAAAGGATCACCAATATGTAGTGTGTTATTTAAAGGGAATAACTTCTCAGAATCTTATTTTGGAGCCCTTAAGATAATAGATAAAATCACGAGAATTATTATTGAATGAACAATAAAAATTTTATTTTTAAATGTTAAATTAAGAAATCAAAAATATTTTGAAGAATAATACATTTCTCTTTAAAAACTTCTAAAAATTTTTTAAGTTCGAGAAAAATAAAATGAAAGATAAAATAAGTTCTGCCCTCTCTAATGGAAATATAACAGAAGCTCTTGAAATAATCAAATCAGAGGTAAATCACATAAACTCAGGAGAAGATTCACCTGATAGATTGAAAGAAATACTAAAAAATAATAACGAAACACTCAGAGGCCTTAAAATTAAGGGTTATATCGGAGACTTTCCAACTTTTATTGAGCCTGTAATATTAACACCTGGCGTAAAAATTGGAGATACAGCCTTGCTCGGACCAAATGTAGTTATTGGGGGAATGAGCGAGCTTGGTGCTTTTTGTGAACTTTCTAATACAATTCTTCTTGACAAGGTTCTTCTCGGAAAACATTGCAAGCTTTCTTATTGTATCGTTGATTCAAATATAAATCTTCCCGATA
This sequence comes from Promethearchaeota archaeon, assembly GCA_016930515.1. Lineage (GTDB taxonomy): Archaea > Asgardarchaeota > Lokiarchaeia > Sigyniarchaeales > SOKP01 > FT1-020. Next base: position 12,548 of record JAFGGO010000190.1, on the reverse strand, counting down.
ACTATCAAGGGAAAAACGAGTTAATTAAGCTAAACGCAAGTGGAAAATTAGAGACTATTACAATCTAATTTTTAGTAAAATTAAATTTATAATGAAATAAACTAATATTTATTCTAAGGTGTTTAATTCGTTATAAAAACTTACATTATTGTGATAATTTATGGAAGAAGAATTCAAAAAACAACTCGCGACCAAGGACGCTTTGATTAAAACTCTTGAAAATAGCATCCAAACTTTAAAAGAATCCTTAACATTAAAGGACGATCAAATCAAAACCCTTGAGGGTTCACTAAAAATTAAAGATGGTAATATAGAAACGATGGAAAAAACCATCTCTCAAAAAGAAGAACAACTTCAAAAATTAACATCTACTGCGTCTATTAGCGAACACATAGTATCTGAAAAAGAAAAGGAACTCGAAAGCGTTCTTAAAGATAAAAATACCCTTCAAGACCAAATAAATCGTATTAATTCGGAAATAACAAACTTAAACAAGGAAATCAACATTCTCAACGAAGAGCTTGGAAAGGCCGATAGAGAGTTAGAAAAGTTAGAATTAGAAAACGAATCTTTAAAAAAAGCACAATTAGAAGCGAAAGTTCCTAAAATCATTGATTTTACTCAAGTTGAAATTTCTAAAAACGATATTCTCGATAAAATGAGAGAAATACTAAATAACGCAAAACATAATGTCATGATTTGTGTACCAAAAATCGATGATTTGCAAGTTTTGCATCTTTACGAGGTAAGAAATTTTGTTAATTTAAAAATATCATGCTTTATCGTTCCTAGCGACGAAGATCAAGCAAATTTAGTTGAGGAATTCTTAAGTCTTGACAATATCTCCTTGCGTAATTATTCTGGCGAAGACCGCTTCTCAATAAATTGCGACGGAGAAGAATTATTATTAGCGATAATTGGAAATAAAGACGATAATTTCCTCGCGTTTCACACGAAAGACGAGAATCACATCCGACTTTTCAGTTCTTTCGTTATGGATGCGTGGCTAAGGGGAAGAAAAGTTAATGAATAAATGAAGAACATTTAATCCCTTTAATCTAATGATAAAATTCATAATTTAAAATTCTTTTAATTCTTTTTCCTTTTTGTTAATTCTTTTGGTTAATAAGTAATAAGCCAAGAACATTATAGCGAAAACTGCGAACACGAGGAATAGTATAAAATTGAACATATTTGATTGTGCATCAATAGTCTCGATAGGAAGTTCAGCAAAAATTACTGGTAAATTCAAACCACTCAATAAAATCGATCCTAATATCGAGTAAAAAAATGCTCGAAAAATAGACCCAATGAATGTTCCTAAGGAATATCGTTTAAAATCTATATCAACCAATCCAGACACGTAAGAAACAACATCAAAAGGAACAAAAGGGATAAATCTTAGGAGAATTACCGCTTTAATCTCGTGTTTTCTTATATATTCGTCAATTACATCTATTCCTTTCTCTCCAATTAATTTTTCTACTAATGGTCTTCCTCCCTTTCTACTAATGTAAAAACACAAAGATCCAGCAGCCATCGAGCCAATTATTCCCATGAATCCTCCAATTGCCCACCCCCATATCAAACCCGTCATGAATAACACTACTTCTGAGGGTAAAGGTACAATCAATCCTTGTATTGCCATAATACCAATAAAAAGAAATATTCCAAGAAATCCAGAAAGATATATTGGATTCACAAAAAATTCAACGACTATTCTATATAAGATAGTTGGATCAAAAAATATCATATAAAATAGCAAACCTAAAGAAAGGACTACTAAGAACAAAAACAATATGATATAGAGTTTTGTTTTCGTGCTGTAATGAGAAAATTTGAATAAATTCTTTGCATATTCGTTTAGTTTCGTTTTAAAGCTAGTTCTCTCGTCGTTTTCATTCATTAATAAAAATACCTTGTGATTGTTAGATAAAATTCCCTTTAAAATGAGATAAAGTAATATGAATAATTTAAAATTCTTTAAAAACTATCATTTTTATTGCCATAAGGAAATTTAAATATAGAAAAATGGAAAAACCGTATATTTTTGGTCATAGGGGAGCAATGGGTTATGAAATAGAAAATACCATTAAATCTTTCGAAAGAGCTGTCTCAATGGGGGCGGGTATCGAAACAGATCTACATCTCACGAAAGATAACCAACTTGTTTGTATTCATGATGGGACATTCGAAAAAAATTCAAATATTTACGATATTTCGGAGTTAACTATACAGCAATTAAATATGTTAGATTTTGAAGACGATAGAAGAATTCCCCTGTTGGAAAGTGTTTTTAATAAATTTAAAGAAGGTAATTCTAAGATTAGATATAGTTTTGATATCGGAGATCATATAGTTGGTATGGAATTGATTAATTTGGCTATAATACATGAGCTTCTTGATAGTATCGAAATTACAGATACTAGAATTAATATTTTAGCGAAATTAAGAGAATATAATAATGATATTAAACTAGTTCACACGCTTCCCCATAACATCCCTCTTATAAAACCTGAAACCCTAGATTTTAATGTAATCTTAGAAAATCAAATTCACGCTATTAATTTAAAAGCTGAAAGGACGAATATAGACAGCAACATGACCCAAATCATCGATAATGGGTTAAAATGTTATGTTTGGGGCGTAAATTCCAAGAATCGCATGAAAAAATTATTAAGATGGAGATATAAGGACGAATTTATAGAAGCAATCTATACGAATTATCCAGATGTAATGATGGCGTATTTAAAAAAATATTTTTGATACTTTGTTATTTATATTAAAGGAATTAATAAAATAAAATTACTTCCAATCGTTTTGTTTCCTTTTTTGAGGTCTTTTACTCTAATGGTTCCTTTATAGGTGTCCATTATTTTTTTTACTAGAGTGAGTCCTAAACCAATGAACTTTTCGTTTTTTTGTTTTCTCGTGTTCCTGCTAAAAATTTCCTTCTTAATTGAATCGTCAATACCCGTTCCATTATCCTGGAATTCCATGATTAAAAAATTACGATTTTCTATCTGTTCGATTGAAGCTCTAATGTTCAATTCAATTTTTTCGTTATCATTATGTTCAATAGCGTTCTTAATGATGTTCTCAAAAACGATTTCTAATAATTCATTTGCGAAAATATAATATTGAGGCTCTTCGGTTTCAATCTGAATTTTTAGACTATTACCATATATTTTATTTGCAGATTTAATTGATTTTTCTAAAACATGTATTACTTCTGTTTTTCTTAATAAGGGGGTGGTTTCTTCTATATCGGATAAGATTTTGAGATTTGAAACAAGTCGCGCTCCACGCTGGACTTGAAGTTTTATATTTTCCAAATATTCTTGTATTTCGTTGGATTTTTCATGTTTTTCTTCCATGAGCAGGATGAGTTCGGTAATGGTAAGGATACTCTGTAAAATATTGTTAATATCGTGAGAAAGCAAATCCTTGTAAAATAACATCTTATCGTAAGAAAGATCACGTTTCTCTTTTGACGATATGAGTAACTTTTCAACTTGTTTTCGTTTCGATATATCTCTAGCGACTATTAAGGTTTTTCTTTTGTTGTTTTCGTCTTTAAACGATGCCCCTCTAATGTCTAAATCCACAAATTCTCCTCTCTTGTTTAACACTTGAACTTCATAAAAATTTTTATGAAATCCTTTTTTAAATTTATTTAATAGCTTTTCTTGTTCTTTTGGATGTATAAAATCTAGCCAATTCCTTCCTATCATTTCCTGTTCTAAATAGTTCAGAGGATCTTTAAACAATCCGCTATGAATTGTCTCGATCTTGTTATTTTCGTTTATTACGATTACAATATCGCTAGAATTGTTCAATAAATTTAAAAATTTATCGGCGGTTGATTTTAGTTTTTTTTCGAGTTTTTTTTTTTCCGTCAAGTCTCGAAAAATTACAAATATTTTAGGTTTTTCGTGTGAATCAAGATAATTCAAGCTTTTTGAATCGAACCATTTAAAAAACCCATTTTTATGCATTATTCTTAACTCTAATTGTACTTCTTTTGTACTGGTTTGGTTAATGTTCTTAAACATGTCGAAAACATAATTCCTGTCGTCTGGATGAATCATGTCTGGTGCGTAAGTTCCAATCACTTCATTATTCGTATATCCCAAGATTTCTTCAAAATTATCCTCGTTTATCCATTGATAGTTGAGATCTTGATCTATAATAGCGATTAGATCTTCGGTCGATTCAAGCATGAAGTTGAGTATGTCGTTTAATTGATCTGGCAATTCACCATAATTCATAATCGCAATTTCCCTTGAAATGATAGAAAAAATGTTCCTCTTTCGATAAGAAAATAGTTTTACTTTCTTATAAAGATTTATATGATAAAAAGTACTAAATAAAGAAAAGTCTTGATTTAATATTGATTTTGAATGAAGAACAAAATGAAAAAAAAAATTTCCTTATATCATCTTATCTTAATTGTTTTATTTCCTTGGGTTGTATTAGCAATAATTTTTGCTTATATTGATCTAGCGTTTCAAAGTCCATTGCCGATATAAACTCTCCTCTCGGGGAATTTGGGGAATTTTGGGGTGATCTTATTGGTTACGGGTTGATTGCAATTGCTACATCTATTTTGGTTTCTGGACATTTAAAAGAAATCAAAAAACAGAAAATTGGATTTTTAGTAGCAGTTTTAATAGGTACTATATTCTGCTTCTCAGGAATTTTTTTAGATAACTTGAAAATGTTTATAGCAGGATGCATAATTGCTATTCCACCTATAATATTTGCGATTTTTACTTTTAATAAGGATTGGAGGAAATACTTTGTCATTGCGCTGATAATTGGATGCCTGGCCCTATTCAACACTCTCATCCTTGCTAATACGATTAAAATAATATGGGGTAGAGTGAGATTTTATGATGTATTAAAATTAGGTGATACCGCTTTTACTCCTTGGTATTTACCAAACGGTCCTAGCATTGAGCATACGAGCTTTCCGAGCGGACATACAACAATGGCATTTATTTTTTTACCGCTCTTAATAATAGTTAAAGAAGCCGATTGGAAAAAATTATTAAAGATTAGTGTGTCAATATTGATCCTTGCTTGGGGGATATTTATAGCAATAACACGCGTCATATATGGAGCACACTATTTATCGGATGTTCTTTTCGCTTCGGGGTTTACAGTTCTCTTCTCAATCTTGCTCTATAAATTTTTATATCTCAAAAAAGATATCATTGAAAAAATGCTTGGTTTATAATTTTCAAATTATAAATAAAAATTAAATCGAAATTTTAATCCTTATTATTGTTTTCCTTAAGTTCCAACTATATATCAAAAATAAATTGGTGTATTCTACAAAATTTCTATTATCTTGAGAGTAATTATTTTCTTTAATCCGATATAAATTTCATTTTTTTCAACATTTTGCTTCTTTTGAATTAATTGGTCTTTGATAATTGAATTGAAATGTTTTTTGTAATTAGTCCATTATCCTGATTATATTTTATATATAAATAATTTTAAACCAAGAATCATTCGAGATAGTCATGAAAGAAGTAATTAAGAATATCTATCATGTGTGTGATAGTGGGTGTTCGGTTTTTCTCGTAAATACAAAAAGTAACGATGGTCTCGTGTTGATTGATGCGGGAATGGATTCGGGAATGATTAGTAGGAATTTAAAAAAGATTGGACTTGATCCTTCGAACATAAAACATTGCATCATTACACATTGTCATATTGATCACATCGCCGCCTGCCACGATTTACTCGGATTTAATAAAAACTTGAAGTTTTACGCTCACGATCTCGATGCAGAATTTATAGAGGAAAAGGGATTCGATTCTAAAACAGCAGCCTCTTGGTACGATATTAAATACGAACCCGTGAAATTAGAAGCTAAATTTAAAAAGGACAAAGAAGTTCTTCGATTTGGTTCAGTCGAATTTGAATGTATTCATACCCCTGGACATACACCAGGGTCAATTTCGGTATTAATTATTGTTGATTCCACGAAAGTATTGTTTGGTCAAGACATTCACGGTCCGTTTAATAGCGAATTTGGCTCGAATTTATATGATTATCAAAATTCAATGCAAAAACTTTTAGATCTAAAAGCGGACATATTATGTGAAGGTCATTTTGGCATTATTCAGCCTGCGAAGGAGGTAAAACGCTACATAAGGGATTATAAGGATTCAAACATTCCTTAAAAAAATGTTTTATAAAATATTCACAGGTTTATTTAAAACAAAGAATTATTATTATTTAGTTCCAATAAATCGTAATAAAGAATTTAAGAATTAATATTATGAGAAAGAATGAGTATTTAAGAAATCCTGAAATTTTTTGGATATACTTCGAAAAAATTTGTACAATTCCTCGTTGTTCTGGAAACGAAAAAGGAATAAGAGAATTCATAATAAGCGAAGCAAAAAAATTTAATTTCCCCCATAGAATCGATAATGTTGGTAATTTATTGGTTGACATAAATAAGCAACATCCTCAAGGAGATATTAAAAAACTGGTCTTGCAATCACATCTTGACATGGTGTGCGAGAAAAACGAAAATTCATCGCACGACTTTTCCAAGGATCCAATTTCAATAATTTATGTTGAAGACGAAAGAGAACAATGGATTAAAGCCGAAGGGACTACATTAGGTGCGGATAATGGGGTAGGAATCGCATACAGCTTGTCAATTATGAAGTTGATATACGAGGGAGTGGTAAAAATTAAAAATTTATCATTATCTTTATTATTTACCGTAAACGAAGAGACAGGACTCATTGGAGCCTTAGAAATTGATAAATCGATGTTAAAGGCGGATTATTTAATCAACTTGGATTCTGAAAGCGACAATAAATATATCATCGGTTGTGCTGGTGGGATTAATACTTCTGCGACTTTAGAATATGAGAAATCGGAATTAATTGATGAAATATTTTTAAATAACAATACATCTTACGAAATATTCGTTTCAGGATTAATCGGAGGTCATTCGGGAGAGGATATTAATAAAGGACGAATTAACGCTATAAAATTAATTTCAAGGTTTTTATCAAAATTAATACATTTGGATGTTAGAATTGTTTCGATTAATGGGGGTAATCGATCTAACGCCATTCCGAGAGAGGCAAAGTCGCTCCTTTTTGTTAATAATAAAGATTTAAAGGAATTTTCAAAATTAACAAGCGAATTATCAAATAACTTTACTTCTAAGTTATTAAGTAAAGAACCACGCTTAGAGATAAAAGTCAACCAAATTGATGTTCTTGAAAAATATTTGCTTCCAAAAACAACATTTCTTTCAATTATTCAATTATTAGAATTTATACCAGATGGACCTCAATCTTGGCTTGATAACGATAATTCTTCAGTTCATACATCCACAAATTTAGCTTCAATTAAAGCGAGGGATGGTAAAATTCAAATCGTAACAAGTCAGAGAAGCTTGGAAGAGCATTCAAAAGAGAATATCACGCAAAATATTCGTAAATCATTCGAAAATTCTGGTTTAAAATTCAATATTACTTATTATAGTGAATATCCCGGATGGGAACCTGATTATCGCTCAAAATTGCTTGCCATTGCAGTGAAAACTTATAAAAAAATATTCAGTCAAGATGTTAAAATTTCTACTATCCACGGTGGTTTGGAATGTGGAATATTGAAGAAACAATTTCCGGAAATTGATATGATTTCCCTAGGACCTAACATTATAGGTGCTCATTCTCCAGATGAACAGCTTAATATAAAGAGTGTGGATAAAATTTGGAATTTATTGTTAAAATTATTTGAAGAATGTTCGAAAAAATAGACTAAAATTTTTAATAACTTTTAACTTTAGTCTAGCATTTCAGTATCTGAGATGATACTTGAAGATTGGCACACCCATAACGAACTCTGCCATCACGCGGTTGGTACTCTCGAAGACTACGCAAGGCAAGCCATAAAAAAAGGATTAACCACAATAGGGTTTAACGACCATTTTCCTTATGAGTTTTATAATGGTATTGAAAATGTTCCTTACGAAGAATATTCAATGAGATTAGATGAGCTTGATTTATATCTTGCAACTACTAAAAACTTGAGAGACAAATACCAGAAAAATATTAATATTAAAATTGGATTTGAAATCGAATTTATTGAATCCCAAGTTGCTGTGCTTAACTCCCATTTAAGTCCACTCCTTTCCGAATTGGATTATATTCACGGTTCGGTACACATACTTTCCTTGGAGAACGGATTATGGCCGATGGATGATGAACGGTTCATCGAAGTTTTTGAAAAAATTGATATAGACGATATCTATGCACAGTTTTATCAACACAATCAAAAAATGATATCATCAAAAGAATTCGAATTTGATATAGTGTCTCATTTTGACCTTCCAAAAAAATTTAATAAATTGCCAGTAAAGAAAGCTGAGTTTATAGAACAAGCGTCCCAGACATTGGACTTAATAAAGAAAAACGATTTAACGATGGAAGTTAATACATCGGGCTTTCGAAAAGCCGTAAAAGAGCAATACCCGAGTAATGAGATTTTAGAAATAATGTACGACCTCGACATTCCGATATTATTGGGTTCTGACGCTCACGCGCCTGAAGAAGTTGGCTGGGAGTTCGAAAAAATGATACAAATCATTAAAAAAATTGGGTTCACCCAACTCGCTCATTTTACTAATAGAAAAAGATCATTTATTGATATTTAATTTCTAGTTGCTTCAAATATGGATAAAAAAGATAAGTGTGAAATTTGTGGTAATGATTTAGTATATTCAACTAAAATAGGCTATGTTCAAAATATGCAATGTTATTATTGTTCGGAAGAGTTTTCCACGGATACTTGGTGTCCATCCGGGCATTATATTTGCGATAAATGTCATTCAAGAGATCCCATATCGATCATTCAATCGTTCTGTACTACGACCGATCTTAAGGATCCGTTCGAAATTGCGGATGAAATCATGAAACACGACAAATTTAAGGTTTATGGACCCGAGCACCACGTGCTTGCACCTTTAGCAATCTTGACTTCGTTAAAAAACAATTCTATCAAAAAACCAGACGGTTCTTATATCACCAATGACGACCTGCTGGAAGCGATTAGAAGGGCTTCAAAAATTCCTGGAGGGTGGTGTGGATTTTACGGTTCTTGTGGTGCGGGAATGGGATCGGGAATTGCCATAAGCATATTTACGGGCGCTACACCAGCAAGAAATCAACCAAGATCCCTTGCGAATTTAATGACTTCGAGATCCCTCTCAAAAATAGCAGATAATCTGGAGCATTGTTGCAAGAGGTCAGTAAGGATTTCAATCATGGAATCTTTGGAATTCTTAAGGGAACATTTTAATATAAACTTGAATTATAAGCCTAAGACCTGTGTTTTTTCCAATAAAAACGATAAATGCGAAAAAGCGAATTGTTTCCTTTTTAATTTAAATGATTAAATTAATAACGAGCTATAGAAATCTCCTTGCTTTAAAAAAGCACGAATCTTATTATTTTCCTTGTTTCGAAATAAAGTGAATTCCTCTGAAGTCTTATAAGCTAACCATAAAAATTCGTAGAGTTGAGAATTTTGATTGCCATTTACAGCATTGATTAAAAGAGCTTCGATATATTTAATATCGTCTACTCCTTTAACTTTTACAAGTTTGTTATTGTCAATTTCTTCCCAGTTTAAATCCTTGCGATAATCATTAAGTAAGGATACCCAATCTCTAAATTCGTATAGTCTAATTTTCGAATCGTTAATTTTTAGATAAGTTGATGCTTTTTCTTGATCATAAATTACTTCGATATTAAAACTTAAAGCAATTCCTAAATCTTTTTTAAGGTCTTCAATCCAAGCTTTAAGCGATTCTTGCTTGAGTGCCAAGTTCCATTTGTATGGGGCTGTTTCTTCTATATATTCTCTCAGGGATTTAAATCTTATTTCAATTTTATTTTCGTCTTCTTTACTTAATTCGGATTGATTATCCTCTTCTATGGAAATATCAATTTTTGGATTTAAAGAAGATGATCTTTCCCAACACATTTTTGAAGGACGTATATCGGGTCTCTGAACTTGTTTTGAAAGGCTTAAAAACGATACTAAGGCGTTTGAAATATTTTCTATGTATGAATCGTTTTGAGAGGGATTAACACTTCCATCAATTATAGACGATTGTGGACGAGTATTTTCGATATTCACATTTTTTCACTCGTGAAAATAAATTGCAACTTTAGAATTAATCTAATTCTACACTGAAAAAAGATATATTAGCATTTAAAAAAATAAGTATTACATGTGTATTATAGTAGAATATTCAGGGAAGTTCTTTTTGGAGTTTTAAAAGAATGTCTTTTTTTTGGTCATTGGTACAATCTTCCAACTTATATCCTCGTGTATTATATATATCCATAGGTTTTTTATCGTATAACGATAATACAAGCAATAAAGCGTTTTTAACGAAATTTCTATCGTTTTTACATTCTGATGTATTAATAAGTTTGATTATTGCTTTACTCTTGATTTGAGGGAAATCTATTGGAAGATGTTTGTATTTTTGAAAAGTATCAATAATTTTCAAATAACAATTTAAATCTCGCCTAATTCCACTTGAACTCGTATTTTCTACCATCGTTAATTTTAATTGTTTTAAGTTTTTAAAAATTTTTAGATTGAGAAAATTCTGGAATCATTAAAATAAAATTACATCCTTGGGAACGGTTTCCTTTGATCCTATCTTCAACCCATATTTTTCCACCATAATTATCTACAATCTTTTTTACTAATGATAATCCAATGCCCATACCACTCGTGTTTTCTTTATTGTTAACTTTAGAAAAGATAATCTTTTTTTGATCGTCAGATATCCCAAATCCATTGTCCTTGAATTCCAATTTGACAAAATTCTTGTTTAAATCAACAATTTTTGAAATTTCAATGGTAATTTCTATTTCTTCTTTAATGTTGTGCTTAATGGCGTTTATTAGTATATTTTCAAAAACATCGTACAATAGATTGTTTGCTTTAACGGAGTAATCTTGAGTAGAAGCGTTGATCTGGATTTTTAGGGATCTATCTCGAAAACTATTTAATATAAATTGACATACATCTTGTAGAACGCTCTTAAGATCTATTTTAATAATTGTAATCTTTTCTTGATCTAAATTTGATAATTTTTGAATATTTTCAATTAATTTGGTACCCCGTGTAATTGCTTTTTTGATGAGATCCACTGTTTCGTCTAAAGGAGATTCTTGATTCCTTAATAATTCTGCACCCATATTAATGACATTAAATATGTTAAACACATCGTGGATGAAAAGATCTTTGTAGAAATTAGCTTGCTCAAGAGCAAGGGCGTAGCTATTTTTTGAGTCAATTAATAGCTTTTCACTTAGTTTTCTAATCGTGATATCGTGAAAAGAAATAAGGATGTTCAGGATTGTACCATCCATCTCAATGATGGGATGCATGCAAACATCAAAACTGCTTCCCTCTCTTTCTATTTCAAATATTATTGATTTTTTATTGTTGATTAATTCTCTTTTTTGGAGATTAATACATTCAATAATTTTAGAGGGTAATATTTCAATCATTTTTGAACCTACTAATTTATGCAGAGATTTGCCCGAGAGCATGACAGCTTTTTGATTTGCATCAACAATAATTCCTTCAAGATCGATAAGAACTATTTCGTCTTGTATTGCATTTAGTATAATTCTTGCATTTTTGTCGCTATCTTTTAGTTGTGGTACGATTTTAAGTTTTTGATTTGTAATATCTTGCCCCAAACAGATGATGTATTCAACATTTCCTTCAGAATCGAGTTTAGGCATTTTAATTACTGATAGAAATCGTAATTCCCCGTCTTTGTTTCTTATGTGGCTTTCAGTAAATATTTTTTGTTTCGAATGAAATACATTCTTGTTTTCTGCTATAGCTATTTCAGACTCCTCATTGTTAAGATAATCTTGAAGCATTCTCCCTTGAAAATAAGCCTTATCTTTACCAAAAAAGTCTGCTCGAGCTTTATTAACGAAACCACAGATATCAGGTTTAATAATGTACCAGACTTGTGCTTCAATATTATCAAGTAATTGAATTTGCTCTTCTGAGAGCTTATAGACCTTATGATCTAATATATCGGCCTGATCCTGCGAGAGCTTTTTGCCTGGCATTGGCATGCTTCCTTTACTTGATTAATTTCGAGTTAAATACTCAAATAATATTTTTGTTTAAAAGTTATTAAATGTGTTACTGCAACAGAACATTCAAAAAAGGGTTTTATGTAAATTGATATTATTGTGTAAATAATTTAAAGAATATTTTAATCTTGAGATAAAACAATAGTTTAAAACGGGGATAAAATTTAAGATTTATGCTTTTTCCAAATTTTTTGCACCATAAATCCTTTATAGGACGAAAAAGAATAAAACTGTTGAATATCTTTCCTGATTCAAGCAATTTTTATTCTTATAATTTTATGGGATCGAAAACTTTTCTCAAAACAATTAAAACATGAACAATTTACTTATTTCATAATAAGATTTATTTCAGACACT
>JAFGGO010000189.1 GCA_016930515.1 Promethearchaeota archaeon | reverse complement strand
TATTGGAGCCATCATTGCTGCGTTAATAGTTACATTCGTCTTTTTATACGCATTAACGCCAAGTATTACTAATAAACCAGATCCAGAAAGTTGTACTTGAGGATTTGTTTTTAAAAACATTATTGCCTATATCCTCCTCTGAATGATTCTTGCAAGTAAACAAAAATGATTGCAGGGAGACAACTCTTGCTCGAGTAGGGGATATAGTCTCTTTAGAACCGAACTAAATAATTTAATAAATAATAAATGATTTAAAATAATTTAAAGTCATTTTAAAAAAGCGCTCGTAGTATAGATTACGCTAAAATTTTAGCGCAAGTGGACTGGTCAGTATTCGTGGTTCCCAACCATGAGACCCGGGTTCAATTCCCGGCGGGCGCATCAAAATACTTTTTTTCGAATATATTTAATTCCTGTTTAAAGCCTTCTTAATTCCTTCTTTTATTTAAAATTTTCAATTAAAGCGAATAACCTTCTAATTATTTATAAAAAATTGGAAATTTTTATATAATTGCATTATTTGAAATTTAAAACTACTCAAGATAATTTAATAAATTCAATAGAGACAAGCTCGGGTCAGAAATATGAAACTCAAACAATAGATAGTGTGGAAGATGTTATTTTTAAAGCTATGATGAAACCTTTAATAATAAAAGCAGGAATGAAACAAAGAGTGATGCAGAAAAGCTTTCTCAATCACCACCTAGTTTAGTATTAAATAACGCAAGACCCTCTGAAAAAATTTTAGGAAATTTCATTCAAGTTGATAACCCCAAAATAACCTTTCTTCATTAAGATTAAAAAATAACATGATAATAATTACCTTATACAACTTATCGACCCGTTTAAAATTCCAGAGAAGTGAATATCGAGAATTAATTGATGCAAAATTCAATGGCGAAGTCAAGAATCTCTATAAAATAATAGTTGAAAAGGTAAATATTGATTTTTTCCTCGCGATATAAAAATTCTTGAATTAAAAATAAAATACTAGCAGGCAACAAGAATTATTAACACTTTTCATATCTAAAACATTAAAAATGTCTACTGAAATCACTATTACTCTAAAGAAATTGACAAGATTATCTAAAATCCCTACGAGCAAGAACTATTGCTTTCCATGATAAAAAGATTAAAAAACTATTAAGGATTACATACAATTATATTCCTTGGAGTCGCGAACGAGGTGCTGTAATATCGAAGAATTTATAGAAAAGGGACCAGAATCTTTCGATCAATTTCAGCGCGCCCTATCTGATAATCGTCAAATTTGTTTTAAAATATACATCCGTTTAAATCCTACCTGTAAACTACGAAAAGTACGAACATATATCATTCTAAGAGAATTAAGCAAGATCGGGAAGATTTTTTTTAGTAAACCAGATTTTTCAATTCTAGATGCAGGTGAAGTCGGTCTTGAAATTGAATTATATTTTATGTCCGAGAAAACTCAGCTAGATATTTTAAAAACTTTAGAGGAAATCTTAGAAATTGAAAATAAGGTTATTACTCAAATGAATAAAGACGATTTTATGAATTTATACAAAAAAAGCTTATCTACCGAGTTATTTGCAACAGCGGAATCAAATAATGATATTTCAGAAGAAAAATTATCTTTCAGAGGAAAAGTATCAAATTCCATTGAAAAAACTAAAGAAAGTGCCGTTCTAGATCAAGCAAAAGAAGGTATAAAACTCGAGGAAGATCAAAAAGACGCTCTCAAAGAAATAGGAAATATTGGTGCTGGTAATGCAGCAAATGCACTTGCGAGAATGATCAATAAACGGGTTGATATTAACATACCTTCGGTTGAAATCTTTCAGAGTATTGACCTCGAAAGAGCCTTAGGAAAAAACAACGATAAGGTGTTTTTTTCTTGGTGCGACATGTCTGGTAAAAACGAGGGGTTTATCGTCCTCTCTTCTCACATATCAGATGTTACAAAATTAGCTTCAATAATGATAAATGGTAGCGATTCTTTAGCTAAGAAAATAAATTTGGATAATATAAATTTTGTTGGCGATTTTTCTGACTTATTTCAGAGTGCTTTTAGCGAACTCGTATCTATATTGTTTAATCATTATTCGATGGCTGTTACTAATCTTTTAGGTGCAGATTTTATCAATAACGCACCACAAATGGTCGTGTCAATTGGGAATCAGTTAGAACTCCTCTTTAAAGAAAGTATGAAGATTTTAGAATCAACCATTCTTGTCATTATGACTGATCTTACGGTAAGGGAACTAAAAGTTAAAGTAAAAATGATATTCATTCCTCTTGCTGAAACGCTAAGTAGGCTTCTTAAAACCTTAGCAGAATTTATTTGATAAATTAGTGCAGGATTATATTTATCGGTTCATTACCATGAAAGACCCTTGTTAAAACGCAAATTTCCTATAATCTCGCCTGCTTCGTGCGAAGGAACTTCTAAAAAAGCGTGAAATTCGTTTTGCCAAAAAGCTTTTCCGGAAGTTGTTGACCGAATGTCTTCGGCAAATTTAATAGAGTATCTCACAGGGAGTAGGATCTCAATTACTGTTTGGAAATCGTCCTCTTGGTCGAGTTGAACAACTTTAGCAGAATATTTTGAAAGCAAGGCTAAAGTTTTTTTCACCTGTTCTGGAGGTAATTGAATGAATGTTCTATATATTGGTTCTAACAAAATTAATTTGGCTTCTTCTAAAGCGTTCTTGGTTGCTTCGTAGAACATGGTTGACAAATCAGTAAAAATATTTTCTTCATTATAATCGCTTAAAACAAAGTTTTTCACATGGATCTTTATTTCCGTCAATTTTTCACCACATAAAGGACCACTCAAACATATGGTTTCAATAATTTCTAAGATCATATCGTTAAGTTGTTTGCTATTGCGAGTAAAATCTTCAAATATTAGAACATTGAAGTCTTCATCGCACTTACAGAAATTATCAATTTCGGTCTGGGATAAATTAGTATTCTCTTTCATGAGTTGTGAAAAACGGGGCGAAAATTTTAAAGAGGCGTGGTTGTGATCCTTAAAAAAGTTGAATGTCTGGTTATCAAGTCTTTCGATTATCAAATCCATTGAACTCTTACCATTCTGACTTTTCACAGAAATCAATGAGGATTTTCTCTTACAAGATTCTTTAAAAACTGCCCTTGGTTCAGAAATGGAAAGTTTAACTCCTCGCTTCTTAATCTCATCTGCTGTAACTTCAAGATGTAGAGGTCCCGTGCCTGAAAGCAGATATTCTCCGTTTTCCTTCTTGATCTCGAAATACAGGTTAGGATCTTCAACTAGCATATCCTCTATGAGTTGTTTCATGCGATCTAAATCTCTTAAATATTCTGGTTCAACAGATACAGTAACAACTGGGGTCGAAACATATTTCACGCTTTCAAATGGGACCATATCATTTGAATATTTGCTCTCAACGAGTGTGTCACCACTTTTAACGCCCTTGATTCCTTCAATCGCTACGATGTTTCCAACGGGGATTTCTTCTACATTTTCCCTTCTTTGTCCCATAAATAAAGATATTCTTTGAATAGACTCGTTCGTTTTTTCTTTTACGAGATACATGTCTCTTCTCTTCTTGCAAATTCCTGAGAAAACCCTGCCCGTTGCGACGAGGTGTTGCTTGATCGCTTGAACCTTACTCAAGCATACGATTAATGGTCCGTTTGGGTTGCATTCTGTCATGGCCTTTCCTATGGGTGAATCGAGCTCTCCTGTCCATATTTTTTGTATTCTATATTTTTGAGCTTTTATGGGATTAGGAAGGTGATCGACGACCATTTTCAAGATTGCTTCGTGAATTGGTAAATAAACGGCTAAATCCGAATAACTCTCCTTGTTATATGTTTCCTTTTGATATCTTTTTCGTATATCGATAAATTTTAGCGAACTTCCTTCTAGGATTTCTAAGGTAAATCCCCATTTGTGGAGTGCACTTCCAAAAACTATATTTCCATCTACTGGAGATACTTTCCACGTCTTATTGTATGGTTCTCCTGCATATCTTTCAATGAGCTTGTTAAAGTCGTTTATAATCCGCGAATATTTCTTTCTTATTTGCTCATCAGAAAGTTTTAATTCTCTAATTAAGCGATCTACCTTGTTTATGAACAATACAGGCCTAACACCCTCTTGCAAGGCTTGCTTAATAACGGTCTCCGATTGGGCGATGATCTCCTCAACGGCATCGACTACTACGATAACACCATCAATTAATCTTAAGGCTCGAGTAACCTTTCCGCTAAAGTCCAAATGTCCTGGAGTATCAATTAAGTTTATTAAAAATGGTTCTCGTCCTTTCACGGATTCCTCATAATATAGCGATATATTCGTAGATTTCATCGTGATACCACGTTTTTGTTCCTCCTCTAAATAATCCAACGCGCGGGCTTCTCCCGCTAATTCAGGGGATAAAAAGCCAGCTTCGCTCAAGAGCGAATCGCTTAAAGTAGTTTTACCGTGATCAATATGTCCAACTAAGCCGATATTCCTAAGATTTTCCGTTTTTTTCATTAAAGCAACAATTTCTGATGTTTGTTTTCGACGAGTCATGATTTAAGTAATCAACAAGTTTAATCCAAGTTTAAGTAGTATTGGGTTTTATTCGATTAAAATTTGATTAAATTTTATTTATATGAATAGTAATTAAGACTTTATATGTTAAAATTAAACAATACAATTTTTTTGTATTTCCAAATCAAAAGTTAGATGAATCGTTTAAATTGAGCGTATTTAATGATATTTATCATCTTCTTAAGGATGATGGAGTTTTATTTGTTGGTGAAACAATGATCCCTGGTCTGTTCGATATTGAAAATAATGCTAAATGGTGCGAAATTGTGAAAAAATGGGACGAAGCAGTTTTGAAGCCAAACTATACAACAAGGAAGGTATCGAAGATTTATTCTCGAAAACTCGATTTACTAATGCAGAATTAGGAAGAGAAGGAGTGTGTATTTTTTGGTGTCGTTAAAAGTAAACTTGAGGAAAAGAAGAGGATTCTAGATTTCAAAATATAATTATTTTTTGCCAAAAAGGTGCGGGAAATAAGGATTCTCAAAACTCAAGATCTTCTACATTTAATTGAAGAATAATTATTTCTCAACTATCAGATGGGTCAGAATTTTCAACGAACTTATTTCCCGCAAGTTTAAATCAATTTTAAAGATCAATGTATCCTTCTACGAATACTTTTCGTCCTACAACGCGCAACCTTTTATCGTGGAATAATTCAATGCATTTTGGAAAGATCTTGTGCTCCCATTCTAATACTCTTTCTCCCAAGCTATCCTCCGTGTCTGAATCAAGTACAGGCACGCATTTCTGTAAAATGATTGGTCCGTGATCCTCTTCGGGATCCACGAAATGAACGGTACATCCCGTTACCTTCACACCATATTCTAACACATCCCTATGGGCGTGCATTCCTTTAAAAGATGGTAAGAGGGCCGGATGAATATTCATCACATTACCATTAAATGCCCTTATAAACGAAGTTGAAACGAGTCTCATGTAGCCTACCAAGACGATTAGATCACAATCGAATTTCTTTAATACATCGATCATCTTTGCGTCGAATTCTTCTCTTGTTCCCTCGTGTTTATCGGATTCTATAATTACATGTGGTATGTCATGATTCTTTGCTCTTTCGATACAATACTTTCCTACTTTGTTACAGATGAGAACTTCAACGCTTGCTTTATTTTTTAACAAACCGATTTTTGTGGATTTGACTATTGCATCAAAGTTAGATCCACTCCCGCTTGCGATTGCTCCTATCTTTGTTTTGGGCATGTTGAATCTAATCATTTTTAAAAGAAAAAGGTTTGCCCATATGTAATGCGTTTTGAAGCATTGATCTGAATACTAACAAGCAAAAGGTTTTTATTTAATAGCACTATATTTAACTTAGAAATTTAGACATAATTCGTTCTAAAATAGTTCTTATTTCTAATGTATAAGAAAAAGAAGAAAATTCTATTCACAAATGGAATATTCTTGAAAACAACAATAAATCGTTTTTAAATGAATTAAAAAAAATATCTATCCTTGATTAACATTTCAAAATAACAATTATAAATAATCAAATATCGTGAATTAATTATCTTAAATTTCTTTAATCTAATAACTTAAAACTACAACTTAATAAGGAAAACTAATGTCGTACGAAACTGAATTGGAAAAAATAAAAGCAGAAATCGTAAAGAACCTTCCTCCTGAAATAAAAGTAAAAAACATCGAATTTGAAGGTCCCGAAATTGCAGTTTATTCTGAGAATTCCGATCTAGATGCAATTGAAAACAGCAACATGCTTAAGGATCTTGCGAAAACGATGAGGAAACGAATAGTTTTTCGTTGGAACGTGGAAAAAAGAAAAGATCCAACAGAAACCGAAGCATATATTAGGAGCTTAGTCGGGGAAGAGGCGGAGATTTCTGCTATCGAGTTTGACCATACCCGTGGGGAAGTGATCATTTCAAGCGGAAAACCCGGGCTAGTCATTGGTAAAAAAGGAATTAACCTGAAAGAGATCAGAACAAACACGTTTTGGCAACCTAAAACAATCAGAACGCCTCCAATTGAGTCAAAAACGATATCGCTGATACGACAAATGCTTTCAAAAGAAAGACAAACTCAAAAAGAAATATTGGTAAAAATTGGCAGAAAAATTCACAGACCCGCTTTATTTAACGATTTAGAAATCCGCATGACGGCACTTGGAGGATTTCGAGAGGTTGGACGATCGGCGATCCTCATGCAAACTCGAGACAGCAGCGTTCTTATCGATTGTGGTCTAAATATAGGTAATCCAAATGATAGATTCCCTTTCTTCGATGTTCCAGAATTTAGTGTAAGAGATCTTGACGCTGTAATCATTTCTCACGCTCACCTCGATCACTGTGGATTAGTTCCATTCCTATATAAGTATGGTTATCGAGGTCCCACATATACAACTTTACCAACGCGCAATTTGATGACAATGCAGCAGCTTGATTTCGTGCAAATTAGCGAAAAAGAGGGACAACATCCTCCTTATTCCCGGAGAGATGTGAAAACTACCGTCCTTCACACGATTCCTCTTGCGTGGGGAAAAGTTACCGATATAGCTCCCGACATCAAGTTAACGCTCCACAATAGTGGTCATATTTTGGGTTCTTCCATCGTGCACTTGCATTTCGGAAAAGGTGGTTATAATTTTGTATATACAGGAGACTTCAAGTATCAAAAAACCCGATTATTAGAAAAAGCGGCTGTTAAATTTCCTCGAGTCGAAAGCTTGTTAATTGAATCAACTTACGGTGGTTCTCAAGATCGCATTCCAAGTAGACAAGACTCCGAGAGGGAACTGCGACAGATTCTAAATACCGTTATAAACCGTGGTGGAAAAATTCTCATTCCTGTATTAGCTGTAGGAAGAGCTCAAGAACTCATCATTGTTCTCGAAGAATTCATCTCGAAGGGCATCATCCCCAATGTTCCCGTATTCATCGATGGCCTTATTAGCGAGGCTACGGCCATACACACGGCTAATCCCGATTTTCTTAGTAGTGACCTTCGAGAAAAAATCCTCCACCAAGGAAAAAATCCTTTCTTAAGCGATATTTTCACCACGATTAGCGCTCAAGAAGAACGAATGGATATCCTTCAAGGTGGGCCCTGCATCATTTTAGCTACGAGCGGCATGCTCATTGGAGGTCCTTCAGTGCAATATCTCAAAGGAATCGCACAAGACGAAAAAAGCGCATTAATCTTCGTTTCTTACCAAGTCTCTGGGACGCTTGGAAATAGAATACAGCGTGGATTCAAGGAATTTCAATATGTTGACGCTAAAGGGCGAACTCAACTCGTAAAACTGAATCTGAATGTTTTTACTTTAGAAGGATTTAGCGGACACTCTTCTCGAAGTCAAATTTCGCAATTTCTAAGGAGGATACAACCACGCCCCAAGGTCGTCATTACAAACCACGGTGAGGAAAGTAAGTGCGTGAGTTTATCAACAATGATACACAAAAAACTGAAGAAAGCTACAAAATCTCCTAAAAATAGAGAAACTGTCATTCTAAAATAAAAACAATTTTCAAACTATTCAAAATTGAGATAAATTAGTTTTTTTATATTACCTTTATTTTTTCTTAATTAGATCATTTCATATGATATAGACTTGGCGAAATTAAAGAATTTTTTTAAATTAGAATTAATTTATACCTTTATCATCAATTGTGGAAAAAGTACAACGATTACAAAGGAAATTTTACATGTCGCTTAAGTCTAAATTTATAAAATATAAAAAAGAATTCAAATTTGCTGACCATACAATAACAATAGCGCGAAGGATAGTACAAATCGTTGCGTTTGTTATACTAAATTATGTGATTCTTGAATTGATCTTTTCCGTTAATCTACTTGTTCTTGACGGTCTTTTCAAGGTCGTACCTTTCCTAAGCTCTCCAAATAACCATTTAACAGGAGGGGCGGGTATCGTCGAATATATTTATTACTCTTTTGTTGAAGGCGTTTTTCCCGTGTTTTTAATTGGCATTCTTATTTTAATTCTCTTGTTGACTAATCGCTTCTTTTGTGGATGGATCTGTCCTGTAGGTGCCATTCAAGATGCATGTCACGCGATCCCCACAAAAAACAAAAAATCAATCAAGCAAACCACTCATAAAAAACTGCTCAAATTAAAATTCGTTCCTGTAATCTTGGTCCTATGCGTTTTAATTCCCTTATTTGTATCGAAAACCCTTGATCCAGAATTTTACACTAATTACAAACAAAGCGTTATCTCTATTGCTCAAAACCCCCTTGGTTATTTCTCATTATCCGAATTTTTGTTTTATACCATGCCTAATATTTTTGGGCAAGTTTTCACATCTGGAAATTTAGAACCTTTATTTGAAAATGGCATTTTATTTGTTTTATATATCGTATATCTAGCAATTATAATAGGTTCCGTTTGGTATCCGAGATTGTATTGCAAGTATTTCTGCCCCGTTGGAGCCATATTTTCAATGGGTAGCAAGTATTCTTTTCTAAAACTCTCCCGTAGTCCCGTTAAATGCGTAGGAAGAACCGAATGCGGTATCTGCGAAAATGCCTGTCCAAAACAGATAAAAATCTTAGACGAACCGTATGAATTTTACTCTGGAAATGGTGAGTGTAATTTCTGCTTGAAGTGCAAGGAAGTATGTCCTTATGGAGCAATCAACATCAAGTTTGCTTAAGTAAATTTATTTTTCTATTATAAATTATAATTTATTGAATTAATTATTACGGATTGTGGTGTTAATTAAATCCTATTTTTTAATCTCGTATATATCTCAGCAAAATACTTATCGGACATTCCTGCGATGTAATCCCGAACGACGATTGACAATGTATTTGCTTTTCGGTGAGGTTCAAAATAAGTACCAAGGTCAGGATCGTCAATGTATTCCACATGATCTTTGAAAATTGGGGCGTTAATATTTTGATCTTTCAAATCTTTTAGAGAAATATCAAAAATCAATTCAAATCTTTCTTTTGTAATGGTATTCATTGAATCGTCTCTGATGAGGTAAATATTATCGTAATTAAATTTCTTGAGTTCCTTTAATGCCTCATAAATTGGTTTTGAATAGCCAATCACATCGTGATCCAAGCTGTAATTAATCAAATCCATGACCAAGCTATTGATGATCTTTCGATTCGTGTCTCCGAGCATCTTTACGCAATTTTTAGGAATTTGATCCCGCGAAATGAGCTTTAACAAGATCGCATCTTCAATATCCCGACCAATATAAGAAATCGTGTCTGCGAATCGAACAGCGATTCCTTCGAATGTCATGGGGACGCGCTTGATTTTATTACTCTCAAAACAATCCTTATATTCCTTGAAATGGTCGTCCCAAGATTTACCGTTAACTTCGATCGGCTTTAAATGGCGCTCGTTTATTTCTCCATCATGACAGAGAATGCCGTCCAAAACATGTAATGTCAGATTTAATCCACTTGCAGGTTCTTTTGGAAACCTTCGCTCTAAATAAGACAACCAGCGCACGCCTTGTGCGTTATGCATGTAGGCTCCTGCACCCTGTCTAATACATATTTCGTTTAAGATTTCCTCTCCTAAATGACCATAAGGTGCGTGACCAATATCGTGTCCTAGCGAAATTGCTTCGATCAAGTCTGTATTTAATTTAAGAACTCTTCCTATTTGGCGACTCAATCGTGATACTAATAACACATGTAAAGATCGATGAGTTATGTTTGCATTATTAACATCGAAGAACACTTGTGTTTTATCAATATATCTGGAATATGCTTTACTGTGAACGATGCGATCTACATCTCGAAAAAAAGAGGGTCGAATGTCGGTATACCCATTCAGATCGTCCTTTTCATCGTATAATCTTACAGCATCTGAGTCTTTTATGCCATGTATGCCAACTTCGGCGTCCCTTCTTAAAGAGGCCCTTAATCTTTCTATTTTTTCAGGATCCATTATTTCTTTTTTTTTTACGATTACATTATTCTGGGTTCCCTTAACTATAAAATGCTTCGAAATTTAATAAATTTCTCCATCATTACTGGAATAAATTAACATTCATAGTCTTTTTTCAATAAATCTTTATCAAGTATCTTTCCAATTAGCACTATATCAGCGTATTTACCATTTTTTAACAACGCAGAAAATCTCTGTCTGCCTTCAATGTCATATTTCAATTTCCCAACATAAAGAGCTTCAGCGCTTTTATTTTCCGAAATATATGCCGCTTGGAGTTTTTTTATTCCTTTATCTCTGGCAAATTCCTCGATTTTTCGGAGGATTTTTAATCCTAATCTTTGTCCCTGAAATTCAGGATGAATGGCTATTCCCCAGGTTCCGACATGTTTCGACTTACTCCCCAAAGGATTAAGAGGTAAGTCTCCCGAAGCAATGAGTTTTCCGTGAAATATAGCTCCGATTGCTATATGTAAATCTTCATTAGATATGAGGTGATATAATTGTTCTCTATCTTATTCTAATTCCTCTCTCTTAAAATCACGACCCGTATAATCATCTATTTTAATTAACCAATTGTGAAAATAGGCGTAATTGTCGTTTTCTTCAAAGTCCCTTCTATATAAACGTTTTATACTTACTTTGCGACCATCTTTTAATTCAAAGTTTTCAGACATCTTGTTTTATTGAATGTGATTAAATAAATAATTTCCTTGGTATCAGAAAGAGATCGAAATATGTTAAATTAAAAATACTCACAATTATCCTTTATTTTTAATTTAACTATTGTTGATCTAAAATTTTATCAATTAATATTATATCAGCGTATGTACCATCTTTAAGTTTTGTTGCAAATTTTTGCCTTCCTTCAATTTCATAATTCAATTTGTCAACATACAATCTTTTGGCGTTAATATTTGGTTCAAAATAAGAAGCGTGGAGCTTTTTAATTCCCTTTTTTTTAACGTATTCTTCGATTAATTCTATTAATCTCTTCCCTAAACCCAGTCCTTGAAAATCAGGATGAATGGCAATACCCCATATAGCCATATGCTCGGTCATTCTTTCAGGTGGTGTAAGCATGAGGTTACAACTAGCGACGATCTTACTTTCAAAAACAGCTCCGTAGTGATATTATTAATTAAAAACCAGATCCTAAGAGAAGTCATACGGAATTTTAATATAAATATAAGGTGGACTACGCACCTGGGGGGCCATACAATAGAGTTTTTTATTGATTCGCCTGTTTGGCAAATCTTACGGGGTTTTTTTTTATTTTCAGTCTTTTTCACGGGGTTTTAAAGTTAAGAAGTTAGATTATTTTGAACTGAAATTTTTTTTAGTCCTCCAATTAATCGTGCGTAATCCAAATATTGTATGGATGTACCTCTATAAAAATATTTTCTTTATTGCCGTAATGCTATACTATCCATATATTTGTCAGGTCCTTTTATGTGTCATTTTTGATTTTTTTAGTAATTTTCTTAAAAAAAATCGTCTCTAACGCTTTTTTATCACTCAAATCGTTTCTATAGCACAATTTCATAAGTTCTTATTATTAAAGGGTTTAAAATTAATATAAGAAAAGTATCATTTTCAAAGGCAAAAACTTCAAAATAAAAAAGAAATTTAGATTATTGGATGATAAAAAATCAAGTCGCCATAACAAAAATTAAAGGAGAAGATGTGAAAAAAGCCGTATTTGACTCATTAGAGTTAATTGACGCGAAAATTCTTTTTGATGCTTCGGAAAAGGTCGTTTTAATAAAACCAAATTTACTACTCCCAAAAAAACCTGAAAAAGCAGCCACAACCCATCCAGATATTTTAAGAGCCGTAATTCAATGGGTAAACCAATTTTCTCCAAAAAGGATTATTGTAGGAGAATCAAGCGGGACATTCAGGAGAGGTATGACTGACAGGGCATTTCAAGTTAGCGGTCTAGCAAAAGTTTGTGAGCAAGAAGGTGTTGAATGGACGGCTTTTGAGAAAACAAAACGTAAGACATATCCCATTCAAGATCCTTTAGTATTATCGGAGCTTACAAGTTCTGTTTTATTAGAACAGGCGGATATCATCATAAACCTTCCAAAAATTAAGACTCACGGGCAGTGTTTATTAACCTGTTCTATCAAAAATATGTTTGGTACAGCAATTTTAGGCAATAAAGCACGTACTCATGCACAATTTCCATTAAAAGAACGTTTTCATTCCGCTTTAGTCGATATATATTCTGTATCTCAACCCCAGCTCACAGTTGTTGACGGATATTATTGTCAAGAAGGAAACGGTCCTTCGGCAGGAGAAGTTGTAAAGTTGGATCTCGTATTAGCAGGTTTCGATCCTGTTGGTTTAGATACCGTCGTTTGTAAGATCATTGGATTTAATCCGAATCGGGTTCTTTACATTCAAAAAGCACGAGAAAAAGGTTTAGGAACGATCGACTTTAAAGTGGTAGGAGAGTCAATTGAGAATGTGAAGCGAAAGTTTAAAAAACCACGCAGTTATCCCATCAGCGCTCCCCTTCCAAAGTTTCTTGCGAGATATGTGGGAAAAATAGTATTTCGATCAACTATTAAATTTAAAAAAGATAAATGTGTCCTCTGTGGAACCTGTTGGCAAAATTGTCCTGTTAATGCGATAATTCCTCCAAAGATAGCTATAATAGGTAAAAATAAGCCTAAAAGGGAAAAAAAAAAATGCATTACTTGTTATTGTTGTGCAGAACTTTGTCCTCATAATGCTATTGATTTTAAAATAATGCCATACAAAAATTTCTTGTTTTCTTGGTTATCCATTATAGCCACTATTGGTAGTTTAGGAATTGTTGGATTGTTTTGGCTAATATTATTTTTTTAAAAAATTTAAACACTATTAAAAGTGAATGATTAAATAGTAGTAAGGAAAAATTTTTTAGAACGATATCATTATTTAAATATTATTTCTTGATATCGTAGCCCATTGGTGTAGTGGTCAAGCATTTGGGACTCTGAATCCCGAGACAGCGGTTCGAATCCGCTATGGGCTATATTTTTTTTCATAATACCCCATGTGTAATAATTTGATACCCAAAATAGATTTATTTTAGTTTAGAAGACACCCTATCTTCAATTTAGTGCAAGAGTTCAATTTTTCCGATAATTATTTTCCCTTGGGAATTCACCGAAGTTTTATCTTTGTTCTTATATGAATGCACGGATTAAATGCCAAACAAGACATTTTCGCCTTTATTTGGTTATTTTTAAGGCATTACTTTAGTATCATATTACTCCCTAACCTGAGGCTCTTTTATTATTCGATTAATCGCTTATTCCATATTGTTATCTTATTATAATACTACTGAAATTTTAATGAATCCTTCCGTGGAAAGCATCTTTTTTATTCTTTCACCTTTCTCAACATTTTTATACATTTCGTTGTTTTTCAATGATTATTGTGCCGTTATTATATCAATTAAGATAATTTAATTAGTTTTATTATATTCTATTCAAAAAAATCACATATATGTTGAGTAATAATGAAATTTAATACAGAAAAATGTGCCATTCTGATGTTCAAGGACGGAACTTACTTTAAAGGTTTGGGTTTTGGAGCGACTAATCAAGTTTCGGGTGAAATAACATTTACAACCATTCCAGGTTCGGGATATGTTGAAACACTAACAGATAAAACAAACAAAGGTCAAATTCTACTTTTCACATATCCGTCGATTGGTAATTATGGCGTACCAGCTAGAGAATTCGATAAATTCGGATTAATTCGACAATTTGAGTCAGATGCAATCCAAATAAAAGGAATGATTGTTAACGAATATTGTGAAATCCCCAGCCATTACGAATCTATTAGATCGTTAGAAGATTGGCTCATTGAAGAAAATGTCCCTGGAATACAATGGATTGATACGAGAATGATTACTCAGACATTAATAGAAGAGGGTTCAAAATTAGGCTTATTACGGGTCTATGAGGTTGGTGAAAAGCAGGATATTGAAGAATTAAAAAGTGAGGCACAAAAAATCAAGGATATCAATCAATACGATCTAGTTGAAGAAGTCTCTTCAAGATCGACAAAAAAATATACTCCAAAAAATTCCATTGGAACAGTAGTAATATTGGATTTAGGTGTTAAAAATAATATAATAAGAACTTTATTACAAAAAGGTCTTGAGGTCATTATTGTCCCATATTACTACAATTATCAGAAAATAATGGATCTCAACCCTAATGGTGTTCTAATTTCCAATGGTCCTGGAAATCCGTTGATATATAGAAAATCAATTGAAACAATTAAGGATCTTATTAAAAACGGTACAACAACGATTGGATTTGGATTGGGCCATATATTAATGGGATTGGCTATTGGTTTTAATTGCTATAAATTGAAAGCCGAGCATCGTGGAAGTAGAACTACGGTAGAAAGTAAAACTGGCCATTGTTATATAACATTTCAAAACCACGCATATTGCATAAAAGATCTTAAATATAATGATTTTAAGCTATATTTTCACGATAAAGATGATGACACCATAGAGGGAATAATCCACGAGAATAAACCAATTTTCTCAGTTGCATTTAATCCCGAAGCGTCACCTGGGTCTTTAGATGTGAAAGATCTAATTTTTGATAAATTCATAGACCTAATGGAGGTAAATTGAAATGCCTTTAGACACGTCTTTAAAAAAAGTATTAATTTTAGGATCTGGAGCGGTCAGAATTGGTCAAGCGGGGGAATTTGATTATAGTGGGAGCCAGGTTTTAAAAGCTTTAAAAGAAGAGGGAATTGAAACAATTTTAATAAACCCAAATATTGCAACAATTCAAACAGATCCTAAGATGTCTGATAAGGTGTATCTGCTTCCAATAAATGTGAAATATGTTGAGGAAATAATCAAAAAAGAAAGACCAGATGGAATTTGTTTATCATTTGGAGGACAAACAGCCCTTAATGTAGGTGTAGAATTGAACGATGCGGGAATTTTAGAAAAATATAACATTAAAGTTTTGGGAACGCAAATAGACGCTATTGAAGCGACAGAAAATAGGGATCTTTTTGTTCAAGCAATGAATAAAGCAAATTGCCCCGTATGTAAAAGTAAGGCAGTAAATACCTATAAAGAAGCCATGGCAGTTGCTAAAGAATTTGGATTTCCCTTAATGCTAAGAGTTGCATATGTGCTTGGTGGAAAAGGTTCTGGTATAATTCACGATTTTGAACAATTTGAGAAGATGGCGAAACGTGGATTAGCTCAATCGAGAATACACCAAATCCTAATAGAGGAAAGCGTATGGGGTTGGAAAGAGATTGAATTTGAAATTCTAAGGGATGCCAAGGATAACTGCTTTATTAATTGTAGCATGGAAAATATCGATCCTTGTGGAATTCACACAGGAGACTCAATCGTAGTTGCCCCAGCTCAAACGTTACCAGACGAAGAACTTCAGATGCTTCGTTCTGCCTCGATTAGGGCCACCAGAGGTGTAGGGATCATAGGTGAATGCAATATACAATGGGCTCTTGATCCCTTTTCTAAAAGATTTCGAGCGATAGAAATAAACGCTCGATTGTCCAGGTCTTCTGCATTAGCATCCAAAGCTACGGGATATCCTTTAGCTTATATTGCAGCGAAAATTGCTATAGGATACAACTTAACTGAACTATTAAATCAAATCACCCTTAAAACAACTGCGAATTTTGAACCGGCAACTGATTATATGGTTTTAAAATATCCTCGATGGGATTTAACAAAATTTGAGAGGGTAGACAGGCGCATAGGGCCACAAATGAAGGGTGTTGGTGAATGCATGAGTATCGGTAGAAATTTTGAAGAAGTATGCCAAAAGGCTTTGCGAATGCTTGATATAGGATTAAAAGGCTTCGTGGCAAATGATCTCGAACCCATAGAAGATATAAACGAATTAAAGTACGAACTAAGAAATCCAACTGACCTTCGGTTTTTAAGAATTGGGGAAGCTATAAAACGCAATATATCTATTGATGAAATTTACGAAAGATCAAGGATTGATAAATGGTTTCTGTATAAATTGAAAAATATCATTGATATTGAGCAAAAATTATTAGATCTAAACTTTCTAGGATCTACTGATGAAGAAAAGCAATTATTAATCCAAAAAGCAAAAAGATACGGTTTTTCTGATGGTCAAATTGCAAAAATATTCGGACTGGACACGCCAACTGTCCGAAGATTAAGGAAACGATATGGCATAATCCCTTTCGTAAAACAAATTGATACTTTAGCAGGTCAATGCAAACCCGAAAGAAATTATTTATATCTTACTTATTGGGGAGATAAACACGATATTGATTACAAAAACGAAAAAAATCAAAAAAAGATCATTGTATTGGGCTCTGGAACATATCGAATTGGTGCTAGTGTTGAATTTGATTGGGGTTCTGTTAATTGTTTATGGGGATTAAAGCGACTTAATGTTGATAAAGCTATTATTATAAATTACAATCCAGAAACAGTTTCCACCGACTATGATGTTTCTGATAGACTTTATTTTGAAGAATTATCCGGGGAAAGGGTTTTAGACATATGCGAATTAGAAAAGCCTTATGGTGTTGTTTTAAATGCGGGAGGACAAATTGCTCAAAATTTGGCAGCCAAATTTTCAAAATATTCTGATTTTTATCGCAAGGCAAACATTAAAATTTTAGGTACTCCTGGATCTCGAGTAGATATGGCGGAAGATAGGTCTAAATTTAGTGCTTTACTCGATCAACTCCATATAAAACAACCAGAATGGGCAATCTTAACGACAGTGGATGAGGCTATAAATTTCGCTAAAAAGGTTGAATACCCTGTCCTTGTCAGGCCTTCATATGTCTTAAGCGGAGCAGCAATGAGAGTATGTTATAATCAGAAAACCCTAAAAGACACGCTTGACTTAGCAGCAGCAGTATCTAGAGAATACCCTGTCGTTATCACCAAATTTTTCACTGACTCACAAGAAATCGAATGTGATGGAATTAGCGATAGAAATAATGTTCTAATTGGAGCTGTAGTTGAGCATATAGAGTGTGCGGGCGTTCATTCTGGAGATGCTACGATGACAATTCCCCCACAAACAATCTCAGATAAAGTTATTGCAGATATCGAGACTAACACAAAAAAAATTGCCTTAGCATTAAAAATTTTAGGACCGTTTAATATTCAATATCTCGTTAAAAACGAAGAGGTATTCGTAATTGAATGCAATCTTCGATCAAGTCGGAGCATGCCTTATGTTTCTAAAGTCAGGGGTATAAACCTTATGAGACTAGCCGCTGAAGTTGTTATGGGTGGAAAAATTCCTGAAAGATTATTAACTTTACCTCACGGTGATTTTGTTGGTGTAAAAGCCCCTATGTTTTCCTTTATGCGTTTAGATAAAGCTGATGTGATTCTTGGAGTAGAAATGAATTCCACTGGGGAAGTAGCAGTTATAGGCGAGGATTTTTCTGATGCTTTGATAAAGGCTCTTGAAGCTGCGGAACAAAACATTCCTATTAATAATGGAAATGTGTTAATCTCTGTTGGAGGAAGCGATCACAAAAAACAAATGATCCCTATTGCGCAAAAACTGCGAGATCTTGGTTTTACGATTTTTGCAACTGAAGATACTGCACTTGCGTTAAAAAAAAGAAAGATTGACGCAATCAGACTTTATAAAGTACACGAATATGGAATGGAACCAAATATAATGAATTGCTTACAAGATGGGCGCATTGACATGGTTATTAACATTCCACTTCCCACCACAGCCGAGGGTAAATTTCAACAAATGATAGAAGATGAATATAAAATCAGGCGAATGGCAGTTGATTACAACATTCCAGTAATAATAAATTTAGAATTGGCCCAGACGATTGTAGATGCTATTGAAAAAATCAGAAAGAAAAAATTAATCGTAAAATCTCTTGACGAATATCACTCAAAACTAAAAGAGATTTACTGGTAGAACCTTAGAGAGATTTTTTTAATTTATATTTTATGCAAACTTTTTTGTATTAATTTATTCAATTTATCCTGTGCGTTTTATGATGTGATAACCAAACTGGGTTTTTAGCGGTTTAGATATCTCTCCTATCTGTAGCTTGGTACAAGCGTTCCAAAATTCAGCCACCATCTTTCCTTTTGGAAATTCACCAAGGTTCCCTCCCTTGTTCTTGCTAGAACATTCGGAGAATTTTTTCGCAAGTTCTTGGAAATTTTCTCCTGCTTGAATGTCTTCGTAAATCTCTTGTGCCTTACTGAGCGTATTTACTAATATATGGCTGGCTTTTATCTTCCCTCCTTTAATTGGAGCACCAGCTGATTTTGAAGTTACCGAACCACCTTTATTGCTTGATTGAGCACCTTTTCCATACTTTTGTTTTGCCATCCTTATTCGCTTTAGGAATAATTTGTTGGATTATAAATTGAATGATCCTATAATAAACTTTACTTCTAACTCAATAAATCCCTAATTTAAATGTAATCTTTGATAACCAGAGCAACACAAGATATTTTAGAATGTTCTTAATTAATAATGAGATATCTGAAATTCTTTACCTCTTTAATTGAGTTAATCTCCACTACCATCTTTTGGAATTCTTGGATAGTGCCTTCAAAGAAGTAGAAGATGACCTGACCGTCCTTGTAAAAATGCTGATTCTTGCTTATTATCTGCTCGTTGTAATCCATTTCGATTTTATTTAGCTTTTTTTTAATCTGAGGCTCGTTCGGAATTACAACAATAGAATTTCCTAATATTTTGTGATCTATGTCGTAAGAAATCACCGAAGAATCCGACAAGGGATTAGAAGCGTCCATCGTTGACATTAATCGCAATAGGGCGTCCCGAATCAATTTTGACTTGTTTTCGTACTTGTTTTTGGTAACAAGCTTGTTAATGAATTTTTTTAGGCTCTCGTTTATTGATATGCTGATAACTGGCATGATCCATTTCTCATATTTTTCGTATATATATCACTATATGTGTTTAATAAATATAAAAATGATTGAAAGTACAATTAAAAAAAGGATATTATATTTTAAGCGAACGGGCTAGAACATTTTTAAATTGTTCTACATCGTTAACGAGCTTGTCTGCTTCCTCTTCGGAGATATTTTCGTCTTTCTCGTATTTGTTGAGCGATGAAAGCCAATACTCCATTCGTGATAGGACGGGTTCGTTATCCCCTATCATTTTTCTTAAGCGTACGAAGGTGTCGTGTAATTTATTTCTAATGTTTTGAGCCTTCCACCTGAGCATGCAATAATCGCTAACCTCAGCTAAATTTTGCGTGATGG
The DNA here is from genome assembly GCA_016930515.1 of Promethearchaeota archaeon. Taxonomy (GTDB): domain Archaea; phylum Asgardarchaeota; class Lokiarchaeia; order Sigyniarchaeales; family SOKP01; genus FT1-020. Next base: position 19,294 of record JAFGGO010000189.1, on the reverse strand, counting down.
CCATGACATCTATTGTTTTTTCTCTCTCATCGGAACGAATTTTTCGGATGATATTGATTTGTTCGAATAAAAGTTCTATTACTTTCGCTAAAAACCCTGTAAGTTGGCCAGGATTTGCGCACCATACTCTAACTTCGAGAGATTGGTTTGCTTCCGAAACATAAGCTCTCGTTATTATCCTTCCACCAGTAACCTTCGCTTCTGAACAGAACCACGCTTCACCCTCGTAAGATTTCGATACCTCGCCAGTTTCATGGCTCGTTACCATGGATGTTTCGAAATTTTTAAGGGATCTGATTGCTGCTCTGAATGCAAGACGAGGATCCAGGTCTGCAATCAAAAATGCACGAGCGTCATTAGGTAGTGTCTGAATCGAAAGTTGGCAATCTTCTATGGTTGATAAGGAAGTACAAACAAGAGGACACTTGATCTGGACTTCCTTTTTCTGAACATGAATTGTTCGAGAGTCTCCCCTTGCAGTCTTGTAAATCACGGTCCCACCAATGGATGATATACCACATTCGTGAGGTTCTAAATAGAAATCAACCCCTCGGGAGTTTGCTGGTTCGATAACAGGTATGTTGATGAGAGGTTCTTTAAGCTTATAACTCGTAGGAACATCGAGAATAACTTTTACACTATGAATTGCCATGTTACCGTTATTTCTTACAACGACCTTGAAATGCAATTGACCTCCAATAAAATCGTATTCTCTCACGACTTCTACATCATCTTTCTTTACTATGGGTTCTGCTTGTTTTGGGAGATTTTGAAGGTCTTCTTGTCGATATGCCGAAACGGAATAGGCAACGAATAATCTTTTATGCATGTCGATATATCCATCGATCTCTCCCTTACCAATAAGTTTAGCTAACAGCTCTTCGATACTTGTTTCAGTAACGCCCAATCGGTTAGAAAGCTCCTTTAATGGCATAGTACGGTACGCTTTTGCAAGCTCCTTGATCTTTTCTTGAAGGTATTTTTCCGTTGCAAATTCTCGTCTTTGGGTAAAAATTCCCTTGATTGAACCTTTTTTGATAAGGTTATGGAGGCTTTTTCTCGCCAACTCAACGGCTATTTTTAACTTCTGTGCGAGTTTAGAAAGCTCAAATACGCCACTATCCTTTGCGTAGGCTTTAATTTCGTTTGAGATTGTACTTGCCGTAATTATTTCGTTTCCTTTATCAGCAAAAAACGCGTTAATTTCGTTAGTCCTCATCAAGTTCACGCAAAAAGACTTTACTTGGGCTTCTGGGATGTTAAACTCGCGAGCAAGAAAATCAAGCCTTATCCTTCCTTTTTCGTTGATTTTTTTTATAAAAGTCGAAGTGATATATTTCTGAGTATAATATATTTCCTTGTCTTGGGAAAAAGAACCTTTGATCTGGTACTTTCGGATGAGTTTGTAGATGATTTTAAGCGTGATTTGCGTGCTCATATCTAGCATGGTCCCAAGGTCTTTAACTTTAATCAAGCCTTCGTCGTGAAATTTCGATAATATCTTTTCGCGCACCTCATCCGAAATGTAATAAAAAATCTGGTGAACTTGATCGATTATTCCATAAATTCGCTCTTCTTCGAGGTATTCCTCTATGAGTTTCGTGAAATCTTGAGCGGGAATATTAAACGAACTTTTAATCGTGTCAAAATTCGTTACTGGACTTCTTTTTAACAAGTCTAAAAAACATTTGGGGCAGACATCTTTTCCCTCGTTTTCTTTTAATCGCCTGCCGCACATTTTAAATCCTTTGAGGAGTTGATACCTTTGACCTTCTCTTACAAGTTTTTCCTTCGTTGGGAAGAATAATCCGGGTGTTTTCAAGTACGAGTTCCAAGCACATTTTGGATCCGTGCATTCAAAATAATACTGCCCCGAGGATAATCGTTCAAGTTTTAATAAGCCTTTACATTCAGGACAAACACTATTTTCAACTACCGTGCATTTGTATGCTTGTTCTACAGCTTTCGCCTTACTCATGGTAATTTCGTGTTTCTTGCATTCCCACTGCTCGGTAGTTGCAATGTGATTAATACAGAAACTGGATTTACATCTTTCGCACGTGAAATCGATTTTTTCCGATTCACAAAATAAACATTTCATTGTATTCGTTCTCACAAACCCGATTTAGTTTTTTTACTTCTGTTAATATGTATAATATAAATTCAAATTATAATACTTTTGTAGTACAATTCTTATGTGATTAATTTTTAAACCTTTTAAAAATTAATGAAGTTTTGGAAAATTATTTGAAATTTTCGCCCTTTTGCTTTATACTTGGTCTTCAATTGTCAACTATTAAATGAAGGATAAATGTTTATCCTAAATAAACTGGCAATTATAACGATGATATTAAAAACGATAATGATGAAGATCATAATTATGAATATCGTCTTTTTCTGTTTTATATTAGGATGAAAAATTTGTGAAGTGCCCATTTTAGCAAGTGCGATCAAAAATAATCCCGTAAATGTACCCAACCAAAAGTAGAAAAGATAGATAATGCCCATGAATATATCGTAAGATAATGAAAGTGTTATGACATTAGCGTAAATAAAGAATTCAAAGATACATGGCGCGAAACCCACGACCATTCCAAAGAGAAATGGGGTTCTATTTTTATCCCAATGAAGCTTTGAAATCTCATTTTTAAACCTAGAATGGATTTTTTCCGTGTAATTCGAATAATTAATAACGAAAAAGAGGATTATTGCAGCGATTAACGATGTTAACCCTCCTAAAAAGCTAAATTGATAGGGATCCAAGCTAAAATCTGGAACTAGTAGGCGCGGTGAATGTGTTATTAAAATGCCTATTATGGCTATGGCCATATTAGAACTCATGACTCCGAATCCATAAAATGAGAGGATAAATAAGCTTTTTTTCGGCGTTTTCGAAATACCGAAAGACCAGAAAAAGAAAATGGCCTTATCTTCGCAGGGAATTGCTGTATGAAGGATCCCCAATAAGAAAGCTGGTGCAAAGAATACTAGTAAGTCGTAAAGAAATTGGTCCATGGTAAGATGTAAAAATGGATTGTTGATACTTAGTATTTTGATTCTTTCTATTTATTTTTATTGACTAGTCGAAGGAAGCGTTGATTATGGAAATCGGTAATTTTTTCTCATAAAAGGCTTTTCCAACTATTACACCATAGATACCAATTTTTGCGAGCTCTTTAATATCATTCTCGTTTCTAACCCCGCCAGCGGCATAGACGGGAATGTTTACTGCAGACACCATTTTTTTAATATTTTTCAAGTCAGGTCCCGTGAAAGCCCCGTCTGCCTCAACAGAAGAAAAAAGGATGTATCCCGCGCCCAAATCTTCTATAGTTTTCCCAAATATAAAAGGATCAAGGGTCGTTTGTTCTTTCCAACCATGCGTTGCAATCTTTCCCTGCTTGTAGTCCAATGCTACAATTATTCTTTCGGATCCAATTGATTCCTTTAACTTTTTTATCACGCTTGGTTCTTTTACGGCGAATGTTCCTAGAATTACTCGGTCTGCCCCTTGTTCAACGAGCCCAATCGCAGTTTCGTAGCTTCTAATTCCTCCTCCAATTTGTACTTTTACTTTATTTGAAGCTATCTTTAACATTCTCTTGAGTAGTTCCACATTTTTATTGGATCCCCACGCACCATCCAGATCCACGAAATGTAAGCGCTTAGCGCCATTAGAAAGCCAAAACTCCAACGCATCGATTGGATCTTCAAAATATGTCGTTTCCGTGCCTTTCACGCCTTTATACAAGCGCACGCATTTACCATCACTTATATCAATTGCAGGTACTATTTCCATTTTCTATTCACATTCTATTGTATTTCGTGTTATTATTATAGATATTCAAGCAATATACGCACACGCCGTAAAAAATTAAAATTAAAACAATTGTAAACGCAAAATTGAAGGGGAAGAAATCTTTTGTGAGGTACCAAAGACCCAAAAAAGGTAAATCAAGAAAGCTCAAGATAAAAAACTCGGGTTTTATGTAATTTTTTGTTATTTTGGATTCTTTTGGCAAGTTAAACATGGCGAGAATCAACAATGGTGTAAACACTAATAAATGATGATTCCACGAGTCAAAATAGGCTAATAGCATGACCAATGATCCAAAAATATATCCATAAATCAAGAATTCTTTTTCTTGATTGCCTAAAATGTAGAATATAAAGGCTATGGATATTACGACAAGTAAAACTATTATTATTATTAAGAATTGGTTAAAAGTACCAAAATAAATGTAGAAGAAATTCACGATAAGCTTGGTAACACTGAATGAAAAGTTAATATCCACGGGATTTGAACCCGATAAATTCGTATCTAAAAAACCATTCCAAGTTGAGGGAAAAACTAAAAACACTATAATATTCATTAAAAGAGGAATTAAAAATCCGGATATCCTTGATATTGTACTTTTAAGAAAATATTCAATTCTTTTTGTTTTTTTGTTGAAATGGATGAAGAATAAAAAAGGAAGGATTAAGATTGTAATGGGTTTTACGATGGTGGTTATTCCTAAAATGAAAGCTCCTAATAATTGCCATTTGAGTTCTTCACGCTTAAGCATCACATAAAGTGATAACAAGACAAGAATAGAGACGATGAGATTGATTTGTCCAAGGATATAATTAAACACGTGAAGCGCACTGACTAAATAAATGGAGATATAAATTGCGATTCTTTTATTGTCTAACTCATGACCTTCGCCTCGAATTAATTCTATCAATTTGTATAATACAATACATGTCATGTAATTCAAGATTAAATTTAACACATTAAAAAGAACAAAGGCCATTTTTGGATCTAAAAGGGTGAAAGGAATAAAAAAAAGGCACGACAAGGGGAAATACCTGAAATCCCATTGCTTATCGTTAACGATATAGTTTGATTGATCGTATAAATTAGAGATATCCTGAATAAATACTTTTCCTGCTTTGTAGTAAATAGAAAAATCATTTTGAATGTCAAAAAAGACGAGCACGCAAGCAATCAAGAAATAAATGAAATTAATCACGATTGCGATACGAAAAATCTTGTAATTCCATAATTTCGTGAGAATCTTTATATTTTTACAATTCATCGTTTTCATGATTGATGTTATCACCTTTTAGGTTTTCTGATACTATGTGTTTTCCAAGTCCAAATAATATCCAGAATAAAAATATTGTACTCACGAAATTATAAGGAAAATATTCGTAAATAAGGAACCAAACGCCAAATCCTATCAAGTTCAAGAAGGATAGGGCAAAAAACCCTGGTTTAAGATATATTTTTGTTGTTTTAGAATTTTCGGGAAAATTTATCATTATTAATATGAGTATAGGTGTAAATACTACTAAATGATGATCCCAAGAGTCGAAATAGGATAGAAACATGACTATCATTCCCAGTAAATATCCGTAAACAATAGTATTTTTGCCTGGTACTTTCAAAATGTAAATTATAAACGCAAGAAGTCCAATGATAATTAGAACACACAGGAATATAACTAACTGGTCGAAATTAATATCATAAAACAAGAAAAAGTTCGTGAATAATTTAGTTACGCTAAACGAGGGATTAGCCGTAATGGCATATTTGCTGGTAAAATTTGTACTCACAAAATCTTCAAGCAAAGAGGGGAACAAGAAAAATACGATAAGATTACACGCCAATGGAATGATAAATCCAATAATTCTAATAACGCTCTTTTTAAAACTCAAACTGATCTTCTTTTTAGAAAGATCGTAATGGGCAAGAATTAAAAATGGAATCATGCAAACAGTTATGGGTTTAATTAATGCGCTCATTCCCAATAACACGCCTCCAAGCATGTGAGAGTTTTTAGAATCGTATTTAATAAATGTATATAAAGAGATTAATACTAGTAAGGAAACAAATAAATTAATCTGCCCTAAGACATAATTGGAAGCAACGGGAAAGCTCATGAGATAGACACTCATAAAGACGAAAAATCTCTTTTCTGTTTTTTCGGTGCGATTTATCACTATTAACATGTAAAGCTTGTATAACACGACACATATTAAAATATTTAGAAAAAGTGTTATAAAAGTGAATAAAATAAAAGCAATTCCATATGGGAGCAAAGAAAATGGCACGAATAAAACAGCTGATAAAGGAAAGTATCGAAAAGGAAATACATAAGGAAAACTATAAAGATTGATAATATCGCTAAGGAAATTATTTCCTGCTTGGTAATACACGATAAAATCCACCTCTCCACCGATGAAAAAGAGAATGAACGAAAAAATAATATAAATAAAATGAACGATTATCGCAAATTGAAATATTTTAAATTTGAAAAGTTCATGTAATCTTAATTTTATTCTTGCGATATAATTTTTAAGGATCATTGAGAGTAATAGCTTATTTTTTCTATATATTGTCGTTAATTTATTTTTAAACAAATAGTTTTTTAATTGCAGAAGATTAACTTTTAAAGCTTATTTTTTTGACTTTATCAATATTTCCTCGGCAAAAAACCCAGTTTTGAGGACCTCTTTCTTTTCTTGAGTCATGCGAGTAAACAAATCGTAAGGATGAGCATTTAGATCTTTTTGAAAAGTATCTAGTCTCTTCAGTATAATATGTATGGAATATTTGTTATTATCACATCCAATCCACCTTCTATTTAATTTCTCGGCAGCAAGCAAGGTCGTACCAGAACCACAAAAAAAATCAGCAATCAAGTCGCCTTCGTTACTTCCTAACTTGACGATTCTTTCTAAAAGCTCGTGGTGCTTTTGAGTGGGATATCCCGTCCATTCTTTCGATGCGGGTTGCATGCAAGGAATCTTCCAGACATCATCGATCTTCTTGTCCTTCACGACTCGATAAATAACCTTTCCGTTTTTGTCTTTAGCGTTCTTTAAAACCCCGTTCACGTTCGTTCTTTTAAGTTGCTTCCTTGGCCTTTTCCGAGGCTCGCGAATCTCGTTGAATGTATAATTGTCCGATTTTGAATATACCAAAATGTCGTCGTGAGCACGGGGAAGTATTTTCTTTCCTGAAGAATATTTGTTGTAATAATACCAGACGATATTATTCACGAAACGGTTCTCGAACAATTCATCCAGTATGGTCTTGACATAGTGGCTTGCGTGCCAATCTAAGTGAACAAATAGTAATCCTCGATTAGATAAAAGTTGCTTTATCAAGAAGAGGCGTTCGTATAGCATTTGAAGATAAGCGTCGAAATTATTACTCCAACGATCTTTATATGCTAAAGAATCGCTTGAACCCTTACTGTCCTCTATTTTTATAATATAATCAGAACCCGAAAAGAAAGGGGGGTCAATATATATTAGATCAATCTGTCCTATATTTTTTTTCAATAAATAGCATAAAACGGAAAGGTTATCGTCCCAAAATAATTTATTTCTCCAAGAATCTGAATTCTTGCCTTGATTTAGAGATTCTGAAATCCTGATTCCAAGAGGATCTTTAATTTTCTCAAATTTATACTCGCTATTGTTTATTAAATTCTCAAGATTCTCTGAAATTTTCTCTTTATTCTCCCATTCGAGTCTTACCATCTTTCTTCTTTATTGATATAGCTAAGAATAAGTTAAAAAATAATTTCGTTATGTTCTTCGGCTTAAACGCTTCTAAGGATCTCTTCTAACTCTTTATCGGATAAAAATCCCTTAACACTTATTGTTTCCTTGATTTTTTGCATCTTATCCAAGGCTTTTTGAGATTCTATAATCTTATGTTCAAGCTCTTGGTTCTTTATCGTTAATTTATCAATGTCATATAGATTAGCTTTTAAATCGGCTTTCACTGCTTCAATCTCCTTATTTTTTACGGACAATTGCGATTCAATACTCGCTTTAATATCGGCAATTAGTTTGTCTTTTTCAGCGAGTTTTTGATTCATAGTTACTATTTCTCCTTCCATTTCAGATTTTAATTGGACTTCCTTGTTTTTATATTGTTTTTCTAATTCCAACTTCAAATCCATTTTTTCTCGCTCTTTTTCAGAAATACGCTGGTCCCTCTTGCTTATTTCTTGGTCCTTTTCAGAGATTTTTTGCCCCATTTCGTTAATTTTTTCGTTTGCATCTTTGATCTTGGATTCCATTTCTGAGTTTTTTTTTTCGAGTTCTGCTTTTTCCAATTCTAGTTTGTTTAATTCCGATTCTAAACGCTCCTTTTCGTTTTTTTCGTCTAAATAGATCGTTTCGGTAGATGTAAGTTTTTCAGTAAGGTTAGAAACTTCTCGTTTGTATCGTTCTAACTCTTTATTAGTTATTCCAAGCTGATCTGTCTTGGATTCCAAGTTTTCGATGACACTTACTAATTCTGCTCTCTTTTGGGTTAATTCTCGCTCCAGATCATTTACTTTGCTCCTGAGATCGAGCAAAAACTTGCCTTCTATTTTCTGTTTTTGCTCGGGATTGCTTTCCGCTCTATTCCAATCGATATATATCTAAATCACCAAAGAAATATTTTCTACAATTTATTTAAGATATAAATGATCCTTTTTTTTTATTAATTATCTATTGCGTTTTTTCTTCTCCATTCCTATTGTTTTGAATAAAAAAATTTTATTTAATATTATTAGATTGAATGTAATATATATTGACTATCCTTAGCTTTCAAAAAATTTTAAATATAACATTTTTGTTTATTTTTGCATGCTAATCGTTGATAACCTTAAGAAATTATTAGAAAAGCGTAACCGTAGATATCTCGTCCTCGTTGCGTGGTTAATCGCAGGAATTATCACTATTAATTTCTTGCCAATCGTTGGAATCATCATATTTTTGCCTTTTCTAGCGTTTGTCATGTTTCTATTTTTATTATCCGTTTTCTCGAAAAAAGACATAAGAGATATCGCCCATTGGAAGGTCTTTTTACTCCTCCTAGCCTCGTTACCCTTAATGTTAATTATTAGCGTTTTTCTATTGGCTTTATTCGCATTTTCCATTATATCTTACATGTTCATGACATCTTGGTTCATTCTATACGGTTTAATTCTTACTTCGAAAAAAATAGACTCAAACTTGAAAGAACGTAAAGGAAAGAAATTCACGAGAACAATTGAATTTTTAGGTGGGCTGGCGTTTTCATTAGTATTATTAGTCTTATTCTATTTTGCACCTGTTATAGATGTTCAAAAAATTATATTCAAAAACGAAGTACCATATTATTTGGGAATTTACTTGACAGTAGCTTACATAATCGTGGGTGCGGCTATTATTGGTATTGGAGTCCTCTGTTTTTATTATGTGTTTAAGAAGTCCTTTAACGCATGGTACGGAATTTTCGTGGTTTTAGCTGCTGGATACACATTCTATCTGGTGTTAAAAATATTTTTAGCAATTACATCACCAGAATCTGGATCTGAAAGATCTTTACTCACGGAGATTGCTTTATTAATTGCTGATGTATTTATCATTGTATATGCAATTAGCACATTATTAGGAAAACAAGCCGAAATTTTAGCCTCGAAATTCAAGCGCTTTGGGTTGGACACTGCGTTTATATGGTTGCTTTTTTCAAAAGCGTCCTACGAGTTTGTCGTTAATTTCCCTTATGGCGATATCTATAATCTATCCATAGAAATTTTTGGAACTTCTGCTTCTATTTTAACATTCTTTGGTTCGATTTTAAATTACTTGAATGAAGATTACATCACTCTGGCAAAAAATATCGCCGTATTATTCTTTTTTCTAGCCTTATTTGTATTGCTTGGCTTGTGGGAGATACGAAAATATAACAGAAAACAGTCAATAGCTTCAAAAGAAGAGATGATAAAACCCATTGAAAAGAATCTAGAAGAAATTGAAACACCTGAGTTTCCAGTACAATCAAGAATTGAAACAGAGGAATTGATTAATGGATTGGATGACAATAAGGAGGAAGAAATTTCAATTGCAGAACACTTAGAAGAAAAAGACGAAAGTAATGAACATAAAGATGAGAATGAGCATAAATAAAATCCAAAATTTCAATTCTAATTTTTATTTTTTATTGTGTTAATATTACTTGGCGTGATCTAGATCCATTACTGAACACATATTTTTTTATAGATTTCAATCAAGTATTTATATCGTGTTGATAAAACGCATCACATCATTGGAATATAACATTTATATTTTACAAAAAACTAATTCATCATAAGGATTAAGGATTTAATATATATATTATTTCATAAAAATACTCAATTCAAATATGACGCGAGCTAGAAAGATCCTGCTGGGTGGCGCTGGAGGCGTTGGACGCACCACGCTACTGAAGAGGTTCGTTGAGAATAGGTGGGCTCCGTCATCTTTGACCATAGGAGTTGATTTTTTTTCTAAAGAACTTGAAATAGAGGGAAAAATAGAAAAGATAGCCTTTTGGGATTTTGCTGGACAAAAGCGGTGGCGTTTCTTTCAGGAAACACTCTGTAATGGTGCTGATGGGGCCATCCTCGCATTTGATTATCAAAGATATGTTTCTTTCGACGATCTTGAAGAATGGGTGAATTTATTCAGAAAAACAAATCCCAATCTACCAATCTTGCTGGTAGGAACAAAAGCCGATTCTGATAATAGGGCGGTCCAAAAATTTACCATCATGGACTTTATTTCTCGACATAATATATTTGATTTCGTTGAAGTGTCTTCTCTTACGGGAGAAAATGTCAAGATCGTTTTTGAAAACCTCGTGAGAAAAATACTCGGTTTAGATATGATACCCGTTCCTGAAATTCCGTATAATCCTTCAATTCGCCCGCAATGGCGACAAAGAATTAGACCGAACTCAAATTATGCATTAAAAACTTTTAAAGTCAACGATTACATCACCCTCCAATTAGATTGGAACATCACGAACATTTACGTGAACGGAATTCATTTCAGTCAATGTAAATACTTGTTGCTCAACATTCCCGTTTCAAAAATAAAGGAATACGACGAGATCAAATCCATTGACGAAGCCGAAAGTAAACTTGACCATTCCCTTGAAGCAAATACAGTAGACGAAATAGGTCTCACACCCGAAGTGGAATTCTGGGGGCATTGTTCAAATTTGCAAGCTTGGGTTGAGCACGATTACGACACGCGCTTGTTGCACCGCAATCTCTCGTTTCCATTACTTAAAAAACTAACCGAAGCAGGAGATCCTAAAGCAAAGCGTGTGTTCAAAGACGAGATTGCATTACGGATCGAGGAAAATAACCGAACTGTCACTCAGTACCTGGTAGAAGAGGGTTATCTAAGTTATTTTACCCCCGAAGAATTGGATTTCCTTTCGGTCAAGAATCCCTTTTTAAAACTTCTCTCAAAACTTTATATCATTCACAGTCGTGATTAATTATTCTAATTCTAACGATAAACACTTATTTTCTGAAAGGAACTTATATTACCTTTTACTCATATCTGTAAATTATTTCTTTAATAACAACTTTAATAAACAGTTAGGTTTTAATTTATTTCATTGAATTTATCATATGAATTGGAACAATGAACGAGACTGACGCATTTGTTGATAAAGAATTATTTTTGAACCAAGTTGAGAAGCTTTCGCTCAAGATCGAACAAATCGCCAGCGAAGTTTCGCACGTGAAAAATAAATTAAACAAGTCAAATTTAATGAATCGTTCATTTGGATTAAAAGCATTAAAAACCTCCCAACCGCTCGATTTTGCTAACGATGTGGTGGGTATTGGTAGTCCAACGAAAGAATATCGCCTTTCAGTGCGAGCCATATCCGAGGAGTGGAAAGGACATAAAAACGATGTCCTCATCGCAGTCCGCCAACAAGAAAAAGAAACTCATCAGGACTTGAAGGCCCTTGGAATTAGGATCCCGATAAATGACATCAAAAAGATAAGCATCCTAGCTAAAGAGATCGTTTCAATACTTTATGTAGCATGTCAGCTCGAGGATGTGGATGTCAATACTATTTTACGAGAAATCTTAGAAGAAATTAACGCCAACGGTAAGAAAATGATCAACGAAGTCAAGGAAAAACTACCTTTAAATTTCAAAAAGAATACCGACTGAGGTTTTAAAAATCCCTGGGGCTTATATTTTAGTTATTAAGCTTAATATTGATAAGAAGATCAGGATTGGCTCGCTTGGTAATTTAATCTTTCAGAAAGGGTATTATTGTTATGTTGGTTCTGCGATGGGTACAAAAGGGGCTTCCAGCTTACTATGTAGGGTAAGGCGACATGTTTCACCTTCCAGTATGAAAAAAATACATTGGCACATAGATTATTTACTAAACGATGAAAATTCGCGAATAATTAAACTTATTCTAATCCCATCTAAACAAAAGATGGAATGTTGTGTTGCGGGCGAATTATTTGATAAAGCTGACGATGAAATAAAGAATTTTGGGTCTTCTGATTGTTATTGCAGTAGCCACTTATTTTACTTTTCGGAATTAAAATTAGAATGAAGATAGAGTTGAAAAAAAAAGGTAAAACTATTGTACAAGTTTTAACTTTTTATCTCCTATTTAAATACAAAACACATGAAATTGAAGTATTTAAATTTCTAATCTTAATTATTATTAATTTTATTAACCCATTCTTTCTGATCGTTGATAATATATCCCAAATCGCCAGATATTAAGCTAAACTTCAATTTGAAGCTATATTATATTTGAAAAATGAAAAATCGTTAATAAAGATTTTAAAAATATACAATTTTTTCAATGTTTTTTGAAAATCAAAAAAAGAGGATTAGTTGAATTTATTATAAATTATTGATTTCCACCTATATCAACACCTTTAGTGACAGATTTCGTGACCGCTTTCTTGGCCAACTTGAGCGGATCAGCCACGTTCTTGAGGCCTTCAAGGGCCGCCTGACCTGCTTGTTGCGCAACTCCGCCGGTGAGTTGACCTCCAGTTGCGATCTCTTGTGCAATTACGCCCACGGCAGGAGTTAGCATGGCGGTGGCAATCGTGGTCACTGCCGTGATAGCAATAATTTTTGCTATTTTCTTGACACGATCGTTAGAAACTTTCCCCCTCTCCTTCTCGTCGGCTTCGATCGCTTCGAGCGACCTCTTCAAGCCCTTGATGAGCTTGTTAAGGGCGTCTTCCTTTTTTTCCTTTTTTCCTTCTGAGTATACTCCTTCTTGGTAAGCGTATTCAAGAAATTTTTTAATATCCTTGAATTTTTCCAACTTTTTGTAGCCGTTCCAATCTTCCTCTTTGAAGTCAGATAGCACGGTATTAATGGGTTTACCCTTTTCAACATCATATATAAAAATGCGTGGGTCCTTTTTATCGTTCAAATAGACCGCCTCGTAAATAAAGTCTCCCGGCTCCTTTTTCTGGCCAATTAATATCCTGAAATTAATCTTGTCCGTGTTGCCGATCAAGCCTTTCGAAAATTTCGCCAAGGATATCTTTATTTTATCCTTCTTTTCCACTACGGTGTCCGACCTTTTTTCGTCGAAATACTCGCTCAAAACTTCGAAGGCCTCCTTGAACACGGAATATGCTTTATTTACCTCGTCCTTCACTTTGATTACCCTTCTTTAAACTTGATAATATAATTAAGCTTTATATAAAAGATGCAAGCCTAGTTATTTATCCTTATCTGCTTCAAGGAACGATTCATGACATAGATAAGTAGAAAAAACAACAAATAAAGGAGCTCAAGAGCAACATTTTTGTATTAAAATTCACTTGCTTTTAGAACGCAATTTTTTTAAAAATGATTTAAAAAAATTTTAGGATAAATAAAAAAGATTTAAATACCCTTTATAAATTTAAATATGTATCAGAAAAATTTGCATCTGAATTTTTGAAATTAAAATTACATTCTTTTTATCTCAATTATGTCACCTACAGATAACGAAAGCGAGGAATACGATTTTGAAAACGAGTTAGATTACAAAATCGAAAATGTAGTAGCAACTGTAAATGTAGAAATAGAGGAAAAAATGGATCTCAACATGATCGCACGCAAGCACGGAGACGCCGAGTACAATCCCGAGCGTTTTCCCGGGCTCGTCATGAGAATCAACGATCCAAAAGCAACTTTTCTCATCTTTTCCACGGGTAAAATGGTAGTGACGGGATTGCGCAAGGCAGACGAGGCCGCCCGAGGGGTTGATAAGGCCATCAAGAACATCAAAAAGGCGGGTATCAAGGTTTCCAATCCGGAAATTACCATCCAAAACATCGTGGCGAGCGGAGACTTGCACACGAACATCGACTTGAACATGGCGGCAATCGTCATGGAAAACGTCATGTACGAGCCCGAAGTTTTTCCAGGGCTTATCTATAGAATGAAAGATCCTAAAACCGTCTTTCTCATATTCTCCACGGGAAAGATCGTCTGTACGGGCGCGAAAAATAGCGAAATTGTTAGAGATGCTGTATTAGAATTAAACCGCATCGTAAGAGATATCGGCATTGCTAAGGAATCGGGCGATTTGGATTCTGAGTTTGACGATATCAGCTTTATATAAATTACTTTTCTCGTTCTTCCTAATTTTTCATTTGCATTTTTTTTATTTTTTTTTTATTTTATAACTTCTTGCTTGATATCCTTCGAGAAACGGAATTATTATACTCCTGAAACAAGAATCAATTTAGGTTGGGATCAAAAAGAATGCGATATATACAATATCATCAATTAAAGGCTTCATACTTAAATAGGATAAGATCTTACAATATTACTATCAAAATAGTATATTATCTTAATTGAACTATCATGAGTCAAGACAGAATAACAGAGATATTAAACAAGCTCAAGAACATTAAGGGCGTCCACGGCGCCGCTATCATAGAAAAGTTCGGGTTAATTAAGGGTAGGGCCTTGCCAGGTTGGATCGATGAGGAAAGCGTTGCGGCAATGGTAACCTTGATCTTGAAAGCCTCTCAGAGAGCATCCAAGGAGTTGGAGCAGGGAACATTTGACGGAGCAATTGTAGAAAGCCAAAAAGGAAGGATTTTATTTGATAACATCAAGGACAACATCATCGTGGTCATTTCGGGTATAGACGCCAAGTTAGGCATCGTAAAATTAAAGCTTAACGCTGCCGTGAAAGCGTTGACTCCGTTGTTATAATCATTTTTTTCTCTTTTTTACATGTTCGATAGTTATGTAGTGGAAAAAAGGTAACATATAAATAATATAATGTTCATGGTAATAGCATGACAGAGTCAGATTTGCTTCTTTCTGCCATCGTGTATGAATCGATTGTCATCATCATCGCCTTAATCATCCTTGCTTTGATCCTCAAGAAATACTTGGAAAAGCGACACCAGTTTACTTTAATATTATTCGTGATATTTACCTTTTATTTATTAACATTAATTTTTTCGTGCGCAAGCAAGATAATTTCGTTTTCACGAGCGTATGATTACGTGAACGATGTGGAAGCGGTCGATCCACTCACGATCGAATCTTTTATCGTGTTAAGAATTGTTGACTATCGGTCCTCGTTTGTATTCATGGCTTTAGCGTCTGCGTTCACTTACGTGTTGAGAGTCAAGCTTTTTGAAGAGAGTTACAAGCCCTTGGAGAAATGGTTCGTAATCATGTTTGGCGGATTCACTATCATTTATCAAGTTTTCGTCTACATAAAAGGTAATGATTTTATAGAAATCCTCTCGTTCATCTTGATCGCCATCTACGTGTTCGCCATTAACATTCCCTTTATGAGTCAATGCCGAAAGAACTATAAGGCGGTGGATAATCCTACCTTTAAAAAAGGGTTCTTGTCCCTGACCCTCATGAGTTTTTTTGTGTCCCAAATTCTCATCTTTCAACTGTTGGATCGGTTCGCAAAAATATTTCTAGTCGAGGTATATCCATACGGATTTTCTCCGTTTTACTATATTGGCATGTTATGCGCCTTGATGGGGTATTTTGGTGCATATTTCGGTTATATCCGACCCAGATCAAGCAATTAAAATTAACTCGTTTTATTTTTTCTTATCATTATATTATGCCCATTTCCTTGAGCTTACTATCAATGATTTCTTCTGTTTTTTGAGGATTTGCTTGTCCTTTGGTTTTTGCCATGACTCTTCCTATTAACGCTTTCTTCGCTTTCATGTTTTTCTTGCAATCTTCTACTATCTTTGGGTTCTCCTTAATTACTTGTAATACGGTTTTCTCTAATACAGATTCGTCTGAAATCGCTTGCTTTCCAGTCTCTTTCACTATCTCCTCAATATCGTTACCATCCATCATTTTAGGAACGAAAGTCTTTGCAATTTTTCCCGTGATTTTTCCATCCTTTATGAAATTGATCAAATCAACTAACTGTTTTGGTCTTAACGATGTTTCGTTGATCTTCTTGGTATTTTCGTTTAACCACCCCGAGATGTCGTTCATCAACCAATTGCAATAGAGCTTGTACTCTTCAGGTCCAAATGATTCGTTTAATTTTACGCCCTTCTCGAAAAAATCGGCAATTTGCTTGTCGAGAACGAGAATTCCTGCATCAAACTCTGATAATTGAAACTCCTCTTGATACCGTACCTTCCTCTGATCGGGCATTTCTGGGAGTTTTTTTCTCGCTTTATCGATGTATGAGTCATTAATTTCAAACGGAACCAGATCTTGTTCCGGAAAGTACTTGTAATCTGCTTCGAACTCCTTACTCCTGAGGGGAATAGTTTTCGTGCCGTCCCAATGTTTCGTTTCTTGCTTGAGCGTTTCTCCTTTTCCAACCCTTCTTTTTTGTAAACCAATCTCATATTCGAGTGCCGCTTCTACTTCTCGAATGCTGTTTATATTTTTTATTTCAGCACGTTCATTTCCCTTGAACGACACATTAGCGTCCACCCGAAACGCCCCTTCAAGAGCTGGGTCGCATATTCCCGTGTATTGGACGAGTGATATTAATTGTTTGAGATATTCTCGAGCTTCTGCGGGAGTTCTCATGTCGGGTTCAGAAACTATCTCAATTAATGTGGTTCCACTACGATTGTAATCTACAAGGGCATACGGTGAGGTTGCTATACTTCCCTCGTGTACGATTCTAGCAGGGTCCTCCTCCAAGTGGATCCTGTTAAGGTGAATGTCCTTATTGTCGTCATTAATCCTGATACTAACCACGCCCCCGTCGGCGAACGCTTTCCCTCCCGCCTTGTTGTATTGAGAGATTTGAAATCCTTTTGGCAAGTCGGGATAATAATAATTCTTTCTGAAAAAGTAAAATTGCTTATTTATATCGCACTTTAGCGCCAAGGCCAAGGATGTGGCAAACTCAATGGCTTTTTCGTTTGTTACTGGTAACGAACCTGGCAATCCCAAACAAATTGGACACACGAGCGTGTTAGCTTCCTTACCTCGATAATCGCTGCTACACCCACAAAAAAGCTTTGTCTTGAGTTCAGTAAGCTGGACATGTACTTCCAAGCCTATAACAACTCCTTCGTATTTGCTCATTTGATATTTCCTCCCGTTAATGGTGGTGTTTTTCGATAAATATCAAGTTCTTGCTCCAGTTGATATCCAATATTCAGAATTGTCCTTTCATCGAAATAATTACCTATTAATTGAAACCCTATGGGCAAAGCGTTTGTATCAAAGCCACACGGCAAGGATAAGGCGGGCAAACCAGCCAAGTTTACTGGACATGTGAGGACGTCCATTAAGTACATCTGCAAAGGGTCATCTAATAGTTCTCCTAGCTTAAAAGCCGTCGTGGGCATCGTAGGACAGGCAATAGCGTCACATTTCTTAAATGCTTCTTGAAAATCGTTCTTGATGAGCGTTCTCACTTTTAAGGCTTTAATATAGAACATGTCGTAATATCCGGCAGACAAGGCGTACGAGCCTAGCATTATCCTCCTCCGAACTTCAGGTCCGAATTTTTCACCTCTCGTTCGACTAAACACATCGAAAACGTCTCCTTCGAGATTTTCAGTCATTTTTCCGAACCTGAGTCCATCGAATCGAGCAAGATTAGAGCTAGCTTCGCTCATTGCGATCAAGTAATAAGTGGGGATGGTATATTCAAGGTGGGAAAATGACACTTCTACCGTCTTGGCGTCTAATTGTTTTAAAACTTCAATCGATTTCATCACGCTTTCTCTAACCTGACGATCGACTCCTTCTCCAAAGAATTCCTTTGGTACGCCTAAGATTTTTCCCTTGATCGATTGTTCTAATTCTTCCGAGTAATCATCAACGGGGGTGTTCATCGTTGTTGAATCTAACTCATCCTTTCCAGCCATAATTTCAAGAAGTAACGCACAGTCCCTAACGCATTTTGCCATGGGGCCGATTTGTTCCAATGAATTTGCGTACGATACGAGTCCATATCTTGAAACTCTCCCATAAGTTGGTTTTAATCCAACGACTCCGCAGTATGCAGCTGGACTTCTGACGCTCCCGCCCGTATCGCTTCCCAAAGCAAGGACTGTTTGACCCGCCGCAAGTGCCGTACCCGAACCACCACTTGACCCTCCTGGAACTCGTTCGAGATCCCAAGGATTTTTTGACGGGCCGTAGCAACTATTCTCAGTGGAACTGCCCATTGCGAATTCGTCCATGTTTGTTCGACCGATGCAAATTGCGTCTTGGTGTTCTACCAATCGTTCGACAACTGTTGCGTTGAAAGGAGGATGATATCCTTCGAGAATCCGAGACGCACAGGTTGTTGGGCTGTTTTTCACGCAAATACAATCTTTGACGGCAATCGGCAAGCCATGTAATTTTCCAATGGATTTTGCCGTTTTAATCTTATCATCAAGTTGCTTGGCTTTTTTTAAGGCACCATCTTTTGAGATATTCGTAAAAGAGTGAATTAAAGGCTCGGTTTCTTCAATTCTTTCGTAATGCGATTGAATTAAGTCCTGTATCTTCAACTCTTTTAGTTGTATTTTTTCGATGAGTTCGTATCCCATATAATGCGTTTCCATGAAAATGACCTTGTTAAATGAGGTTTATTTGAATAAAGAATTGATTCTAATCCTAGTTCCTTTGTAATTTGAAAAACCAGAAAACCTTATAAACTTCTGCATGAATACATGCCAATTATAAAAAAAAGTGAAGTAAATTGTCATTTGGATAGTGATCTCGTTCAAATGGTCATTTATTATCATTAGAAAGGTCATAAATCTAGTTCTAAATCAAAAAATCATCGAAAATTTAATTTTCTTTTTATTACTTGTTATTTTTTTTAGAAATTTATATACCTTGATATATACTTCTCATTAGAACAATTATAGTATTCTCAAAGGAATATTGCTCTATTGAACATGTTGATTTTATGGTTAACCTTCCATAAGTCCTGGGTTCGAATCCCTGGGCAATCCATTGAATAACTCCAAAAATTTACTGGATTATTTTGTTGTAGTAATGTATTTATTTT